>NZ_JBFOFG010000008.1:0-178963 GCF_040887165.1 Enterococcus sp. C65 | reverse complement strand
ATTTGTCAACTCTTTTTTAAAAGTTTTTTAACTTCATTTTTCAGAAGTGTTTCAGCAACTCATTTATCATAACTCGTCGTTTGTTATTTGTCAACAACTTTTTTGAAGTTTTTTTCGATAGAATCAAGCTTCGTAAGCTATTGTTTTTTAACGACTCAGTTATCTTATCATGTGATCTCTCACACGTCAAGAACTTTTTGAAGTTATTTTTTATTTTTGTCAGAAGTTATTTAGTGATAACTTTTGAACAAATAATAATATACCAACTAAACCTTTAACGGTCAACGAATTTTTTGTATTTTTTCAAGTTTTTTTCATTGGACGATCATTTCTGTAATTTTAAAAATAATCATTCGTATTTTAATAGTTTTCCTGCGATATTACTCATCCCTTATTCTTTAATATTCGTTATAAATAAGAAGATCGTTTAATCAATCCACTCAAATACAAGCAAGCAATTCCTTTATCTATGCCTCCACATAATAAATTTCTCGATTATCCTCGCCTTGCATTTTTTTACCGTACCTCATTATTTCAAAAAAGAAACTGACAAAAAGTGGTGTAAGTTTTACGCTATCTACTAGAAATAGAGTGATCCTTTGACTTCTCTCTTTTACTAGATTATAAAAAAAGAAGCCAAGAGTTCTTGGCTTCTTTTTTATTCATATTCACCATATCTAACGCATCGTTGGGAATAGCAAAACATCACGGATCGACTGTGCATCCGTCAATAACATAACTAAACGGTCAATTCCGATACCTAGACCGCCAGTTGGTGGCATACCATATTCTAAAGCTTCCAAGAAGTCTTCATCGACACCGTGTGCTTCATCGTTTCCTAGCTCACGTTCTTTTTCTTGGGCTTCAAAACGTTCTCTTTGATCAATTGGATCATTTAATTCGGTAAAGGCATTCGCAAATTCCCGACCAACGATAAACAATTCAAAACGATCGGTAAAGCGTGGATCTTCTGGATTCTTTTTCGCCAATGGAGATACTTCTACTGGATGTCCGTAAACAAAAGTTGGTTGTGTCAATGTTTCTTCCACAAAAGTTTCAAAGAACTCATTGATGACATGTCCTACGCCCATTGCTTCGGTCACTTCTACGTGATGCTCTTCAGCAAGTGCTAATGCTTCTTCTAATGTCATTTCTTTCCAGAAATCGACACCTGTTTGCTCTTTGATCGCATCTACCATATGGATACGTTTAAAGTCACTTTCCAAATCAACTGCTTGGCCATCATAAGTGATTTCTGCTGTACCAAGAACTTTTTGGGCTGCATTACGAATGATTCCTTCAGTCAAGTTCATGACATCCTGGAAATCTGTATAAGCGGTGTAAGCTTCTAACATCGTAAATTCTGGATTATGAGTTGTATCGATTCCTTCATTACGGAAAACGCGACCGATTTCGTAAACTTTTTCCATTCCACCCACAATTAGGCGTTTTAAATGAAGTTCTAACGCAATACGTAAGTATAAATCAATATCTAGTGCGTTATGGTGTGTAATAAATGGACGAGCTGCAGCACCACCGGCTTCATTGTGTAAGACTGGTGTTTCTACTTCAATATAGCCATTACCATCTAAGTAACGACGGATTTCGCTAATAATTTGGCTACGTTTCATGAAGCGATCAAAACTTTCACGGTTACTGATCAAATCAAGATAACGTTGACGATAACGTTGTTCGATATTAGTCAATCCATGGTATTTATCTGGTAGCGGACGTAAAGCTTTTGATAAAATAGTGATTTCTGATGCCTTGATTGAAACTTCGCCAGTATCAGTCTTCATGATTTCACCTGTTACGCCAAAGAAGTCGCCTAAATCAGCATGTTTGAATACATCATAGGCTTCATCACCTACTTGATCTTTACGTACATAAATTTGGATTTGGCCTTCACGATCTTGTAAGTGAGCAAATCCAGCTTTTCCTTTACCACGACGAGTGATCATTCGACCGGCTACACTTGCAGTTAGCCCCATCTCTGCTAATTCTTCTTTTGTTCTTGGATCAAACAATTCATGTAATTCTTCTGAATTGTGCGTACGTTCAAATCGTTTACCAAAAGGATCAATCCCATTTTCTCTTAATTGCTCCATTTTTTGACGGCGAACAAGCATTTGATCGTTTAAATCTTCTACTTGATGTTGTTGTTCCTGTGTCACAAAAGTTCCTCCATTCTCATGTTATTCTCTTTCCTATAATGCCAATGAAACACAAAAAAAGCAAGCCGAACTTAAAGTTCGACTTGAAAATTCACGAAAAACTTAGAAAATCACTGGATTATTTCACAGATACTTTTTCTGTTTTCTCTAAAAAGCGGTCAAGCAGTTCATTGATTTCTACTTGTTTTTCTGCTTGATTGATTGCAACTTTTACTTTTGCTGCTCGAGAGATTCCTTTTAAATAATAGGAAGCATGTGTCCGAAATTCTCGGCACGCAACAACCTCTCCTTTTAAATCGACTAAACGTTTCAAATGTAATTTAGCGGTCTCGATTTTTTCTCTTGGTGTTGGTTCAGGGATTAACTCCCCGGTTTCTAAGTAATGCTGGGTGCGATGGATCATCCAAGGATTGCCTAACGCTGCACGCCCGATCATTACACCATCCGCTCCTACGTATTCTAACATTCTTTTAGCATCTTCCGGAGTTTTGACATCTCCATTGCCCATAAATGGGATCTTGAGCTGACTTTTAACTTCTTTCAATACTTCCCAGTTTGCTTTACCTTCATACATTTGTACTCTCGTACGTCCGTGCATGGCGATTGCACTGGCGCCAGCTGCTTCAGCCGCTAAAGCATTTTGCACAGCAAAGACATGTTGTTCATCCCAACCGATTCTCATTTTCACAGTAACTGGTACATCAACGGCAGAAGAGACAGCTTGCACCATCTCATAAACTTTATCTGGATCCAATAACCATTTAGCGCCTGCTTCTGCTTTGATGATTTTGTTCACTGGGCAACCCATATTGATATCAATGATGTCAGCCGCTGTATTTTCTTGAACGAATTGGGCAGCCTCGACCAAAGTATCTTTGTTTCCACCAAAAATTTGCAAGCTTAGTGGATGTTCTGTTTCTTCGATATGCAGCATCTCTAATGTTTTCTTGTTTCTAAAATGGATTCCTTGGTCACTGATCATCTCACAGACGACTAATCCAGCACCGAACTCTTTGACGGTCACACGAAAAGCTGAATTAGTGATTCCAGCCATCGGTGCGACAACTACTCGATTGGGAATTTCAACATGTCCGATTTTCCATGTATGTTCCACTTATTTTCCTCCCAGCGCTTCTGCTTTTAGCTCGGATAATTCTGCTTCACTGTATTCATACTTGTTGTTGCAGAATGAACAAACGGCTTCTGCTCCGTGATCTTCATCAATCATCGCTTGGATTTCTTCTGCCCCTAAAGCAATAATTGCTTCCCCAAATTTTTCTTTTGAGCAATCACATTTGAATTGTACCGGCATTTTCTCTAAAATATTCAACTCACTAGTTCCTAGTAAACCTTCAAGAATTTTTTCAGGTGTTAATCCTTCGTCTAATAAAGTAGAAATACGTGGTGTCGTTTTTAATTGTTCTTCGATTTTACTGATAGTTTCTTCATCTGCACCAGGCATGATTTGGATCATAAATCCACCAGCTGTTTTGATACTGTCATCCGTGTTAACTAAAACGCTCAATCCAACTGCTGAAGGAATCTGTTCTGAGATTGCAAGATAATAGGTAAAGTCTTCCGCAATTTCTCCAGAAACAATAGGTGTTTGTCCCGAAAATGGTTCTTTCAAACCGAGGTCTTTAGTAACACTGAACATCCCTTGCGTTCCCACAGCACCACGCACATCAATTTTTCCTGCTTCATTCAAAGGTAGGCTCAAATGAGGGTTTTGGATATAGCCTTTGACTTCTCCTTTACCATTCGCATCTACCACAATCCCATTAGCCGGACCATTCCCTTGAATCCGCACAGTTAACTTGTCTTCGCCTTTTAGCGTCGAACCTAGTAAAAGTCCGCCAACAAGCGTACGACCTAATGCAGCCGATGATGTATGCCAAGTGTCGTGTCGTTTTTGGGCTTCTGCAACAGTATTTGTTGCTTGAACTGCATAAGCACGTACATAGCCATCATAGGCCAGTGCCTTGATCAAATAATCTTCCATTTATTTATGTACCTCTTTTCCGATTTTTAAATTCATAGTGAATCATACTAGTTACGCTGATAATTTTCAACTTATGAATGTTATCTTTTCTTTTATTTGCCTATTCTATAATAAAAAATAAAACAACTACTAAAAAAGAGCCACGACTTTTGTCGTAGCTCTCATTTTTTAGCGATTATTTCGGTTGATCACCCGAATCATCTGTTGAAGAAGTTTGATGTTCTTCTTCATTTAATTCTTTTTTCTCTTCTTCAAATTCTTTCTTATCGTGCTCAAAATCTTGCTTTTCTTCCGCTTGTTTTTCTGCGTCTTTTTCTTCCAAAGCACGTTTTGCTTCTTCAAAAGTTTGCGCTTCTTTTTCACTAGGATAGTTAGCAGATTCTGAACCTTCAGGCATAACACCTTTTTCAAATAAAGATTTGATTGCTTTCGCATCGAGTGTTTCAAATTCTAACAGTTTTTCAGCGATCAATTTATGTTGCGCTCGATGTGCTTCGATGATCTCATGCGCTTTTTGATGAGCTTCCATCAAAATCTTACGCACTTCTTGGTCAATTTCAAAGGCCACTTGTTCAGAGTAAGCTTTCGTTTGACCATAGTCACGACCAACGAATACTTGATGATTTCCTTCATATTGAACTGGACCTAAACGATCACTCATTCCATATTCAGTTACCATGCTTCGTGCTAAAGCTGTTGCTTGTTCAAAGTCATTAGAAGCCCCAGTTGATTGAACGTTGAAGATGATTTCTTCTGCTGTTCGACCACCAAGCAAACCAACGATTTGTTCAAACATATCTTCTTTTGTCATCAAGAATTGATCTTCTTTTGGTAAGGCGATCATATAACCACCTGCACGTCCACGTGGAATAATGGTAACTTTATGAACCACACGTGCCCGACTCAAGACTAAACCAACGATCGTATGACCTGCTTCGTGATAAGCCACCATTTCTCGTTCTTTTTTGCTGATTACGCGATCTTTCTTAGCTGGACCTGCAATCACGCGATCTTCTGCTTCATCAATATCTGAAGCATCGATTTTCTTCTTGTTACGACGAGCCGCAACTAAAGCTGCTTCGTTTAAGACATTTTCTAAATCTGCACCAGCAAAACCTGGTGTTTGTTGTGCCACGACTTTCAAATCAACGTCATCTGCCATCGGTTTGTTTCGTGCGTGAACACGTAAGATTGCTTCACGGCCTTTCACATCTGGACGACCAACTAAAATTTGACGGTCAAAACGTCCTGGACGTAAAAGTGCAGGGTCAAGTACATCTGAACGGTTTGTTGCAGCAATGACGATAACACCTTCATTCCCATCAAATCCGTCCATTTCAACTAGCAATTGGTTCAGTGTTTGTTCACGTTCATCATGTCCACCGCCCATGCCTGCGCCACGTTGACGACCAACAGCATCAATTTCATCGATGAAGATGATTGCTGGAGCATTTTTCTTCGCTGTTTCAAATAAGTCACGAACACGACTTGCCCCAACACCCACAAACATTTCTACAAAGTCAGAACCTGAAATAGAGTAAAACGGTACACCCGCTTCTCCAGCTACAGCTTTTGCTAACAATGTTTTACCAGTTCCTGGAGGTCCTTCTAAAAGAACACCAGCTGGGATACGTGCGCCTAACTCAACAAAACGTCGCGGATCTCTTAAGAATTCAACAACTTCAACCAACTCTTGTTTCTCTTCTTCTGCACCAGCGACATCCGAGAAGCGTACACGGTTCGCTTTTTTGTCTGCTTCTTTGGCTTTTGATTTACCAAAGTTCATGACACGGCCACCGCCGCCTCCGCCACCACCTTGTTGCCCCATCATCATATAGAAGAAGAACACAAGGATGATAATTGGTAAGAAGCTTAGCAATAAGGATACCCATACGCCACTGCTTGATTCTTCTTTGACTGTTGTAGCTACGTTATGTTCTTTCGCTAAATCAGTCACTTGGCTAAGTGTGGTATCGTTTGGCAAAATAATCGTTGTAAAGTGTGTCGTTTTTGTATCTGTCGATCCTAAGATAGCAAGTCCACCACTGTTAGAGACGGTTTGCTGTTCTTTATACTCTCCAGAAATTTTATATACACCATTTGCAGGTTGCACTTCAAATTCTTTGATTTTCCCTGCTTGTAATTGTTCTGTAAATTTTGTGTACTCGATATCTGACGATCGTTGGCCGTTATTACCAAAGATAAAATATACGACCATAACCATCGCTAAGATTACGAGGACATAATACAAGGCATTTTTCATCATGCCATTGTTTTTTTTGTTCATAGTTGCCCTCCCTATGCGTTATTTTAATTTAGCATTTTTTTTATCAATCCTGACCATTCTATTGTAACACAATTTATAGTAGATACAGCACTAATTTGATTGATAAACGCTAGGCTTCAATACACCGATGTATGGTAAATTACGGTAAGCTTCTGCATAATCTAATCCGTAACCCACTACAAATTCATTAGGAACATTGAATCCAACATAGTCTGCTTCAATATCAACTACTCTACCTTCTGGTTTATCAAGCAATGTGACAATTTTCACTGATTTTGCTTTACGGTATTTAAATAGATCAACCAAATAAGCGAGTGTTCTTCCACTATCGATGATATCTTCAACGATCAGTAAGTCACGGCCTTCAACATTGGTATCTAAATCTTTGACGATTTTGACTTCTCCTGATGAAACCGTTGCATTTCCATAACTTGAAACATCCATAAAGTCTATTTCCAAGTGAGCATCAATCGAACGTATGATATCTGCCATGAATGGAACAGCGCCTTTTAGAACACCAACAACGAGTGGATTATTATGCTTATAAGTTTCTGCCAATTCTTTGCCTAGTTCTTCACAACGAACTTGTATTTCTTCTCTTGTAATCAAAACTTTTTCAATATCCTTTTCTAACATCAGGTTCTCCTTCCAATTGCTTCTTTGTGATATTTGTAAAGAAGTATGTAGTGTATTTTATCAGTTTCTACACCAATACTCAAATAGGAATAGGTAAATGGGACCAAACTATAAATATTTTCATTTTGATCCCTCACGACCCATGCCTCTTTTCTTTGTGAATCAGGTACTTTGTTATCAATCAAATATCTGGATATTTTCTTTTTTAGTTTGCTATTTAGCTGGATACGCTCTCCTGCTTGTCTCTTTCCTACAAACAGTTCTTGATGTGAAGATAGCCAAAGATCATGAGAAAACTCGTCCCAATCATCTGCTTTTCTAGCTTCTTCGGCTGCTTCAGGTGTAAACAAGCCGATCCAGCAGCTTTCATCTAACCTGATGCGTTGATTCAACTCCAACTTATACGCCTCTGTTCGTTCTTGTATTGTTTTTGAGGGATCAGCTTTCTCTTGGATAAGATAGATTTTTTCATAGCTACGTTGCAGAACCCACCCTCGTTCAAGAGTAATTTTCCATTGGCCTTTTTTCTGTTGACACTGTTGTAAAATCAGTTGGATTTGTTTTTCTTTGATCACGATCGCTGTTTTTTCAAAAAAATGATCAAAGAATGCGTATAAGAAATAATAGCTTTCTTCTTCTGGCATCTCCGCTAATAGTTTCCAAGGAAAATGCACCCATTCGTTTTCTTCTACGACATTTTCCATCAAGACTTTCTTCATGTGTGTTTGAATCAATCGATCTGCCCATTGGATCTGCTGCGAAAAACGTTGAAAATGAACCATTGCTTGTGGATTTTCTTGTTTTAGTTGAGGCAGAACCAAATGACGAAGGCGATTACGTTGAACATCCAACTCTTGATTCGTATGGTCTTCAAAATAAACCAGCTCTCGCTCTGAAGCATATTGATATAATTGCGCCTTACTAAATCCTAGTAACGGACGAATCAATCGACCATTGGAGAAGGGTTGGGCTTCTTTGATCCCAGCATAGGTACTAAGTTGCCCCCCACGCAACAACTTCATTAAAACCGTTTCCATTTGGTCATCCCCATGATGTGCCGTCATTAGGCAGTCATAGCTGCCGCTTTGCATCTGCTTCGCAAACACTTGATAACGAAACTCTCGAGCCGCTGTTTCAATGCCCTTTTTTGTTGGCTTTTCCCAAACTTCCACTTGTAATGGGAGTTGATGTTGTTGACAATACTTCTTTAAATACGCAACTTCATGAACAGATTCTTCTCTTAATTGATGATTGATATGGGTCACTGCCAAAAAGAAACCCCATTTTTTTTGCGCTTCCATCATTAAATCCAGAAGAACCATAGAATCTACTCCCCCAGAAACCGCCAGTAGCGCTCTTGTTTTTTCATTCAAATAACCATTAATTTCACAATTTGTCAAAAAACGTTGTCTGATCTTCCTTGCGTCTTGTTCTTCTTCCATCGAATCACTTCCTTGTTCCTTCTCGGCTTCGATCAACCTACCATCAAAGATTCCAATGAAAAAAAGAGCGGACAAAAGTCTGCGACAATTGCCTGCTCTTAAGTTTTTGGTTAGCTGCGACGTCCGCCGCGTCCGCCACGTTTACCTTCTGTATTGCGCTTCAAGGAAGTCAATCGATCATCACTATCCTTTAAAAATGAACTCATTAATGAATCGAAGTCTTCTTTATGGTTATTAGAAGATTGACTGCGAGAAAAAGGTTTTTTCTGTGTTGAACGACCTCGATTATCGCGAGGATCTCTTTGTTGGTATTTTTTTGGACGCTTATCATCATCTGATTCTGTTGATTCCGCTGGTTTTGGTTGTGTTTGACGGATTGATAATCCAATTTTACCATCATCATTAACTGAGATAACTTTAACAGTTACTTCATCACTGACACTTAAAACATCATGAATATCTTTGATATAGCCATTTGAGACTTCACTGATATGAACTAGACCAGTTTTTCCAGCTCCTAAATCAATAAACGCGCCAAAATTTGTAATTCCTGATACTTTTCCTTGCAGTTTTGCTCCTACCTCGATTGACATAAAAAAAATGTTCCTCCTAATTATTAACCTATTTATAATACTGCTTATTTTGCAGTTGTTGAACTAGTTGTTTGGTCTGTGTCATCCGTATTTGATTCTAATACTGGATAAACCTGCTCGCCTTCTTTTGAATAAAAGTATTTGCTTCTCGCAAGTTTCGCCACATAGTCATCATCTTTCAATAATGAGACATCCTGTGTTAGCTGATCCACATCAGCATTGACTTGGCTTAATTCCGTATTTGCTTCAACTTTCAATTCGTTTAATTGATTCATTCTTTGCATATCACGAAAAATTTGAAAACCTAAAATTGCGAAAATGACCAAAGCACCTATAAAAATAACTGCTAATCGACGTCTACGAAAAATCAACTGGCGTTGTTGTTCTTGAAATTCGACATATTTTTTCTTTGCATACTCTGTATCTAAAGCAGCAATTTTGTTGCTTTTTTTTGTCACTTCTCTTCGCTCCAATCTTTTTTGATTGTCGTTTTCATTATACCAATATCATTGAGGGTTGTCTAATCTATTTCGTCAGTGTTTTGCTTGCGAATCTCCGAAATGATCTCATACATTTTTTGAGCATCTTCTTTTTTCGTTGACTCATGTAATTCATTGACTTTTACTTCCATTGTTTTGTTTCCAAATTGAATCTTCAATTGATCGCCTACCTTGACATCACTAGAAGATTTAGCCAATTTTCCGTTGATTTGAATTCTTCCTTTATCTGCCACTTCTTTTGCTACAGAGCGGCGTTTGATAATTCGGGAAATTTTAAGAAATTTATCTAATCGCATTAGGATTCCTCACTTTTATTTTTTATAAGTTTATTAAATCGTAAAATCTTTTTTCCAAACGGTAACATCAACCATTCTCTAACCGTAAATAATTTTGTCCAGATCACTGCATTCACAAAGACGAACGCCCCGATTCCTACACCTGCTAAACTGGCAAAGAACGCAGAAGACCGATGAGCAACCGGTCCAAAAATCATCGTCAGTCCGCCATAATAAATCAGTAAGGCTAAGATCATCCATCCCAAACATTGAAGCAATTTACTTCCAAAGCGACGTTCTTTCCAGAACTGATTGATTTCACTAGTCTCCGTGTGGACAAAATACCATAGAGTGACAGCCAATCCTAGCAAGGTCGACAAACTAGCACCTACTGTCCCTAGATAACCAGTTAGAAACGGGGTTGCCAAAGCTTTGGCTAACAGCCCCCAGCCTGCACCTTTCAAAGAGGGACGAAAAGAATTTTTACTTTGGGCAATACTTTGATAGGTTTGGATGATTGCTGTTAAAGCAATTGCAAAGACGAATAGCACCAACGCTGCATTCCCAGCGTAATCTTTAAATAGCGCATAGTTGATATACGGTAAAAGCATAGCTAGTCCTACAGAAGCAGCTAATGCTAAAGTCGTTGTTAACCGTAAATAGATTTTGGCAGTCTTTAGAAATTGACTATGCACAGCCGTTATCAAGTATTTCGTCAATGCAGGTAAGAAAGTCGCACTTAATGCAGTTGCAATCACTAGTCCTAATTGAACTAACGGTTGCCCACGATCATAGACCCCTTTTGCAATTTTTGCACTTTGTTCAGATAGTCCATAAACTTGAAGCGCATTTTTTACAAAAAATGAGTCGATCAGCTGAAAGAAAATCAGCAGACCACTATAGATTGACACTAAGCCCCCTTCAACTAAAAAACGCCGGATCAATCGTTTGTCAGGTCGTTTCGTGACCGAAAAATGTCGAAAACTTAACGCTCCACCATGGATTTTTTGTTCATAATAGCGCAACACACCATAGGCACAAAGTCCCCCGATGACTGCACCACTCATAGCAGCAGTTCCTGTTTGGTAAACTGACCAGCCAAATAGTCGAAAAGCAAAGGCACTGAAAACGATGATCGCCACTCTCACAAATTGTTCAACGACTTGTGAAACAGCTGTCGGTTCCATCAAAAATCTGCCTTGGAAATTCCCTCGATAAAAAGATAGTCCTGGCATCAGTAAGAAAGTAAATGAAACGATTTGGATCAGCGGTCGTAATTGCTGATCCCCCATCATCCAAGCAATCCAACGGCTAAAGAGAAAAGTAAACAGCCACAGAACAATCCCTGTCCAAAAAACTAATGGATAAAGCCGTTGCAGTGCTTCTTTTCGCTGAATTGGATCTTTTCGTTCAGCGACATATTTTGAAATGAATTGCGGTAAACCAGACAACGCTAAAGTCATGGCAATCCCATAGATTGGGTATACTTGTTGGTATACATAAAATCCTTCATCACCAACTAAGTTTTGGAGCGGAATGCGGTACAGCGCACTTAGGACTTTTGCTATGAAAGAAGCAATCGTCAATATAAATGCGCCATGCATCACGCGACGCATCTCTTTATGGTCCAAAGTATTCGCTCCTTCCTAAGCAGACAGATATTTTTGTTCACGTAAAGCTTTGACAAAACGTTGGATTTCTTGCAACCAAACTGCTTCATCGGTCTTGTTAGGAACCGTTAGTCGAATCACCATTTTTTCTTTTTCTACACCTAAACTTGCTTTTAGTTTTGTTGCAGTCAAAGCTTCAAATAACTGTTCTACAGTATAGCGTTTTGTTCCTGCTTTACTTAGATTAAAGACGATAGTCTGCTGTTGCTTGCGAATTGTTTCAATCAAGGCGCGATCGCCATCCATTTTGATTTGGCCAATCGTTAAGAGATGTGCCACCTCTTCAGGGTATTCCCCAAAACGGTCTAAAAGATCATCTTCTAATTCATCAAGCATTTCTTGTGAATCAAGTTCCCTGATCCGTTTATAAATTTCAATTTTCTGTCTTTGGTCCGAAACATATTCTTCTGGCAAGTAAGCATCGACCCCAAGATCGATTTCAACTGCTGTTTTTTCCACTTGGTTGTTCTTTCCTTGTTTACGTAAAACAGCATCACTTAACATTTGCGAATACATGTCGAATCCGACAGCATCAATAAAGCCGTGCTGCTGCGCACCTAGCAGATTTCCTGCTCCTCGGATCGATAAATCCCGCATAGCGATTTTAAAACCAGAGCCTAGTTCGGTGAAATCTTTAATGGCTTGAAGACGTTTTTCGCTGACTTCATTCAAGATTTTTTGTTGTTCATACATGAAGTAGGCGTACGCCACTCGGTTGCTTCGTCCCACACGACCTCGTAATTGATAAAGAGTCGATAGCCCCATGTAATCAGCATTTTCAACGAAGAGCGTATTCGCATTTGGAATATCGACACCCGTTTCAATGATCGTCGTTGTGACTAACACATCATATTGTCCTTCAATAAAATCAAACAATGTATTTTCTAATTGTGCTTCAGTCATTTGACCATGCGCATAACCGATCCGTGCTTCTGGTACAAGTTCTTGGATTTCTTCCACTTTTTGTTCGATCGTCTCTACTCGATTATAGAGATAGAACACTTGACCGCCACGCCCCATTTCTCGATGGATAGCTTCACGAATCGCTCCAGGATTTTTTTCCATCACGTAAGTTTGAATCGGATAACGATTGGCAGGCGGTGTTTCGATCACTGATAAATCACGAACCCCGAGCATTGACATGTGGAGTGTCCGTGGGATCGGTGTCGCTGTCAACGTCAAGACATCCACTTGGGCACGTAGTTGTTTCAAACGTTCTTTATGTTTTACACCAAAACGCTGTTCTTCGTCAACGATCAATAACCCTAAGTCACTAAATTCAATGTCTTTAGATAAGATACGATGCGTTCCGACTACGATATCGATTTGTCCAGTACGTAATTGTTCAATCGTTTCTTTTTGTTGTTTTTTCGTTCGGAAACGACTCAATAGACCTACATTTACTGGAAATCCTTCAAAACGTTCCAACATCGTTTCATAATGTTGTTGGGCGAGAATGGTCGTAGGAACTAAAAAGGCAACTTGTTTACTTTCCTTGACGGCTTTAAAAGCAGCTCGTAAAGCCACTTCCGTTTTACCGTAGCCAACATCACCAACGAGCAAACGATCCATCGGTTTTTCTTTTTCCATATCTCGTTTGATCTCTGCGGCACTCCGTAATTGGTCATCCGTTTCAGAGTATGGGAAGGCATTTTCAAATTCTTTTTGATACCCATCATCCGGTCCAAACGCATACCCTTTTTCTGATTCTCTGGCAGCATATAGTTTGATCAGATCATCTGCGATATCTTCAATTTTAGACGAAACCTTTCTTTTGGTTTTCGTCCATTCACTACTGCCTAATTTATTGATACGAGGTGCTTTTGATTCAGAAGCAACATATTTTTGGATCAAATTCAGCTGGGTAACCGGAATAAATAATTTATCGTCATTTTGATAAAGGATCGTCATGTAGTCTTGATGGACACCATCCACTTCTAACGTTTCCATCCCAATATATTTACCGATCCCGTGATTTGCGTGAACGACATAGTCGCCTGCTTTTAGTTCATTATAGCTTTTTAAACGTTCCGCATTAGTTACGGTTTGTCGCCGTGTTTGTTTCTTCGTCGTTTTTTGGAAAATTTCTTTTTCCGTAATTGCGACTATTTTTTCTTGAGGAAGTTCGAACCCTGTTTGCAGCGCCCCTTCCACTAGTTGCACTTGTCCTCTGATCAGTTTTTCTTTTTCGGTTTCCACGACTAGGATCTCTTCATCACGTAACATCTGCTCCGCTTTTCTAATCCGTTCTTTCGTAGGAATAAAGATGACTACTGTTTGTTCTTGCTTACGCCATCGGTCCATTTCTGTTTTCAATAATGGCATTTGACCGAAAAATTGTTGCATCGTACGATATTGAAAATTGTGAATCGCTTGAAAACGTAAATTCCCCATACCCTTTTGAAAAAGCGCAAAAAAAGTCGTCACAAATTTTTCTTTTTGAACTAATTTATGCACATCATTGACAAAAACTTGCTCTGAGAAGACACGTAATTCACTAATTTTTTGTGTTTGCCATTCAGCTGCTTCTCTTTCGATCTCCCGATTTGTTTCCATGATTCGTTGATAATCATCCACAATGAATAAACTACTTGTTGGAAAATAATCAAGGATCGTCGTTTCTTCTTGATAAAGAAGATCAGCATAAAGTTTCGCGTCTTCTGTCGGATTTCCTGCTTGCCATTGCGCGATCACTTGTCCAAAATAATCCTGCACGAATTGGCGGTCTGTTTCTTCTGAAATCGTCGCTAGTTTCTTTTCTAACAACTTTTCCAGTCGGTCGATCCCATGAAGTAAATCAGCTTGGTCGTAGACCTGTTCACTTGTCGGTGCGATCCAAATTTCTGTTACTTTTTCGATCGAGCGTTGAGTTTCTACTTCAAAATATCGCATGGAGTCAATCTCTACATCAAATAATTCGATACGTACGGGATGTTCGAGATTGATCGGATAGATATCAATGATGCTGCCACGAATACTATACTCTCCTGTTTTTGCCACCATCTCAACTCGTTCGTAGCCTAATAAAGTCAATAGACGAGGCAGATCGTCAACGGCTATTTCCTCTCCCGTTCGCCAAGTCAATTGGGCTTGTTTCCAAACTTTTGGACTGGGTAATCGTTTATGCAATGCTGCTACTGGTAATAAATAGACCCCTGGTTGTTTTTGTTGCAGGGCATTTAGTGTAGCAACTCGTTCTCTTCTTGCTTCTGGGGAAGAAAAAGCCATTTCCGCAGAAAGAACTTCATCTACTGGAAAAGAATGTATTTGTTCTGCTGGCAAAACATGTTGCAAATCTTCTGCTAGTTGATTCGCATAATACAGATTAGGCATTAATACGACTAAGTTTTTCTTTGTTTTTTTGAACGCTCGAGCAAAGAGAAGAGTTTTGGCTGAACCAGCTAAACCAGTGATCAATTGTCTTGGTGATTTTTCTTCTATCTGGTTGAGCCATTCCTTTACCTGTGGATCTTTACCAATTAATTGAACGATATCCATTTTTTTCCTCCTTCGCTAATTGAATTTGTTCATCGTATCGATAAACGAATGACCATCCAGCATAAACTCGAGTGCTGCCACTGACTGATCGATACTTGCTTCAATCAATGGTTGAACTTCTTTACTAAATGGGCTTAGCACGTGTTGAACAACAGTTTTGTTTCCTTCTGGTCGACCAATGCCTACTTTGATACGGTCAAATACATTTGTATTCAAGTGAGAAATGATACTTTTTATTCCATTATGCCCTCCAGCACTCCCTTTTTGGCGCAAGCGGATCTTGCCAGTTACAAGATCTAAATCATCATAAACAACAACTAATTCTTCCGGATAAATACCGAAATAAGTCATTAATGGTCCTACAGCACGACCAGATTCGTTCATAAAAGTTTGCGGCTTCACTAATAAGATTTTTTCTCCTTGATAGAAAAACTCTGCAACTTCCGCTTCAAATGTATTTTTTTTAAACACAGCTTGCTGCTTTTCAGCCATGCGATCAACGACCATAAAGCCGATATTATGTTTGGTTTGTGCATATTTGGTTCCTGGGTTTCCAAGCCCTACGATCATTTTCATTTGTTCTACCACCTAATTGAAAAAAGCAGCACAAAAGGCTGGAGCGCCCTAAAGCAATCCAGTCTTTGACTCATTTTTTCATTTTTTTACTTTCTACTATTAAGTATAACACACAAGTACCTGTTTCAACAAAAAGAGAATGTTTAACAAATGATAAAGAAATTAAAATTTTCTTCAAAGTCTAATAAATTAATAACCTTTTAAAAATAGTGAAATCACGCACATGTAAGCTTTTACATATAATACAACCTTGTTATCTGTTATATTTTATAGCCAAATAGCGTGACAGCGGGCTTGATAAATGTTAGCATAGGCATGGGAAAAAACAAAATCAATGGAAGGATTGATATATAATGACTGCAGCTGCAGAAAAAAAAGATCATCAAAAAGTAATTCTTGTTGGAGATGGCGCCGTAGGTTCTAGCTATGCCTTTGCTCTAGTTACTCAAAACATTGCACAAGAAGTAGGTATCGTAGATATCAACACAGCAAAAACTGAAGGAGATGCTATTGATTTATCACATGCTCTAGCATTTACTTCACCTAAAAAAATCTACTCTGCTACTTATGCAGATGCACATGATGCTGACTTAGTAGTTATCACTGCTGGTGCACCACAAAAACCAGGTGAAACTCGTTTAGACTTAGTAAATAAAAACTTAAAAATCAACCGCGATGTAGTAACACAAATTGTTGAATCAGGATTCAATGGTATTTTCTTAGTTGCTGCTAACCCAGTAGATATTTTAACTTACTCAACTTGGAAATTCTCAGGCTTCCCTAAAGAACGCGTAATCGGTTCAGGTACTTCACTTGACTCAGCTCGCTTCCGTCAAGCACTTGCAGAATTAGTTGATGTTGATGCACGTAACGTCCATGCTTATATCTTAGGTGAACATGGTGACTCAGAATTTCCTGTTTGGTCACATGCTAACGTTGCTGGTTTACAAATTTATGAATGGGTTAAAAACAATCCAGACGTTGATGAAGAAGCAATGGTTAACTTATTCTTTGGTGTACGTGATGCTGCTTACACAATCATTGAAAAGAAAGGCGCTACTTTCTATGGTATCGCTGTAGCCTTAGCACGTATCACTCGTGCCATCTTAGATGATGAAAATGCTGTACTTCCACTATCTGTATTTATGAATGGTGAATACGGCTTGAACGATATCTACATTGGTGCCCCTGCAGTAATCAACCGTCAAGGTATCCAAAAAGTTATCGAAATCCCTCTAAGTGACAGCGAACAAGATCGTATGGCTGCTTCAGCTAAACAATTAAAAGAAATCTTAGATGAAGCTTTTTCTAAATTAGACGCTGAATAATTAGAATAAATTTAACCACTTAATCAAGCAGAATGTCAGCATTCTGCTTGATTTTTTTACTTAACGATCGTTAAATTTTTGCTAAATCATTTGTCCCCTTCGTCTTTTTTCTCAAAATATGCTATGATTAGTTCGTTATACGCTAAACTATCAAATAAGGAGCTGCCCGCATGACAAGATCTTCTCATCATAAAAAATCGAAATCGCTACACATTGGTCTATTAACTACGCTAGGCGTATTCCTTGCATTAATCGGCTTTTACGCTTACCGCAGTACATATTACACCAATCATTTTTTACCTAACACGGAAATTAATTCCATCAATGTAAGTAACCTGACCGTGCAACAGGCAAATGACAAATTAAAAGACACCTTTTCCAATAAAAAGCTGACGATTGAAGAAAATGGGAAAGTTTGGGAAGAGATCGCAAAATCTGAGCTTGGTTATAAAGATGACTTTTCAGCAGATTTATCTCGATTGTTAAACCAACAAAATGCTTGGTCATGGGGCATGAACTATGTTTCCGCTAGTGAAAAACAAGAAATTGATCCGCAAGATACTGATCATCAAAAACTAGATGAAACGCTGGCTTCCACGACGAATAAGCTAACCGAATTAAATAAAGATCGGACACAGACACAAGATGCGACGATTGAAAAATCTGGTGACTCTTTCAAAATAAAACCAGAAGTAACTGGCGATACGATTGATGTGACAGCAGCTATCAACGCGCTGAAAACCAGTGTGAAGGATGGCAAAAACAAAATTGATTTAACTAAATTTCAAACAAAACCAAAAGTGACAGCGACCGATAAAAATTTAACAAAACAAGTCGATGAAATGAATGCCATTGCTAATATCAAAGGAACCTATAGTATCAACGGCAATACTTTCCAGATACCTCGTTCTGAAATTGCTAACTGGCTAACTTACACAGATGGTAAAGTTGATTTAGATACAACACAAGTTAAAAACTATGTAACAGGTTTAGGAGAAAAATATAACACAAGTACGAATGACACAAAATTTAAAAGTACAAAACGTGGTGAAGTAACGGTTCCTGTGGGTACCTATAGTTGGTCAATCAAAACTGATGCAGAAACAGAAGCTTTGAAGTCAGCCATTTTAGCAGGTAAAGACTTTACCCGATCACCAATTGTTCAAGGTGCCACAACAGCTGATCATCCTTTAATAGAAGATACCTATATCGAAGTTGATTTAAAAAACCAGCATATGTGGTATTACAAAGATGGTAAAGTTGCGCTAGAAACTGACATCGTGTCTGGAAAACCTAAGACCCCTACTCCAGCTGGTGTTTTCTATGTTTGGAACAAAGAGGAAAATGCTACATTAAAAGGAACGAATGATGATGGAACCCCTTATGCAAGTCCTGTAAACTACTGGATGCCAGTTGACTGGACCGGTGTTGGTATCCATGATTCCGACTGGCAACCTGAATATGGTGGCGATCTTTGGAAAACTCGTGGATCTCATGGATGTGTCAATACGCCGCCAAGTGTCATGAAAGAATTGTTTGGCATGGTAGAAAAAGGTACACCAGTAATCATTTTCTGATAGCTTCAATAAAAAATGAATTCGTAAAAAAACTGGTTTCTCAACAAAGTTTATCTTAAACTTTAGAGAGACCAGTTTTTTTACGTCTATCACTATCAAAGGGGGAATAAAATGGACGATAAGTTACAAGCTAAAAAAACTTATTATCAACAGTTTCTTGATTACACTGAGCAACAGATCTTAGAATTATCCGCCAGTATCGCAGACCAGCAAAAACTACTCGTCAAACCAGAGAATAATGAATTTGAACAAAAGATTTTAGTCAAAAAACTAGCTAGTGACAAGAGAAAAATGCAATCATTTTTAAATGGTGAGGGCCTCCTCCGTTCAATCCTTCAGCAACTGGATAATATTCATACTACGATCGCGAATCAAGATCAAAATAATTCGCTATGGAATAGGTTTTTTCGCTCATCATCCAATGAGTTGGCTAATCACCAGAAATTATTACATACATATGAACTTCTGTTTGAAGAAATAATGAAAGGATTATACAGCGATACACAAAAGGCGTCACCGTATAAAAAACTAGTGCCCAAAGAGAGGTACAGATAATGATTCAAGGATAAAATCAACCACTCTTAAAATAAATTACAATCCAATCTATCCATAAATAAACAACAGCTGGCTTTGATCCACAAGTTCTATTTTATAAAAATGAATCACAAGTATACTACGAAATGAAGCCGAAAAATCCTAAAATAGAAAACTATTTTAGGATTTTTCGGCTTCATACTCAATTTTAATTACTTCTATAACTCATTTTTTCATGTACACTAATTGATACTTCTACCTAAAATTTTTTTCTCACAAAACCAACGATCAAGCATAAGACAATCGCTGTCAATGCCCCCATTGAATCGAGCATGACATCTTGGAAAGACGGTGTTCGATCCCCTGTAAGCATCTGATGAAATTCATCTAACCCAGCATAACCGGTCGCCGATAACCAAGCTAAGACACTTGTTAACCACCAGATTTTCATTTTAGGAAAGACCCCTAAAAACAAACTACCACCTAAAATAAAATAAGACCCAAAATGAGCACCTTTTCGTAAGAAAAATTCAACGAATTTACCATAACCTAAATGATCTACACTCACTACACCATCGCCATAAGTAAAACGAATATTATCAAATACTTGTTTAAACGGATGATTGGGAAACCACTCTTCGATCCTGGAGACTTGGGATTGTTGTCCGTAAGTTTGCGATGAACTGTAAAATAAGAGAGCCATGATGAGTACTGCAATAACTAAATAAAAGTTGCCATTTTTCATTTGTTTTTTTATTGAATTCATAAGTCACCTCTGCCATTTATAATAGCTCTTTTTTTGCGAAACAACAAACTTTTCTTAGAGACTTAAATAAGAAAATAATGCTATACTAATTGTATTATAAATTGAAGGGAGCTTTTTCATGACATATTCACTAAATTGGGATCTTGATTCAATTTTTTCAGGTGGAAGTGATTCCCCAGCCTTAAATGAACGTTTAGAACAATTAGAAAAACAAATCAATACCTATTATCAATCCGTTAATCAGTGGGATCATTCAGTCAGTACAAATGATGAACTTACGACACTGATCAAACAACAAGAAACAATTACAGAAGGTTTTTCTCAATGTAATAGTTATATTACGGCTTTGTTATCTGCGAATGTCAAAGATACCCAAGCAAAGCTTTTATCAGGAAAATTATATGCACTATTACCACGTTGGCAATCCGCCGATACGATTTTATCGAAAAAATTTGCAGAAATATCTGACAATAATTGGCAAACATTGCTCCAAACAGATGAATTTTCTTTGATTGCTTTTCGTATGAATGAGATTCGCAGAGACGGTCATCGTTTATTGTCCGAAGCAGAAGAAAACATCATCAATACACTCTCATTAGACGGGCTGAACGCGTGGAGCAGTCATTACGACACAATTGTGGGAACAATCGTGATTCCATTTGAAGAAAATGGCAAGGTAACTGACTTGTCAGCAGGTCAAGCCTTCAATAAAATGATGGGTGATCCAGATCCACTCGTACGTGAAAAGTTATTTATTGCCTGGGAAAAAGCTTGGCAAGAAAAAACGTCTTTACTATCGGACACATTAAATCACTTAGATGGTTTCCGTTTATCAACCTATAAACTACATGGTATGAACGACTATTTACAAAAACCATTAGAATACAATCGTTTGAAAAAAGAAACACTTGATGTGATGTGGGCAACTATCCAAAAAAATAAACAACCGTTAGTTGATTACTTAACAAGAAAAGCCAATCTTTTCGGTAAAGAAAAAATGGAGTGGCAAGATCAAGATGCACCAATTATTTTAGGAGATCTAAAGGAAAAGACGTTTACCTTTGACGAAGCTGCCTCTTTTATCATTGAGAATTTCCAAAAATTCAGTCCCAAAATGGCAACCTTTGCACAATCTGCATTTGAAAAAAGTTGGATTGAAGCAGAGGATCGTCCGGGAAAACGACCTGGCGGGTATTGTACTGAGCTGCCAGAAACCCAAGAATCCAGAATTTTTATGACCTATAGTAACTCAGTCAATGAAGTAGCTACGCTAGCCCACGAATTAGGTCATGCCTTTCATAGTAGTGTCATGTGGGATCTGCCAGCATTGAACCGTGATTACGCAATGAATGTTGCAGAAACTGCTAGCACGTTTGCTGAATTGATTGTCGCTGATGCTACCTTAAAAGCAGCCAAAACGAAAGAAGAAAAAATCAATTTATTAGATACTAAATTACAAAATGCTTTGGCCATGTTTATGAATATCCATTCTCGTTTCATTTTCGAAAATCGTTTCTATTCTGCGCGACAAGAAGGACTTGTTTCAGAAGAAGAAATCACTCAAATGATGGTTGAAGCTCAAAAAGAAGGTTATCATGATGCCTTAGCTACTTACCACCCACACTTCTGGGCAGCTAAATTGCATTTCTTTATTGATGATGTTCCTTTTTATAACTTCCCTTACACGTTTGGCTATTTATTTAGTTTAGGTATTTATGCTTATGCAAACAAAAAAGGAACAAGTTTTGAGCAAGAATACATTGAGTTATTAAGAGATACAGCTTCAATGACAACCGAAGAACTTGCTCAAAAACATTTAGGTGTTGACTTAACGAAACCAGATTTCTGGCAAGCAGGCATCGATATGGTTTTAGAGGATATCAATAGTTTCATGACACTTTCTGAAGAATATGTACATTAATTGATCAAGCTAAATCATTACTAGATAAAATGATCGATTCATAAACAGTAAAAATAGCAGTTTTTTCATTCATTGGAAATCCTATTTTGACTAATAAGTCCAAATGAGCTAGAGAGAATAGTGATTGGTTTACACCAACCTTCTTCACTCTAGCTCATTTATTTTGGTTGCTTCGTCTCTCATTCCAAACATCCATGATCATTTTTTGTGAAAATCACCAATGTCCCCTACTATTTTATAGCTACATATAAACTTCATTCTTTACTCACTGATTGCATTACAGACTAAAAAAGACACGTTGTCAAAGGATATTGGTAAAAAGAAACCTTAGAATCATAGGGTATCATTTTTATACTTTTTAAACCATAAAAAAGATGTTGGTGAATTTCACCAACATCAAAAAGAATAGAGCCACAAAAAAATGAACAGGAAGGTTTCTCCTCCTGTTCATTCTATTTATTATTACATACTTACTGCAAAATCAGGTGTGTACCATTGAACTGAACCAACTTTAACATTTTCACCTGGTTGAGGTGCATGGATATATTGTCCGCCACCTAATGAAATAGCTACGTGATAAGTTCCGCCAGCAGAACCCCAGAATAACAAGTCTCCAGCTTTTGCTTGAGAAACTGAAATTTTTGTTCCAGCTGATTCTTGAGGTACTGTCCAACCACCGATGTCACGGCCAGTTACTTGTAAATATACATAGCGTGTAAATCCAGAACAGTCAAAGCCACTTGGATCTTTACCACCCCATACATATGGAGTACCAATATATTTGTAAGCTTCTGCTACAATCGCAGCGCCGTTCACACTACCAGAAGGATTTGGTGCTGGTGTTGGAGCAGGCGTTGGTGTAGGTGTTGGAGCTGGTGTTACAGTATTATTGTTATTGTTGTTATTTGTTGTACTGTTATTAGTGCTATTATTAGTGCTGTTATTAGTACTATTGTTTGTATTATTATTTACATTTGTATTAGAGCTGCTTGAACTGCTTTCTGTATTCGCAGGTGTTGACTCTTGTGTAGAAGATTCAGGAACTGTTGATTCTTCTGTTGAAGATGATTCAGTAGAAGAAGAGCCAGTTGATGAATTTTCTGTTGTTGTAGAAGATTCAGTAGATGTTGATTCTTCTGTTGTTGAAGACTCAGGAGCTTTTGATTCTTCACTTGAAGATTGTGCAGCTGATGAGCTTTCTGTTGTAGTTGATGCTGATGATGAAGCTTGTGTTTGTGCAGCTTGTGCAGCAGCTTGTTCACGTGCTTCTTTTTCAGCTTTTTCTTGAGCTGCTTGTTGACGAGCTTGTTCTGCTAAGCGAGCTTGTTCACGGATACGTGCTTGCTCTGCTTCAGCTTCAGCTTTCTTACGGTTCAAGTCAGCTTTCTTATCTTCTGCTGTTGCTTGTTCAGCAGCCAATGAAGTTTTCAAGACATTTAAGTCAGCTTGTTTTGCTAATAAATCGCCTTTTTGTGACTCTAAAGCAGCTTGGTTGTCAGCAAGTTCTTTTTGTTTTGCTTCATTTTCAGCTTTTTTCGCTTCTACTGCTTGTTTGTCTTCTTTTTGTTGTTGTACTAAGTCTTGGTTTGCTTTAACGATTGTAGACATTGCTTGGATACGACCAACAGCATCTGCTAATGAATCTGCATTTAACACAGCGTCAATATAGTTTGAACTAGTATTTTTTACTTGTGTTTCACGTGCTTGTTTTTGGATTGTTGCTTCACGTTTTTCAATACGTTCTTGTAAATCTTTGATTTCTTGTTTTAATTGAGCAGATTCTTTACGCAATGTATCTTGTTTAGTTAATAAATCTTGCGCTTTTGTGTTAATAGCAGAAACTTGACCTTCTAATGCTTCAATTTGTGATTGTGCACTTGCTTGTTGGTTTTGTAAGTCTGCAATTTTTTTGTCTTGTTGTTGTATCTGAGAATCAAAATCGTCCGCCGCGGCAGCGATCGGTGATCCTACGGCAGTTAAAGCGATTGAACTTAGCATTACCGCTGATAATAAACTCTTTTTCACTCTTCATTCCTCCGACTGGCTTAATTTAATAAATATCTAAATATATTTAAGTCTTTCTTAACGATATAAAAATTGTACCATAGCAGTATGTCAACGATATAATAGTTATGTTACAAAAACATTTCAAAATAAAATCTTAAAATGACAAACATGTAAGTTTCAATGATTATTCACAAAATATGACATTTATTTCAGAAATCAGTACAAAAAAAAGAAATTATTCATCACTGAATAATTTCTTGAATGGAAAAACAAAAACTGCGAATAGAATCATCGTTAATAATAAAGTTGGCCCAAGATATCTAGTAATAAAGTAAGTGTTATTTACAGATACTAATTTGAAAATCAATTGTACAGCTAAAGTGAACAACTCATACCCCGTAACAAAAATAATCATACTAAAAAATTCTGTAAAGATATTAAAGTGGATATAAGAACTCATCGAATACATAATAAAGACCATCAGTGGTAATGCCACCGCATAGATCCCGATTACACCGATATAGTAGGTATCAAAGATTGCTCCAAGGACGACCGTTGTAATCAATAAATACCTTTTAGGAAATTTCATACTGCAAAACAGCAAAGCCAAAATGAGAAAATGGGCACTAGCCATGTATTGCCCATTTGACCACTCGACAAACATTCTAGTCAAATGCCCATCGATCAACATCAATAAGAACAATACAACTGGCAAGTAATATTTCATTGTATCTTTTTTCAGCATAGGTTAATCCTCCACCAGTCGTTGCACGATCGTCACAACTGGCAAATCATACATTCCAGCGTAAGGCTTCACATATACTTCACGATCCAAGCCATAACTATCTGGTTTGGTCTTGATGACTGTTCCGATCGGCAGATCTGCTGGTGAGTTCCCACCTAAGCCAGAAGTTTGAACGACGTCGCCTTCTTTGATATTCGTATCTCCAGTTAATTGTGTCACGACTAACGCTTGCAGTTTTTCGTCATAGTTTTTCAATAATCCAAACGCTTCTCCACTAGAAGAAGATACCCGAACTGGGAAATGATTCGAACTTTCATTTGACGAAGTCAGCAGCTCGATCTTAGAAGAAGTGCGATTGACTTCAACTACTCGACCAATTAATCCTTTTTGTGCCATTACCGCCATGTTCACTTCAATGCCATCTTTTGATCCTTTATCAACGATCAACATATCTTGCCAAGTATCTGGTGAGCGTGTAATCACATTCGCCGTTACTTTTTCATAGTTAGTCAATGTTTGATTTAAGTTAAGTTCTTTCTTTAATGCTTCGATTTCTTTTTGGTCATTTTTATTTTTTAATGCTAATTCATCATAACTATCGATTTTCTCTTTTAATCGCTCATTTTCAGAATAAGTCGTGAAAAGATTATGGACTGAATCCACTCCATTTTCGACCCATCTTACGGGCGCAGAGATTGCACGGTCAACAAATGAAACACTGTCATTGACAAAAGACTGGAAGAAATTAGGTTTTCCTTCATTCGCTCGTTGCGCGGCAGTCACACTTAAGATTGTCACCACAATGATAACAATGATTAAGGTAATAATAATATTTTTATTAGGATTGAACTTCTTCACAAAGACACCTCGAATTAATTAGACTCTTATGGTCAATTTTATCACTAATTGAGGCGAAACAAAAGGTATGACACCTCTCTTAAGCTTTTTTTTAGTAAATAATTTGACTTGTCATTTTTAGCTATTTCTGTTGTATTTACTCGGTTAGAGCAAACTTAATCTTTACTTTGAATCACTGCGACCATCCCAGTTGAAAAGGAAAAATCAGCCGTATCTGAAACAAATTCATTGCTTGCATAAGAAGTTGCTTGGCTCACATCAGTTGTTTCCAGTTCATACTTGCTCTTTTGGATGGACAGCTCTGTTACAGGCGTCAAACAACAATAGGCCAAATAACGCATTTTATCCATTTTGGTAATCACATGTTTGCCGGGCGAATAGTAGGTGACATGATTTTGACGATCCCAAATAATGATCTTTTGAGCATGTGGTTTAAATCTTGGTTCTAACGGCAGCCAAAGGTTAGCAAGCAGGTGATCCAATCGACCACCAGTTGCGCCAATGATCGTGATTGTTGCTTCTGGATATCGTTCAATGGCTTGACACAGCCCCAACTGCGTATCTGTATCATCTTTTTCTGCTGGTGCTTGGATTAGTTCATTCGCTGCTTGTTCAACTTGTTTTTTTTCATCTACCGATAACGAATCAAAGTCACCGATTGCTAAATCCAAGGGGAAATTGTTTTGAAGAAGATACCATGCACCACGATCAATACCTATATAACAGTCATAACTGTTTTGTAGTTCTGGCCAATTTTCAGGAGAACCTCCTGCCACTAATAAAACCTGCATTTATTTCAATGCCTCTTTTAACTGGTTGATTTGTCCCACTGGATCTTCTGAGTTATAGATATAAGAACCGGCAACGAAAACATCTGCCCCAGCTTTTTGACAAATTTGTGCGGTTTCAGGAACGATACCGCCATCTACTTCAATGGAATAATGCCAATTATTTTGCTCGCGTAATTCTGATAATTCAGCAATTTTCTCTACCGTTTCTTCAATGAAACTTTGTCCGCCAAATCCTGGGTTAACAGTCATCACTAAGACCTGATCTGCTATCGGTAAAACATGTTTGATCATCGTTATAGGTGTGCCTGGATTAATCACGACTCCTGATTTCACGCCTAGATCTTTCATCATTTGCAATGCCCGATGAATGTGTGGAGTGGCTTCCACATGCACCGTGATGATATCTGCTCCAGCCTTCGCAAACGCCGGAATATATTTTTCCGGGTCAACAATCATCAAATGTACGTCTAGTGGTAACTTAGTAATTGGTCGAATGGCTTGTACGATATTGGGACCAAATGTAATATTTGGAACAAATTGTCCATCCATTACATCTACATGGATGTAATCTGCCCCTCCTTTTTCTACTAGTTCGATGTCTCTTTGTAAATTAGAAAAATCTGCGCTTAAGATAGATGGTGCTATTTTCATCAATGCTTCCTCCTATTTTCGTTTACCTTCTTTTTTAGAATAGATTGGTTTTCGATTTTCGACTTCCTGTAAAAATTGCAAATAGTTCTCATAACGTGTTTGGGCAATCTCACCTGTTTCGACCTGGCGTTTCACCTCGCACCCAGGCTCTTTAGCATGCATGCATTCTCTAAAACGGCAATGGTTTGATGCACTGACAAATTCAGGAAATTGTTTTGGTAATTCAGTCGTTTCGATCGTCAAAAAATCGATCGAGCTGAATCCTGGTGTATCTGCTACTAAGCCATCATACAATGGGAGTAATTCCACATGTCTCGTTGTATGTCTCCCACGTCCTAAAGAATCAGAGATTTCCCCCGTTTCTAAGTTTAGATCTGGCGAAATTTGGTTTAAGAGTGTAGATTTTCCAGCACCAGATTGGCCCATAAAAACAGTCAATCGTTCTGGGAAGTAACGAATTAATTCTGCAGTATCTCCAGGATATTTTGGAACAATCACAGGATAACCGATCGTTTCATACGTTTGCTTGATCTCATCGATTTGCTGTTCGTTTGAAGCGAGATCTGTCTTTGTCAAAAATATGACAGGTTCAATGGATTCATATTCTAAAGTCACTAGAAAGCGATCCAATAAATTATAAGAAAAATTTGGTTCTACCAAGCTTGTAACTACGACACCTAAATCGACATTTGCTACCGGTGGACGCACCAGTTGATTTTTACGAGGCATCACTTCTAACAAATAACCGTCCGTCTTGTTTTCGCTTTCAAATAGTACTTGGTCACCCACTAACGGAGTGATTTTTCGATTACGAAAGTTTCCTCGTCCTCTCGTTTGATAGGTCTCACCGTCTGCGTGTACATAATAAAACCCACTAATTGCTTTTCTGATTTGTCCTTTGATGTATGCCACCTCCAGTTTTCCTTATTTTACCACAGGAAAGAAAAATCATGTGGCGTTCCTGACAAGAAACTTAGCGAAACTCAATAAAAAATAGCAGAGCACGTTTAGAAACGCTCTGCTATTTTTTATTGTTATTACTATTTGGATGAAGACGACGTGCTTTCTTCTTTAGACGTAGTAGTACTTGAACTTTCTTTGCTGCTTGACGATTCTTTGGTTGAACTTGATGATTCTTTTGATTCTTTGGTTGGTTCTGGTCCTTTTGAATAAATGACATTGACGATCGTTCCTGGAGTGATCGATGCCCCCACGCCAGGAGCTGTTCGGATCACTTTATCTTTTTCTACGGTATCAGAATATTCATAAGACTCATGTCCGATGTATTCTGCGCCAATACTTGATAAATAACTTTGTGCATCACTTTTCGTATAGCCTGAAATATCATTTAATGTTTTCGCATTTGGTCCTTGACTAACGACAAAACTGATATAGCTATTTTCAGTCAATGGTTCACCGTAACTAGGTAATTGGCTAATGATTGAACCAGCTGGAACCGTATCGCTGTAATCATAAGTCTCACTGATCCTTTTATAACCATTTGAGCTCAATATCCCACGAACGGTGTCATAATTTTGACCAGTATAATCCCCCATCGTTGGTTGCGCGCCTTGGCTCACAACAAATGTGATCTTATCTGTCGTTGGATCGACTTCCGTTCCTTCTTCATCCGACTGGGAAATGATTCGTCCATTTTCTACTTCATCACTGAACTCGTCTTTTTTCTCGATACTATCAGCTGGAAAACCAAGCTTCTTCAATCGGCTACTTACTTCGTCAAAATTCATCCCAGTATAATCATCTAACTTGATTTTTTTCTTACCTGTGCTGACGTAAAGGGTAACTTCACGGTTTTGTTTCACTGTAGTTCCCGCTGCTGGGTCCGTTTTGACAACGTCTCCTTCTTCGATTTGTTCATCAGGGATCTCTTCGGTTTTTGTTGCTGCTTCTAATTTAGCTTTTGCTAAAGTATCTCTGGCAGACGCTTCTGATAATCCCGAAACGTCAGGAATTTCGACTTCTCCACGACCTCCAGAAGCAAAAAAGACGGCTGTTCCGATTCCTAATAAGGCTAAGATCACCAATAAAATAATCCACCATTTTTTATGCTTTTTACTCTTTGGATCAGGAACTGTCTCTTCTGCCATCACAGGAGTTTCTTCTGATTTTTCTTTAGGTAATGGCATGGATTTAAATGACTCTGGCATTGGTGTATCTTCTTCTAATGGTGTGATCACTTGAGTTTCTTTGGTCATTGCTTGTGGCACCCATTTGGCTTCATTTGCCCGAGCAGGAGACAGCGCTGTTGCTAAGTCTTCTGACATTTCTTCTGCTGTTTTATATCGATCTGCCGGTTCTTTTGCAGTAGCTTTCAATACCACATTTTCTAAAGCTTGCGGCGTTGTTGGGTCTAGATCCTTGATTGAAGGTAACTCATCTTGGAAATGCTTCAAGGCAATCGTCACTGCAGACTCACCATCAAAAGGAACACTGCCAGTTAATAATTCGTAAAGAATGATCCCTAAGGCATAGATATCTGATTGTTTCGTAGCCATACTTCCTCTAGCTTGTTCAGGAGATAAGTAATGGACAGAGCCTAACATCGTATTCGTTTGTGTGATCGATGTTTCAGATAATGCGATTGCTATACCAAAATCAGTGATTTTGACCACGCCCTCATTATCGATCAAGACATTTTGTGGTTTCAAATCACGATGAATGATTTGGTGCGTATGTGCTAAAGAAATAGCTGATAAAATTTGTTGCATAATATTGACTGCTGTATCATAAGGAACAGGATAATGGGTTTGAATATAGCGTTTCAGGTCCATTCCTTTTACATATTCCATCACGAGATACTGCATGTTGTCTTCTTCTCCAACATCATACACACTAACAATATTAGGATGAACTAGTTCAGTCGCAGCTAGTGCTTCTCGTTGGAATCGTCTAATTGCCGTTTGATCATTTTGGAAATCGAATCGTAACACTTTGACTGCGACATCACGATCTAAAATAAGGTCATGGGCTAGAAAAACATTTGCCATGCCCCCACTACCAATATTTCCAGTGATTTGATAACGACCATTCAACTTTTTGCCTAACTCAATCATGCTACGTCCTCCTTGTATTCGATCAGAAGAACGGTAATATTATCTGCTCCGCCTGCTTCATTTGCACGTTCGATTAATTCTGTTACCTTGTCGAACAAAGCCCCTTCTTGATTGATAATCGTTCCAATCGTTTCTTCAGATAACATGTTCGTTAACCCATCCGAACACAACAACAAACGATCTTTTAATTGCCAAATATAAGTCGATACATCGACTTCTACAGATCCTGGCATTCCTACAGAACGAGTTAAAATATTTTTTCGTGGGTGGTTCGCTGCCATTTCTTCACTGATTTCTCCAGATTTTACTAGTTCATTCACTAAAGAATGATCTTCTGTCAGTTGAATGATTTTATCTTCACGGATCAAGTAGGCACGGCTATCCCCCACATGAGCAATAGTAAACTGATCTTCTGATAAAGCTGCTGCTACGATCGTCGTTCCCATCCCATTGTATTCTGGTTGCTCTTGGCCACGTTGATAAATACGAGTATTTTCTTCTTGGATCGTTTGGATGAACCATTGCGCTACTTTTTCGTCATCACTTAAACTTAGATTTTCCCAAGCAGTTCCTAAGTTTGTCACTGCCATCTGGCTCGCGATATCACCTGCACGATGACCGCCCATTCCATCTGCTAATACTGCTAGTTTAATTCCAGCTTGATTCGTAAAAACACTCGCATAGTCTTGATTTGTATTACGTCGTCTTCCTACATCTGATTGATATTCAATCTGCATTCTTTCACCTCATTACTTTTTACGCAAACAACAAATGAAAAACCCATCTGTATAGAACTGATGTGGGTATAAAGTCAACATTTTATCTTCGATTGATGATTGTAGCACAGGATCAACTAAAACATCAATCCTTTCAAAATCAGTATGTCGCTGTAAAAATGTTTCAATGACTTCTTGGTTTTCCTCTTTAAGAATCGTACAAGTACTATAAGTTAATATTCCAGAAGATTTTAACACAGATGCACAACTTTCCAAAATCGCCAATTGGATCGCTGGTAAATTAGCTAACTCGCTGGCATTTTTTTTATAACGAATATCCGGTTTTCTTCTCAATAGTCCTAATCCTGAGCATGGAGCATCAACTAAGATACGATCAAATGTTTCAGCTGAAAATTCCTCTTTCACTTCACGTGCATCCATTTTTTGTGCATAAACAGTTGTAAAAACACCTAAGCGTTCCGCATTTTCTTCGATGAGTTTTACTTTATGTTCATGAACATCCAGTGCTGTAACTTCACCACCACATGTTGGATCTAAAAATGTGGCAATATGCGTTGTTTTTCCTCCTGGTGCCGCACAAGCATCTAAAACATGATGTTCTGGCTCGATTTGCATAGCGGGTGCGACCAGCATCGAACTTTCATCTTGGATCGTCATGACCCCGTCATGGAATAAGGAACTAGATGCTAAATGTCCTTTTTCAGCAATTACCCCATAAGGACTAAGTTTACTTGCTGTCGCTGAAATTTCTTCTGCTTGGAGTGTCTCGATTGCTTGTTCTCTAGGATATTTTCTGATATCTACTCGACCACTGACGTGACTTGGCTGGTAGAGGGAAAGTCCTAATTTTTCCGTTTCTTCATAACCGATTTGATCAGTCAATCGCTTGGTTAACCAGATCGGTAAACTAATTTTTACGGATAAGCGTTCAATCGGATCACTGATTTGTTCAACATCCGGTTTACCTTGTCGTTGATAATTTCTTAAAACACCATTTACAAATTTCCCAGTACCAGGATTTCCCTTGATCTTAGCAATTTCGACCGCTTCATTTAAAATCGCATGAGCTGGAACTTTATCTAGAAATTCCAACTGATAAACTGACAAATAAAGTAATGTTTTAACCCAATCATCCACTTTTTTTGCTTTTACTATCAATGGAGCGACATAAAATTCCAGTAAAAGTTGACGACTGATCGTTCCATAAACCAATTCAGTAAACAAGCCAACATCTTTTTGATTTAAATCCCCTTGATTGATCATTTCGTTCAATAATAAATTAGAATAAGCACCGCCCTTGTTTACTCTTTCAAGGGTGATCAGTGCCATATAACGAACAGATTTTTTCATTTTTTTTGGTATTTTTGCCATTATTTCACCTGCTGCCCAATCATTACCTGTTGTCCACTACCATTCAAAAACTCATTGATCGCTTGTTTTCCTTTACCTGCTGGCTGTAATTCTTTGATTGCCAACACCGTTTGTTTACCACAAGCAATCCACAGATTTTTCTTATCTTTTTTGATGATGGTCCCTGGCTCCGCCGTAGTTTTCTCAGCTAACGCTTCTACATTTAAAAGTTTCCAACGGGTTTGTTCGTATGTCGTAAATGCAATCGGCCATGGTCGCATCCCACGGACTTGGTTGTCGATCTCTTCTGCTGTCTTGTTCCAATCAATTGCTTCTTGCTCCCGTGTGATATTTGGCGAAAAAGTTACTTTTGATTCATCTTGTGGACGTGGACTCAAATTTCCATTCAAAATATCAGGTAATGTTTTAAGTAATAGTTGTTTCCCTAATGCACTTAACTTTTCAAACATGGTTCCCACATCGTCTTGTTTAGTGATTGGTAAACTTTCTTGAGCATAAATGCCCCCTGCATCCATCTTTTTGATCATTTCCATGATCGTTACACCGGTTTCTTTTTCCCCGTTGATAATCGAGTAATGAACTGGCGCCCCTCCTCGATATTTTGGCAATAAAGATGCATGTACATTTATAGCTCCGTGAACAGGTGCCTGTAATAATTTTTCTGGTAAAAATTGACCAAATGCAGCTGTGATAATCACATCTGGTTGTAGGGCAATGATTTTTTCCATTTCTTCTGAACCAGAGATTTTTTCAGGTTGTAAAACCAATAAACCGTGTTTCACGGCTGCTTCTTTTACTGGGGTAGGGGTGATGATTTTTTTACGTCCCACAGGGCGATCAGGTTGTGTCACGACTGCGACTACTTCATACCCTTCTTCTAATAAGCCTTCAAGGATCGGTACTGAAAAAGCTGGCGTTCCCATAAATACTAATTTAGTCATCAAGATGTTCCTCCATATACTCTTCTAATTCGGCTTCTGGAATTTGCTCAATCATTTTTTCAACGAATAATATACCGTCTAAATGGTCGATCTCATGCTGAAAGGCACGAGCTAAGTAACCAAAGGCTACTACTTCGATTTCTTCGCCTTCACGATCATAATAGCGAACCGTTACTTCGTCAAACCGTTTGACGGTCCCATAAACATGAGGGATGCTTAAGCAACCTTCTACATCAATGCTTTCTCCCTTTGCATCAATAATTTCTGGATTGATTAATTCAAACTTTTCACCTTCATCTACTTCTACGATTGCAACTCGCTTGTTTTGACCAACTTGTGGAGCGGCAATGCCAATACCGTCGTTAGCAACCATCGTTTCATATAGGTTATCTAGTAAAGTAATTGTTTCATCTGTGATCACATCGATTGGTTGTGCGACACGTTTCAATTTATCATTGGGGTGGATCAATATAGGATAGCGCATGTAAATTCCCTTCTTAAATAAAGTGTAATGGTTCATTATCAATCGCGACAAATAATCCTTGTCGTTGTTCTTTTTGGCTCTGGTCTAAAATATTTTTTAAGATATTCGCTAAATTAGGCTCATGTTTATATTTAATGATCAACTGGTAATAGTACCGATTTTTTACCCGATTCACTGTACTAGGGGTCGGTCCTAATAACAAGCTTTGATTTCCTAACACTTGCCGTAACTGATTCGCAACCTCAAAAATCTTCTTAGCAGCAACTTGTTCTTCCTCATGGCTGGTCGTGATTTTGACAGTAAAATAATAAGGTGGGTATCCACTACGATGTCGGACGGCCATTTCTTGTTGATAGAATCGCTCATAATTTTGTTCTTTTGCTAATTCAATTGCATAATGTTGCGGATTAAAGGTTTGGATAATCACTTCGCCTGCTTTTTCGGCTCGGCCTGCCCTTCCCGAAACTTGCGTAAGCAATTGGAACGTATGCTCGCTTGAACGAAAATCAGGCAAGTTAAGGGAAGTATCAGCATTCAAAACGCCGACCAATGTCACATCAGGAAAATCCAACCCTTTGGCAATCATTTGCGTCCCCAGTAAGATATTCGCCTTTTTTTGACCGAATTGTTGCAAGATACGTTCATGCGCACCTTTCTTTCTGGTCGTATCAACATCCATACGTAAAACACCAGCTTCTGGGAAAAGGGTCTTTAATTCTTCTTCGACTTTTTGGGTCCCTGTTCCATAGTAACGAATTTTATTCCCTCCACAGTTAGGACAACGGTGTGGGATTGGTTCTTCATGTCCACAGTAATGGCAACGCATGGAGTGGGTGTCCATATGAAGGGTCAGAGAAATATCACAATTGGGACAAGGTAAAACAAAACCACAATCCCGACACATCACAAAGGAAGAATATCCTCGCCGATTTAGTAACAGCACAATCTGTTCTTTTTTCGCCAAACGGTCTTGGATTTTTGCTTGTAACTGTTTGGAAAATGTGGACGTATTATGTTGTTGCAATTCTTGTCGCATGTCAACAACTTCAATTGTTGGAAGCTGAGCAGACAAGTTGGCTCTTTGACTCAAATGGAGTAATTCATACAGCCCTTTTTGTGCTCGAGCACGTGATTCAAGAGATGGTGTCGCGCTTCCTAGTACTACTGGACAATGATGATAATTTCCACGCCAAATCGCTAGATCTCTGGCATGATAACGTGGCGTTTCATCTTGTTTATAGCTTGATTCATGTTCTTCATCAATGATGATCAATCCGATATTTTCTAAAGGGGCAAAAATTGCCGAGCGGGCGCCAACAACAACCTGGGCTTCATTTCTTTCGATTTTACGCCACTCATCGTATTTTTCTCCCTGAGATAGCCCGCTATGTAAGACAGCTACCGCCTCTCCAAAACGCCCTTTAAAACGCTCTACCATTTGTGGTGTCAAAGCAATTTCAGGAACAAGCATAATCGCTGTTTTATTTTGAGCTAATACCTCAGCAATGGCCTGTAGATAAACTTCTGTTTTTCCACTTCCAGTAATTCCTTCTAATAAAAAAGTGTGACTCTTCTCTTGTTGCCCTGCTTCAACGATACGTTTTACTGCATGTTGTTGTTCTTTATTTAGCTGGAATGCTTGTGTTTGTTCAAACGTGCGATTTTTATAAGGATCACGATAACTTTCTACTTCTTCAAAAGTTAACCAGCCTTTGTCTTTTCCTTGATTCAAAGTTGCCGTGCTGATACCTTTTTCTTTGTAATAACTAATTGGTTCAGCCTTTTTTTGCTCAGATAAGCAAAGCAGAAGTTCTTTTTGTTTCTTCGCATTCGCTCTTAACTTTCCCCACTCTTCCTCAAGCTGGACACTATTCAAATTTGAGCGGATCAAACGAATCGTTTTGACTTTGTTCTTCGTGTGTACTTCATATCTGATATCTACTAACTTGTCCTGACGCCAACGGATCAATTGGGATAAAATGCCCTCTTCTTGCGCTTCTTTCCAGGAGATTTCTGTTCGTCCTTTAAAGAATGCCTGGACGTCCGCCGCTTCACTTACAGGATAGATTTGTTTGTCATAGGATGCTTTCATGACAGCAGGAAGCATCGTTTGTAAGCAAGTGATCTTAAACGCATAAGTGATCGTCTTCATATAATCAGCCAATTGAAGTAGTTCTTGATTAACCACAGGTGCTAAATCTAATACTTGGACAATCGCTTTTAAATTTTTTTGTTCGATGCTATCTTGTACTCGCAAACCTACAACGAACCCTTGAACATGACGGTTGCCGTTACCAAAAGGAACTTCTACTCGCATCCCGACTTGAATCGCCGTTTCTACTTCAGAAGGAACCAGATAGGTGAAAGGCTGATCGGTTTGCATAGTGGGTACATCGACGATAACATCAGCTGTGATTGGCATGGTTTCCTTCCTCCTTTAGTTACTCTATCAAATAGACAAAATCGTTCTTGCCTATTTTACTAGAGATTGCTTGGTTTGTCTTATTTTCTGATGAATCCTTACAAAAAATTAACGGCGCAGCAGCATTCCGCAGAAAAGTCATTCTTATATGCTAAAACGTGATCCTAAAAAGAAGCCGAAATTCCACAAAAATTTGAGAATACAAATTTCGGAAATTTCGGCTTATCCAAAGAATCTAGCACTTTTTATTGGTTTTGCTCTTCACGGATACGTGACTCTAACTCTTGTTGTTCACGATCTTTTTTGGCTTTACGCTCTTCATCTTCCATTCTCAAGCGTTCCCGTTTTAATTCAGGATGAGGATCATTGATCACATTTCCTGCTTCGATTTCTTCTAATGCCTGTCCAACACTTTTTACTGATTCAAATGAATCCATCGTAGGTTGTGCTTTTGCATCTAGCTCGTGTGCACGTTTGCTTGCTAAGATAACTAGAGAATATTTTGAATTTACGCGATCTAACAATGAGTCGATTGAAGGTTTCAACATCATAAGACTACATCTCCTTTAACATTTTGATATATTTGCCGATCACACGGTCGACACGAAAGTGTTCACTGGCAATGATATTTTTGATTCGTTCTACCGCCAGGGGTACCTGGTCATTGACTACGGCATAATCATATAGTGCCATCATTTCAATTTCTTCTTTGGCAACTTTCATTCGTTCTTCGATTACTTCATCTGCATCTGTCCCACGGCCAACGATTCTTGATTTTAATTCGGCTAAATCGGGAGGAGTTAGGAAGATAAATACGCCATCTGGTACTTTTTCTTTGACTTGTTGAGCACCTTGGACTTCGATTTCTAAAAATACATCTTTTCCTTCGTCCAATGTTTTATTGACATAAGACAAAGGTGTTCCATAATAATTCCCTACATATTCAGCATATTCCAGCATTTCTCCGGCTTCGATCATTGCTTCGAATTCTTCTTTGCTTCTAAAGTAGTAATCGACTCCTTCGACTTCTCCTTCACGCATCTTACGAGTAGTCATTGAAATCGAATATTGGAAATCATTATCCTCACTCTCAAAAATTGCTTTTCGCACTGTGCCTTTTCCTACACCTGATGGTCCAGACAACACGATTAATAATCCACGCTCTGACATGACGACGTCCTTTCAACTAGTCTTTTTATACTAACGTTTATTTTGCACTTTTTTTCGACAACTTTCAAGGGCATCTTTGATTATAGCAAAAAAAAGCGCCTTTGACTGGCAAAACCTTTGCTTTTCACTCGGGCTTTTGATGATAGTGATTAACTATCAAGTTCATCCTTCACTCAAAAGTTCAAAAAAAGGTCCCTCTCACCTTACAGGTTCTAACTGAGCAGCATTCTTTTTCAAAAAAAATAGTGAGAAGCGCAACATATGGTTGCAGCTCTTCTCACTAACATGCCGATTACCGTCGTTTTTAAAAACCCATGTTTGACAAGGTATTGACAACACCCATGATCTCATCTTTTCGAGAGAGTGCTTTTTCAGTTGGGTCTTTCACTTCTTCTGCATCGATTCTCACAATAAATTGACGATTCATCGTCACGTAAGTCCCATCGTTAACTAACAATTGGATTTCTTTTTCCGTCACTTGCGCACAGGCATCCTGCCAAGCTTCAAATCCTGCTTTTTCAGAAGGAACATTTCTTTTGATGACCGTTTTCCCACTTAATTCATGAAACGTGATATCATAATAGTTCATTTTTTTCGTCTCCTTGCTATTCAATATTTTGGATCTGTTCTCGGATTTTTTCTAAAATCGTTTTTAACTGGATCACTTGGTTTTTGATTTCAATCGCACTTGATTTTGAACCAATCGTATTGATTTCTCGATTCATTTCTTGGATCAAAAAGTCGAGTTCTCTGCCAACTGGCTGTTTTACTTGAAGTAATTCATCCAATTTGCCGATATGGATCACTAAGCGATCCAATTCTTCATGAATATCTCCTCGCTCTAATAAAATAGCGAGTTCAGTCAGCAATCTTTGTTGATCGACCGTTGCTCCCAAGTAATCTTCTAGTTTCTTTTGATATTTTTCCTGATACTCTTGTTCGTATAACTCAACAAATTGTTGTAAGTCATTTAATACTTGTTTCAGTTCATCACTGTTTTTCTGAATGATCGCCTCTAAGGCTGTCCCTTCTTTTTGGCGACTTTTTTCAATTTCAGCTAGTGCTTCATGGACCGTTTCTAAAACCAAAGCTGTCAGTTCATCCATATTGTTTTCATTTTTTTCTTCAATCACGACAAAAGATTCATTCGTTGTCAAAGTCTCTAATAGACGTCCAATCTGTAATTGCTGTTTCTCTCCATAACGTTGGGTTATTCCTTCAGTTAAGTTCGTCATCAGCTCGTCAATCAAATTCCAATCAACAAAAACTTGTTTTTGATTTTGTCCCAAATACGTCAGATTGATAAAAACTTCGACTCGACCTCGACTTAAATGTTGTTTCATCAATTGGCGAATATCATTTTCGAGATAATTTAACAATTTAGGACTACGTATTTGCATATCTAAAAAGCGTTGATTGACACTTTTGATCTCAACTTCTATTTGATACTCTGCGGTTTCACGGGTGGCTTTACCAAAACCAGTCATACTTTTCATTCAACAGGGTCCTTTCTGTTACATATTTTCGATAGCTTTTTGTAATGCCTCAAATTCTTCATTGGTTAGAGTAAGCCCTTTACCCATTTTCTCATGTTCGGGCGCCCAGTCACGAAGATCGAATTTAGGTGGGCGGCCATTCCAGCTGACTAGGTTCAGCTCTTTTCGCCATCCTTTATTATTTTCGGATAAAACAGCGATCTCTTCTATGATTTCGTAGGAAAATTCTTGTGCCATGGTTGTTCCTCCTTTAGATAAAGTAAATATAAATTCAATAGGGTGTCAAATAACTGCGTATGAAGCTTAGATTGAAGTTGCTCGTTCTTTTTTTGTTTAACTAAATGAGCAATTTCATTGATTTGTTCCTGTTCAATCTTTTGCTTTTTTTGGTATTTTTGGACTCTGCGCCACTCATTACTATTTAATTGTCCGACCTCTCGAATCATTTGATCGAAAAATGAACTTGATTCTTTTTGAATGATCTGTTCGATCAATTCATCTACATCATAAACTTTATTCGGTAAAACGAGCTTTTTTTTGGCTAATAGTTCAAGCATCGCCACCCCGCATGTTTCAATTACTACCCTGTCTTTATATATATTACGCAGAGTTTGCCAAAATTTTGGTTGTTGAACAAAAGTTGTTTCTAGCTGAAGATCATTCACTAGATAGCTTAAAAATTTACGCCAATATTGTTCTGCAAGTTTCGTTGAATAGAACGTATACCAATTCCCCTCAAAATCACCTAACTTTTTTTTCATTTCCAGATAGCCTAATTGGAGATTGAATTGGTTTCTCTGCCGATCAAAAATCAAGAAGGTTCCCAATGACCAATTAGAGCGGCAGAGCCATGGAACAGTCTCTTCTGGTATCGTAATCTTCTTAGTCACTCCGGGACCATCCACATCTACTATTAAGCACTCCGTTGCCCCTTCTTTAATTGCTACATCCACAGGCAAATTATTTCGATAACCACCATCAATATATTTTTGTCCAGCAATGTTTCGATAACTCATAGCGGGATAAAACGAGGCCGAAGCTAGGATCCAATCAGCAATTTCATTGCTTGCCAATTGCTGGATCGGTGTCACCACTTCTTTAAAATCAGGAAGTCGAGTCGAAACGGTAAATAAACGAGGACTTTTCATTTTTAAAATCTTCTCAGCATCTAATTTACTTTTGAGTAACTTTTCCAAAGGGGTGATTGAGGCTCCCCCCTTGATAATTGCTGCTCTCGTCATTTGTCGTGTTTCTTGGATAAACCTTTTCCGTAGATCTTCTGATAATGCAGTTTCTGGTAGCTGTAATACTTGATTCGTTGCGAGGGATTGCCATAAAGAAAGAGCTTGCGATAAATCATCTTGCAAGATCAATACACCGTTTAACGCACCAACTGAAGTTCCCGTAATTACTTCAAAATGAATCTGATGTTCTTTTAACGTTTGCCAAACACCGATTTGATAGGCACCATGAGCGCCACCGCCACCTAATACTAAACCAATATGATAGGTCAGTTTTTTTTGCCAAATTGTCTGAGCCAACTGATTGTCTTGCGTATAACCATGATGAGATAGGAGTGTCTGCCAATATGTCGACAGTGGTTCAATCCATTGAAAAGAACAATATTTTTTGAAATAAAAACGGGAACACCACTCTATCTCTTTAAAAAAAAGCGTCCAACCAGGCATGTCACCAACCACTAGCACATTTTTAATCAGCCATTGTTCACTGGTTCGTTCGGCAATAAAATAAAGGGTATGTTTGTTACCGATCATCCGCCAAGCTTGCCTTTTCTTTGTTGCCAACCAAAAGGCATCACGGCTTTCCTGATGGGTAGCATAAAAGGGTAGCAATTGTTTGGCTCGTTGAAGTGTAGAGTAGAGGACTGTTTTTTCTGAACCGTACACTTGTTGAATCAGCATAATCTTCTCCTTTTTTATTATAACAAGACAAATATATTCTTTTAAAGTATACTATTTTTTTGAGAAATACTAAAATGAATACATTGTTCTTGTAAAAGCTATAACAAAATCCATTCCATCCATTTATACAAAAACAATGAAAATGTCCATGTTTATCACAAAAAAAGTGATTTTGTAATGGAATTTTAAAATAAAAGAAACAAGCTTTTTTTTAATAAATGTTGTAAAATGAAAGTGATAATGAGTGAGAGGAGGAGCATGATGTCTGAGTCAGTTTATGTACATATTGATACTACTAGCAATGCGGTTGTGACTAAGGGGCTGACTATTAGTGATTTTTCAAACAACATCGTGCATTTCCCACAAAATTTATTGTTATTAGATCCTTCAGAAAATGCTGGTGAATACGAATCCCATACTGGGTTGAAAGTGATTCGTGGAACAGAAAATATCCAACGCTTTTTCTCTTCTGCACGTAATCGTAATCATTCGAGTGATTTAAAATGGATCGATTTTAACGACTTAACGATGCTGAAAGAATTAACGCCATTAGAAATTTCAGAATTGTTATATTTTGGACACATGAAGACCCATCTTCACTCACCATTTTTTTATAAATTACAAAATAATTTCGTCTACTTCGATCTTAACGATCAATTAGAACGAATCTATTACCGCTATTTAGATGAATTTTATCGGATCTTTGCCAATAAACTAAGTATCATCTTGTCAAAAAAAATCAATGAGAAAAAATCGTTTTTCAAACGAGATATTCCGGTCGAAAAAATTAGTGTGGAATTACTGAAGAATATGCGTAATTTGATGCAAGAAGGAATCATTTTTTCTTTTGAACAAGGTGGATTGATCGATAACGATTATCATATCCCGATCTATGTCATTGAAGATTATATTTGGAAGCTAAAAGGAACAAGATACCTTGATGAAGAAGCAATTGGCACTTTAGTTTATCATGCAGAAGAAAAACGCTGGGAGCTTGTAGGAGAAGCTGCGGAACTCAACTATACTCCTTTAAGCTGATGCTTGGATGTTCCATCATTTTATACTTATAAAAAAAGAGCCTAGACACTTTTATAGTGACTGAGGCTCTTTTCGTTTATTTTTTCCCGATGAACAAAGCTGGAACTGTTCGACCGATCCCAAGCAAAACAACCATTGTAACAATTCCTGTAGCCAAGGCACTTGCACCATTCATGACTAAAGAAAAGAGCCATGGCTTCATTCCCCACAAAGCATAACTTCCCCAAAAAACGACGCCTGCGACAAAATGCCAGAAATATCTAGCACCAACACCAACTAAAGTTCCTAATATAATAGTGGTTGTCATCCCTTTTTTATTGCCCATCGTTAGACTGTTTTGCAGCCTTTTAGCGAACACTCCTGCAAATCCTGCAAAGGTAAAAGCAATCGGATACTCGATCAATACTTGAATGACACTGAGATAATACACTTGTCCTGTTGGAAAATGTAAAATCCCCCAAATAAATCCTGATAAAATCCCTGCCTTCCAACCTCTTCTTAACGCAAACAATGTCAGTGGAATCTGTCCTAATGAAATCTCAAAGCTACTACCTATTTGAAGAGGAATAAAGGATAACACCATCGCTAGTGCAGCTACAAGTGTCCCCTCAATCCATACTTTATATTTTTTCTCCATAAAAAAACTTCCTCCGTTCATTTGAAATCACAAAGGAGGAAGTAAATACAACATACTTCTACAACTAACGTTACATGACTAACGTCAATTGATCGTCACAATTCCTACGCTCGCATAACCGATACAGGTACGAAGGGTTTAGAAAAACTTCAATCTCAGCCTCATAAGGCTCCCCTTTGTGATACTATTCAATTTTTTTAATTCTTATTTTTTTGTTTCAAACAATGGACTAACAGGTTTATTTTCGTGGATACGTTTAATTGCATCACCCATCAAACCACCGACACTTACTTCATCGATTTTTTCGATCTTACGGTCATCTGGCAGATAGATCGAATCTGTTACAACTAAGCGTTCAATCGCAGAATCTTCAATACGCTGTAAAGCTGGTCCAGATAATACTGGATGTGTACATGATGCGTAGACACTTACTGCGCCTGCTTCTTTTAGTGCGTTAGCCGCTAAGGTAATCGTCCCTGCTGTATCGATCATATCATCAATCAATACACAAGTTTTTCCTTCTACTTGCCCAATAATATTCATTACTTCTGCTACGTTTGCTTTTGGACGGCGTTTATCAATGATCGCAATTGGTGCTTTTAAAAATTCAGCCAATTTACGCGCACGAGTTACACCACCATGGTCAGGTGATACAACTACTACATCGTCCCCTTTAATCCCTTTTTCTAAGAAATAATTTGCAATCAATGGTGCACCCATCAAGTGATCAACAGGAATATCAAAGAATCCTTGGATTTGGACAGCATGCAAATCAAGCGTCAACATTCTAGTTGCTCCAGCTTTTTGAATCATGTTCGCCACAAGTTTTGCAGTGATTGGTTCTCTGGCACGAGCTTTACGATCTTGACGTGCATATCCATAGTAAGGCATTACTACGTTAATCGTTTTTGCACTGGCACGTTTCAAGGCATCAATCATGATCAGCAATTCCATTAAATTATCATTTACAGGACTACTCGTTGACTGAATAACATAAACATGTGATCCGCGAATACTTTCTTCAATATTCACTTGGATTTCTCCATCACTAAATTGAGTAACCGATGATTTACCCAATTCGACACCGACAGCTGCAGCAATTTTTTCTGCTAACGGGCGATTTGAATTTAACGCAAAAATTTTTAATCTTGGGTCAAAGTAATGTTTTGACATGGGGACCTCCACTTTCTTTTTCACAACTCTAGAATTCTACCTATTAAATACTAGTCATATTTTCTGAATAAATCAAGGGGTTTTACAAAAGTCTTAGTTTAAATAAGGGAGTTTTTTAGCATACTCTTCTTTATTGACCTGTCTTGCACGGGCAATTGCCATAGCATATTCAGGGATATCCTCTGTGATTGTTGACCCTGCAGCTACTGATGTATTTTTAGCAATTTCCACTGGGGCAATAATATTTGCATTAGAACCGATAAAACTATGATCACCAATTGTCGTGCGGTGCTTGTTTTTCCCATCGTAATTCACAAAGACCACGCCACAACCAATATTGATTTCTTCGCCTAATGTGGCATCACCGACATAAGTCAAATGACCAACTTTGGTATTTTTACCAATTTCAGCATTTTTGACTTCCACAAAATTACCAATATGGACACCTTCACCAATTTCTGCTTTTGGTCGTAAATGAGCAAATGGTCCCACGTCCGCATGACTTTTCACAAGACTTTTTTCGATCACAGAATGTTCAACTACCACATGATCTTCAATCACACTATCTACGATTCGAGAATGGGCACCGATCACGCAATCTGATCCAATGACGGTTTTACCTTGAAGTTGGACGCCTGCTTCGATCACTGTATCAGAACCAATCTCTACCCCGGCATCAATATAAGTCGTTGCTGGATCAACAAAACTTACACCATTGACCATATGCATTTTGTTGATTCTTTGGCGCATCAATTCATTAGCTTTAGCTAATGCAATACGATCATTGACTCCCATTGATTCATCAAAGTCTTCTGTCTGATAAGCTGCTACTGTTTTTCCAGCATCTTTGAGGATTTCAATGATATCGGTTAAGTAGTACTCCCCTTGTGCATTGTCTGTTCCTACTTTGTTCAATGCTTCAAACAGAGCTTGATTGTCAAAACAATAAGTTCCTGTATTGATTTCTTGGACCAATGCTTCTTCTGGTGTAGTATCTTTTTGCTCAACGATTTTTTCAACGATCCCAATATGGTCACGAATGATACGGCCATATCCAGTTGGATCTTCGGCTTGTGCGGTTAGAATCGTGGCACTCGCATTTTTTCCTTGGTGATACTCAAATAAATTGTTCAATGTTTCAGTGGTTAAAAGCGGTGTGTCTCCACTAATCACCAGTGTCGTGCCTTCTTTCCCTTGTAAAAAAGATGCAGCTTGCAATACTGCATGACCTGTACCAAGTTGTTCTGCTTGCAGAGCGTATTCACTACGTTCACCCAACTGTGCCTTTACTTGCTCAGCGCCATGCCCGACGATCGTGATGATTTGATCTGGGTTGGTTTCACTTACTCGATTGATAATATGTTCCACCATCGGCTGTCCTGAAACTGGATGTAAAACTTTATATAATTTTGACTTCATGCGAGTTCCTTTTCCCGCTGCCAAAATGATTGCATAACGTGCGTCCAACTGCGTCACTCCTAATTGTATTTGATGGTTTTAAGTTTAGCCCACTCTACTCAATTTTTCAACCAAGCAGACTATATTTGTAACTAGACCATTTTTATCTTTGGGGTTAAAAAATCAATTAGTCAATCAACAATAGTGAGAGAAAAATAGGGTTATATGAAAAAGGAGAACGAATTTCTCTCATCTGACAGATAACAGCTGGATATCTGATTTGTTGTTGCTTGTTGCTGTAGTGTCTCTATCGAAAATAAGCCAAAGAATTCCCAAAATAGGTGAAACTATTTTCGGATTCTCCGGCTTATTTCTCAGAGCTGGACACTTCTGTCACAATCTCTTCCAGCTATTATTGATCGGCAAACAGGTAAATTTTCAATCTCTAATCTTTGAAATAATTTCCTGGTACAACTGTAATATTTTTGGTCTTCGTGTCGACATCTTTTACGTATAGCAATGAAGTATAATCGTCAATTGCACGATGACCATTAAATTTGGATTCTGCAAAAACGGTGATTCCTACAAGTTCAGATTCAAACTCTTCGATCAAGCTCTTCATTCCATTGACTGTGCCGCCGCCTTTCATAAAATCATCAACGACTAGGACACGAGAACCACGTTTAAGACTTCTTTTTGACAATTCCATCTTTTCGATTCGTTCAGAAGAACCAGAAACATAATTCACACTAACTGTCGATCCTTCTGTGATCTTTGAATCACGGCGTACGATAACAAACGGTGCATTTAAATAATAGGACACAGCTTGCGCGATCGGTACGCCTTTCGTAGCAACTGTCATCACTGCATCGATTTTTTCACCTAAATACTTAGAAGCAATGATTTTTCCAACTTGGCGCAATAATTCGGGCTCACCTAGTAAATCGGATAGATAAACATAACCACCAGGCAACAAACGATCTTGTTCAGACAATCGTTCAGCTAACGACTCAATGTATTTTTTGGCTTCTTCGTAAGAAATCTCTGGTATAAATAAAACCCCACCAGCGGCACCTGGAATTGTTTCTAGGGTACCATACCCTCGTTCCTTAAATGTTTTTTTGATAATTGCCAAGTCTTCACTGATCGAAGATTTAGCAGATTCATAACGTTCGGCAAAACTTGTCAATGAAATTAATTCGTGAGGATGATCTAATAAATACTGAGTCATATCAACAAGACGTTCACTGCGACGTACTTTCACATATTTCAGCTCCTTTTAAGAAATTATATCGTTTTACATTATATAAGTTTTCATTTAAAAATTCGAGCATTTTGTAAGAAAATAAGTTAAATAGTTCGGTATTTATCTAAATATAAGAAAAAGCAATGAAAATTTTTCGTTTTCATCGCTTTTCTTTTTGATTTTTTATTTATTTTTTCGCTTAATGGAAATAAGCACCCGCTTGAACAAATTGACCACAAGAAACAACACGATAAAGACTAGCGTGATCGTCGCACCCGGTGGCGTATCTAGATAAAAGGAACTTGTTAGTCCCGATAACATGCCGATAAAGCCAACACCGATACTAATGGCAATCACCACATTGAAACTTTTGCCTAAGCGCATACCGATCGCTGCAGGCAGGACCATAATTGCTGAAATCAATAATGCCCCGGCAATTGGGATCATGACAGCAATCGCAACACCCGTGATCACGTTGAACAGCATTGACATACGGTGAACAGGCAGACCATCAACATGGGCGGTATCTTCATCAAAAGTCAGCACGTACATTGGTCGCTTGAACAAAAAGAATAAGAAACCAATAATAACAAATAATACACCCAAAAAGATAACTTGATCCCAAGTAATCGTCACAATCGAGCCAAAGAGGTACGATTGGATACTTGTGGCTGAGTTTCCACCACTAAGATTCATCAAAACTAATGCCAGCGCCAGTCCGCCAGCCATTAAGATCGCAATTGAAATTTCTGAGTAAGTACGATAAATCGTACGTAAATATTCTAAAATCACCGCAGCTAATATTACTACGAACATCGTAGTCAACGTTGGATTGATATTCAAAAAGAAACCCAATGCCACCCCTGCCAGTGAAACGTGTGACAGTGTATCTGCCATCAATGATTGTCTTCGGATCACTAAAAAGACACCTAACATTGGAGCAATCCCCGCAATAAAAATGGCTGCTAAAAAAGCTCGTCTCATGAATTCATATGAAAGCAACGCCATGGAGAATCCTCCTTTCTTACCAAACGAATTTGTCGATCTGCATATTGCTTGATATCCTCATGATCATGAGTAATCATCAAAATTGCCTTGCCATGTTCATGGGCACTATGACGCAATAATCGATAAAATTCATTACGAGATTCTTCATCCATCCCCGTTGTCGGTTCATCCAATATAAATAAATCTGGGTCAGTCGCAAAAATACGGGCTAAGCTAATCCGTTGTTTCTGTCCACCGGATAATTCTCCGATCCGTCGATGACGCATCTCCCACATTCCAACAGATTCTAAAGCCCGTTTAACATGCTGATGATCTTTTTCAGAAAGTCGTTTGAACCAACGTCCTCTCGGATAGCGACCCGAACGAACCAATTCTAAGACTGTACTTGGAAAGCCAGCATTAAAAGATGCCACTTGTTGTGGAATGTAACCAATACTTAATTTTTGTCCTTCTTGATTTTTTGGGGCGATTTTCACTGTTCCCTTAGAAGGTTTTAACAAGCCTAAGGAAGCTTTGATCAATGTTGATTTTGCTGCACCGTTTTCTCCTGTTAGAATAACGAACTCTCCTGCATCAACGTGATAAGACACATCTTCTAATACAGGTTCTTCATCATAATAAAAAGTCAAATCGGATATTTCGATATAATGCACGCGAAATACCTCCGTTCTTAATTAATACTTTCTTTTAACGCTTTTAAGTTCTCTTCCATTACCGAAATATAATTTTCGCCGGCTTTGATTTGTTCACTTGTCAAACTCTCTAATGGATTCAATACTTCTAATTTAACACCCGTTTCTTTCGACAATGTTTCCGCCACTTTGGATGACGCATTTTCTTCAAAGTAAATCACTTTGATCTTATTTTTATTCACAAAATCTTTTAGTTCAGCTAAGCGGCTTGGTGTGGGTTCTTGATCAGGCGTTACCCCTGCAATCGCTTGTTGGTGTAAATCATACTGATTCGCTAAATACGCAAATGCGGCATGTTGCGTCACAAACGTGCGGTTTTTGGCATCTTTGAGTTCATCCGTATATTTTTGGTTCAGGTTTTCTAATTTTTTGATATAAGCATCCGCATTTTTATCAAAAGTTGCCTTTTTATCAGGATACTTTTTCCCAAGCTCTGAAGCAATTGTTTTGACCTCTTTGATTGCTAACACAGGATCTAACCAAATATGTGGATCATACTCATGCGAATGACTTTCAGAAGAAGCTTCTTCATGTTCATGATCATGGTCATGGTCTTCTTCTGCTGATTTCAGACGATCAATTCCTTTAGCTGCTTCAATCATCAATGTTTTATTCGTATCGACAGAATCTTTCAATGAGTCAACAAAAAATTCCATATCTGGACTATTATAAACAAACACATCCGCATCAGCGATTTCTGCTTGTTGTTTTGCACTAGGTTCAAAATCATGTGGTTCAGTCCCAGACGGGATCAACAACTTGACGTTTCCTTCATTTCCAACTACTTCTTTCGTAAATTCATACATCGGATAAAAGGTCGTAACAATCGTTAACTCATTTTTCTTTGAATCCTTTTGGTTCGTACCACCACAAGCCGCTAATAAAAACATCCCTACAGCTAGTGTTAAACCAATCATATATTTTTTCATAAGACTCTCCTTTCGAACAAATCGTAAAATTACGATTTATCAACGGAACTTAATGTATCAGAATAAAAAAATAGAGTCAATAGAAATCCTTCAATTTCTGATTTATACGAACAAATTCAATGTAAACCGTAAAATGAATGATAGTTTGTTCATGTTACTGAGAGCCCAACAAGCTATCTAGTCCATTTTTTCCAATTTCTAAATAGAATAAATAACGTTTAGAGTAGCTAAGCTGCAACCAACTCAAAAAAATCTCAAAACAGCTTCTTCTGTTTTGAGATTTTTTATTCTTCATCTCTTAGCAACAACTAGTTCTGGCCTATTTTACAACGTGCGTACTAAATATACTTCATCACAGAAACCTTTCAGCCCGTTATAGACTCTTTGTGCTCTTGAATAATGTTGACATAAGGCAAAGACTGTCGGTCCGCTTCCGCTCATCAAAGCGGCATCTGCCCCATACTTTAACATGCGTTCTTTGATTTGATGGATAATTGGATGACGTTTGCCGGTAACATCTTCTAAACTATTTCCCATGTATTGAATCATCGTATGGTAATCTTGTTGCTGGATTGCCTCCACTAGTCTAGGAATGTTCTGATGCTGGATTTTTTGCGCATCTACTTCTTTGAAGACGGTTCTAGTCGAAACACTCATTTTAGGTTTCACCAAGATTACCCAACACTGAGGCATTGAAGGGAGAACTTGGACCACTTCTCCTTTGCCGCCAACAAACGCAGTATTACCATAAACACAATAAGGCACATCCGTACCAACTTCCAAACCAATCTCAGCTAATTCTTCCAGAGAACAACCGAGATTCCATAGTTGATTGATCCCTCTCAGTGCAGCTGCACAATCTGTGCTGCCCCCACCCAGTCCAGCTGCAACTGGAATATTTTTTTTCACAAATATTTTTACGCCTTTTTTGATATGATACTTATTCTTAAGCAATGTTGCTGCTTGATAAACGTTATTTCGTTGATCTACTGGCAAAAATGCCTTATTCGTTTCTACGATGATTCGATCCTCAGGTATCTCTTCAAAGAATAAGTGATCTGCTAAATCTACACTCGACATTACCATTTCCAGCTCGTGATACTCATCGGGACGCTTGTACAAGACATCTAATCCCAAATTGATCTTAGCTGGTGCTTTTTCTATCAGTTCCATCCTCTCACCCATTCAAAAAGTCTAAGTCGCAAGTATTCTATCACAGAGAAAAATAAAAGTATAGCTCATACGAGTGACGTGTTTACGATCTTAGCGGTTTTCTCAGACCTTTTCTGTCTACAGATAAAACAAACCATCCTTCGACCACATTCATTTTCTCTAGCTACCGTCAATCGCTTTTTCACGTTTTAAACTATGGGCAGCTAAAACACGTCACCAGTTATTCCTCTATTTACGCAATTTACAATTCCGTTAATACTTCTTCTGCAAAACTGATACTTTTTTCTTTTCCCTTCCCAATTAGTATAAACAACTGTAATGTGGCAAATGTAAAACTGCTTCCCTTCATGTAAGCAAAATAGCGACCTTCCCAACGAGTGACATAGCGCAGTTTTTCTTCATAGGTCGATTGAAATGAGTAAAAGAAACTACCATAATTATAAACAATATGCATGATGCGCTCTTGAAAGAATGCAAAGTCTGTTTCCCCTACATTTGCTAACGGAGCTAAACCAAGATTTGTCTCAAGATAACCCTTTTCTTGGTAGACAACAAATAGATTGACTAATAAATAATCGGATAGTTCAGCAGGTTCATCTGGCAATACACGTAATAGATCATAGCCTGCTTGGCTTTCAGATATTGGTTGCTCTGTAATAAATCCGACCACTTTTTGTTCTTTGCGTACCACTCCAACACCGCTGGCTAACAGATAAGATTCGTCAAAACGCCCAACAGAAAAATGCTTTTCTCTCGCACCATGTAACCACTGATCCGAAACCTCACTCACCGCAGCTAATAATTCCTCAGGTAATTGTTCGTACCAAGTGAAATGATAGCCTTCATTAGTTAGACGCTGGTACTCTAGCTGTTGATTGACCCAAGGCATTTCTTCTGTAGTCAAATCTGCCATTCCCACCTCGCCGACTTTTGTAAAATGAAAACCTAATTCATGCAACATTACCACATATTTTTCTGAGATCTTGTAAAAAGCAATTTGATACCCTAAGCAATCAGCTTTTTGCATAAATTCTGTAATAGCAGGACGAATCATTTTAGGGTTGCCAATCGGGTCTCCCAAAACAAAGCATTTATTTCCTTTGATCTGGTAACCAAAGACGACTTGATCCTCTCCATTTTGTTGATAGTAATAATATTTATATCCTGGTAAACGAAGATAATGACTAGCAGAGGTCCCCTGATAGACGGACAACATCTGTTTGAATCTTTCGATTTGTAAATCTGACCCTAACTCATTCGTTTCAGAAGCAAGGTACTGATACAATGCTACTAATGCCAACAGCGATATCCCTAGACCAATCAAGCCTGAAAACCAAACTTCATCGGATGGGAACAGGAGAAAGCGATCAGCTGTCAATCGATTTACCCAAAAACGTCCACTATGATACCCTGCAATTGCATAGACGATAAATAGAAACCCAAACAAACATAGATCAAAAAGAATGGCACCCCATGAATAAACAAATTTCTTACGGTAAAATTCTTTCCGAGCTAGCCAGACAGCCAGAAGAATCAAGATATACACTAAAATCAATTGCCAAGATAATGTTCGAGTAACTGTGTTAATGATTCCAAAAGCTAATAAAGCAATAGTTGGTAAAAAAGCCTTCTTCACTTTCATTGCTAACGCTCTTCCCAACCCAAGCAATAAGAAGCCAATCAATAGATTCAACGTTTGGTCTAAAAAATTAAACGAGAAAGGTAATAAAATCTGAAACAATCGACTGATCGCAGAAAGATTCGTAATCGTAGATAGTAACACCATCATGATCCCTGCAAAATAAACGGCTGTGACCAAAATAAAATGCGCGATTTTTTGAAAGAGCAGTCGTGGTATATTGTCTAAAAAACGATTCACTTTTACTCCAGTATGTGACAGAAATAAAAATAAGCCAACCGCAAAAGGAACCACATAATAAAACAAACGGTAATAAAGTAACCAAACCACTGCAATATCTTGTCGAACAGCTAACTGACTCATACCTAAGATCATCAACACATCAAATGTCCCGACACCCCCAGGAACCATTGTCAACATACCGATTAACGTAGCGATAATAAACATTGGATAAATCGAAAATAAGGAAATATCTACATCCATCAAATAACCAATCGCTAAAAAAACGACCAATGCTCCAGTCCATTGCCCCACAGAAGCTAACAGTAACCCGACTAGACCCTTAGGATAGAATTCCGCAAATAATGTTCTTCTTTTTAAATAAGCAAAGAAAAAAATAGCCGGTGCTATCACACTACCGCCAAGTAACCAAATCCAATAACTTCTAAAAATACTAGTAGTTTGTAGAAAAAAAACATCAATGAACGTTAGAAATGACCATAATGATAAACCAGTCAACATAAATAATGCAACTTTAGAAACGGTAGCAAGTACCATTTTCCGATTTGTTTCTTTTCCATAAAAATTTGCTCTAAGACTAGCTCCAACAATTCCTCCAAAGCCCGCTAAGTTATTAATTGTATTCGTAATAAAAGCAGCTAAGAAAAAATCGTGACGCTTCATTTTAGGTTTCCCTTGTTTTTCCAACACGCGAATCGTCACCCAGTCATACAACAACATTGGCAAAACACCGATCAACCCCACTAAAACCATTAAACACAGCGTAACATAACTTTGTTGTCGCATAGTTTGCCAAATATCTTGCCAACTCATTCCATTTGCAATATTTACGACTTGATTGGCAACGAAAACTATAATAGATCCAAAAAAAATCATTTTTAAAATCAAGCTATGATTTTTCAACCACTGAAATGCCGTATGACTTTTATTTTTCACACTTTACCATCCTTACTTGAAAACTTTCAATTTATAAATCAATGTTAGCTTATTTACCTTATTTTTACCACTTATGCACTAGTTTCACCTGTTTATGTATCTATCCACACGCTTTATTCTTTGCTTGCCCTTCATTGAAAAGAAAGCTATGCTAAAACAAAAGGAGAGGATAACATGAAAATTGGATTCATTGGAGCAGGTAATATGGCGCAAGCAATCATTAACGGCTTGATTGAACACGAAACAGTGGCTAAAGAAGATATTTTTGTCTCAAGTGGTCATTTCGAAAATGCACAACGTTTTGCAGAAGCAACTGGTGTAACCGCCTGTCAAACAAATCAAGAAGTCGCAAAACAAGTAGATGTCATTTTACTGGCAGTCAAACCTAAAATCATTGACCAAGTACTGAAGGATTTAAGAAAATATAGTCAGAAATGTCTCTTTATTTCAATTGCTTCAGGAAAATCATTACATGATCTGGAAAAAGCCCTAAATGACCCCGAAGCGAAAATCATTCGTGTCATGCCAAACGTAAACGTTAGTGTGGGTGCAGGTGTCTCTGCTATCTGTAAAAATCATCATGTCACATATGAGGAATTCAAAGAAGCAACGCAAATCTTTGAAGCGATCGGCAGTGTCTATCCACTGGCAGAAGGTGATTTCAGTACGTTTATTGGGTTAGCCGGTAGTTCACCAGCATTTATTTATATGTTGATCGATGCCATGGGTCGTGCGGGTGTCTTTAATGGCTTACCTAAAAAAATGGCAACCGAGATCGCTGCCAAAGCTATTATGGGATCTTGTCAAAAATTCCTAGCAAGTGATGAAAACCCTTGGGAGCTAGTTGACCAGGTTTCTTCCCCTGGCGGAACAACGGTTGCAGGTGTTGTGGCTTTAGAAGAAGCTGGCTTCATTCCTGCTATTATCAAAGGGATCAATACAACGATCGAAAAAGATCGAGAAATGCTGGATAAGAAATAAAACGAATGAGTCTGAAGGAATCTTTTTACTAAAAAAAGTAGGACATTAATCAGATTTTTTCTGATTAATGTCCCAGATTCAGACTCTTCATTCTGAATTATTATTTTTCAATATTCACAATAAAACCTCTGAAACCTTTCATCCGTATATATTTTAGCAACAGCTAGATAAAGAGCCACAACCAAAACTACCACAACCAAGGCTACCCATTGTTCCGCAGATGGTATCTAGCGAAGCATTCAAACTATGTTCGTTGTTTAATACTGCTAATTCTTCAGAAACATTGCCTGCTTTCATTAATAGTCCTACTGCCATTTTCTTCACCTCCTTTCAAGTTGATCAATCATTTTTTATTGTCATCAACTGTTTGTTACACTTATCAATCTATTATTCAATCAGATCCTATCTCTTCATTCGTATTTTCGATTGAAGGATTTATCTATAAATCGAATAAAAGTATGTTTGGTATGTTAGGGTTCTCCAACGCTAACAATCCCAAAATCACCCCGGAAAGACCGGTCATCAAACCAACATCTAGAAACTCGTCTTCTAAACAACTTTCATTAATTGTTCGTTTGTCTAAGTATGCATTCCAATCATCGAGTAAGAACGCATATGACTTTATATTATGATGAATGAAGAAATGACGGTAAAGCCACATATTTCCTAAAAAGCCATGACATAAGCAACTATCTACACGTTCTTTGTTTAATTCTTCTTTTAATCGAGCAAAATATAATAGCTCCTCTGGGCTTTCTCCTTCCATAAGATATCGATGAGTAAGCATTCCTACAAGACCATTACAATAAAAAGTATTTTGCTCAATCCATTTTTCTCCTCTTGTATCAAACCACACACCGTTTTTACGATGTTGGTTTTCAAATAAGGTAACTGCGCCAATCGTTTCTTTTATTTTGGTTACCGAAAATAACTCTTCATAAATCGCTAAAGCATAAAGAATACCTGATGTTCCGTGAGAAAAACCTAAAATAAGTTTCTTTTCTACAGAGGATTCCCAATAACTTCCTTTTCCCTCTGATTCTATTAAATTATTTAATAAATTCTCCACACAAAGTCCAATTAATTTTTTTAATTCTTTATTAGGGCTCTTTTTATAAATATTACAAAAAAGTAGTAATAACCCCGCCGTACCACTCATAATATCCAGAATTTTGTCTTTTTTTATTTTTTGTCCCAGATATTGAAGGATATCTTGCTCAATTGCGATCAGTTTTGATGTTCGCAAGGATGGAGCAATCAAATTAAATAAATAGATATAACCACCTAATCCAGAAAAAACCCCTATATCATAATTTTTTTGATTAGATAAATCAAAATGATCAAGTAAATCATTCAATATTAATAGAAATCTGTTTTTGTAATCAAAATCATTTTTTGTTTTCCATAAATAATAGTAAGTGATTGCTACACCAATTTTCCCATTATACAAACTGTTATTCATTGGCTGCAGTTTTAAACGAATTTTAAAATCTTTGTCTTTTGTTAAATCTTCATAACCGGTATGAAGCCACGTCACCTGCTTATTGTGTACTATCCTTTTACTATGGATGTAAGATTCTAAAGTCTTGATCTCATCATTTTTTTCTCCAATTATAAAAAGATCTTCTAACGTAATATTTTTATCTCCAAAGCTTTTTTGCAAAATATTTAATTGGTAGTTTAAATCTTTCTCACTAAGAGAATGGATCTTTTTTTTCCATAGTGTTAAGAAATCTATACGACTGTTATTCGTAAATGTCATTTTTTTTGAAATGTTAAGTGTATTTGAGTTAAGTTTTGAAAAAACATAAGGGATATCCCCCTCTAGTATGTCCTCAATTTCATAGGTAAGAAATGGTGTAGAACCAAATCTTGCCATTTGAGAATAGACAAATAACAAGCGATCAAACGGTGCTGTCAAGAACCTAGGATGATAACTTAAAGTCGCTATTTTACTGTAAGTTGCTGTTGGTTTTATTAAATGTCGGATAGTAATATCATTTTTATAGCGCTCAACAATATCAATCAGCTCTGATTTTTTATCCAAAAATAGGTGAAATGTTTCTGTAAATCCTTGATAGATCTGTTGCTTATAGTCTAAAAAACGATAATTTTGTCCATGATACATCGGAACATTAGAATATGAATATTTAAATTCATCAGAATTTTCAGTGAATTTAATTTCTAAATCATCTTCTGAAACAATCAATTGTGGTACTGAAAAACGTTGGAATAAGTTTTCATGGCTTCCTAAAGCCGAAATATCATCTTTAAAAAATTCGTTGTACATAGGTACAATTCCAGAATTAAGAACAGAATTAGTCAAAATTTCATGTATCTTATCATTTACAGATAATGCTTCCATACGATCTAAATTGTTAAACAAGCATTCTAAATCAATGAGCATGGGTGAACCACCACTTGCAATTAGATTTTCAAGATGAATATCCGAAGCATTTAAATAGAAAAGAATTGCAATAATTGCCCCCATTTTATAATAGAAATCTTGAACTTCTTCTTCTGATTGACAAGGATCACTTACAATAAATTCTGACCAAGAATACGTTTTACGATTCAATAATTTTATTTGTGCTAGTTGTTTGTTAAAATTATTTTTATTAAATAAAGCAACGCATTCTCCAAATAATAAATCATTGTAATTACTTCGTGGTTTATAAATAATTTTATTCTTTTTACCTGTTATCACGAGTGGAAATTTTCCTGACAGATGCGGATCACCCAAAGAAAATTCAACTCCTATTTCTTGATCAAGTTGAATACTAAACAATTCGTTAATTTCCTTTGAATCATACTCTACATGTTGGATAACTTCAGAAATGTAACAGATTGTTTCTTTGATTTTTTTATCTATTAAATTGAATAAAACAGGAAATCTTTGAAACAAACCTGTGACGTATTTCTCATTAGATAAATAATTTCTAATATAACTTTTCACAGAGAGTTTTTGTAACTGTGACTTTAATAGATTAAAGTCATAAACAATCGTTCGCAAAAGAATCTCATGAATATTTTTGCAAAGGTTTTCATTAATGTTATTGCTAACATTTTTGTATTTTATTAGATTTGGGTACTTCATAAAATATTGCTCAGTTAGCTTTATTGTTACTTGTTGCGAGAATTTTTCAATTGAATCAACTTGTCTCCATTCTTTTAGTTCATTCAACATCTCTTCGTTTTGATCTTTTAGCAGTTTTTTTGAATGAACATACTGTTCCTTAAATTCATTAATATTCTGAAAATGAAAAAATTGTAAAAATTCCTCTTGCATATCTGAAGTCATAAATTCTGCTAAATTGTATTCCAACAACTCATAATTATCCATCTGCTTATCCCACCTCATCTATATTTAGATCATATAGAATCAATTACTTGTGTTTTCAAGAACAAAAACTATATCTTTCTACCCAATAAATCCTAGTAAAAAATTGTACATAAAATTGATTTCAAACTCATAGATCAATATATTACTAGTTTATACAACTTTTATCTCTCGTTAACAAAATGTACAATAATGCAACAAATTTTATTTCCTAACTATTCTTCATCCTAGTTTGATTTTCTAGTAGTCATTAAGAATAATTTTGATCTACTTTAATGATAGAATAATCGTCTCTAGTTAGATTATGCCTACTTCTTATTAAGAAGCTAATTTAGAACTCAAAGTTAACACACCATGTTTATAGCTGCTCAACCTCTTATCAAAATAATGTTAAAACGATCAAGCTTGATTAAATAGTGGTTTAAAACAAAAAAGACGCTACGATTATCCTAACTAATCGTAACGTTCTTTTATTTTTTACTTAGCGTAGTCTGTCGCACGCGTTTCACGAATAACGATGACTTTGATATGCCCTGGATAATCTAATTCTTCTTCAATTCGTTTACGAATATCTCGTACTAAACGAACTGCATCTAAATCAGAGATCTCTTCTGGTTTTACCATAACCCGAACTTCTCGTCCAGCTTGAACAGCAAAACTAGATTCTACTCCGGCAAAGCTATTTGAAATGTTTTCTAAGCTTCTTAAGCGACGGATATAATTTTCCAAGGATTCACTTCTAGCTCCTGGTCGTGCAGCTGATAAGGCATCTGCAGCAGCTACCAAGACAGAAATAACTGACGTTGCTTCAACATCTCCATGATGAGATGCAATCGCATTGATCACTACAGGATTTTCTTTGTATTTAGCAGCTAACTCTGCGCCGATCTCTACGTGAGAACCTTCGATTTCATGATCTAATGCTTTCCCGATATCATGAAGCAAACCAGCTCGTTTAGCTAATTGGATATCTTCGCCTAACTCAGCGGCTAGTATACCTGACAATTTAGCAACCTCTACTGAATGTTTCAAAACATTTTGTCCATAGCTAGTTCTAAAATGAAGACGACCCATGATTTTGATCAAATCTGGATGAAGGGTATGCGCACCAACTTCAAACGCCGCTTCTTCCCCGTACTCACGGATTCGTTCATCCATTTCTTTACGCGATTTTTCGACCATTTCTTCGATTCGTGCAGGATGGATCCGTCCATCTTGGATCAGTTTTTCTAAAGTCATCCGAGCGATTTCTCTACGAATTGGATCAAAACCTGAAAGGACCACTGCTTCTGGTGTATCATCAATGATCAAGTCAATTCCAGTCAATGTTTCTAGTGTACGGATATTTCGTCCTTCTCGACCAATGATGCGTCCTTTCATTTCATCATTTGGTAAAGTTACTACGGATACAGTTGTTTCAGATACTTGGTCTGCCGCACAGCGCTGAATCGCTAACGATAAAAGATTTTTGGCTTTACGATCTGCTTCTTCTTTTGCACGTTGTTCCGATTCTTTGACCATTAACGTCAATTCATGATTCAATTCTTCTTCAGTTGATTTCATGATGACATCTTTTGCATCTTCTTTAGATAAACCAGCAATTTTTTCTAATTCTCTTTGTTGTTCTTCAATCAACTTTTCAACGTCTTTTTCTCGCTCTTCAATCAATTGCTGTTTTGAACTAAGTGCTTCTTCTTTGCTTTCAAGTGAGGTCTCACGTTTTTCCAATGAGTCATCCTTACGATTCAACGTTTGTTCACGCTGAATTAAACGATTTTCTTGAGATTTTAATTCTAACTTGCTTTCTCTCAACTCACTCTCCACTTCAGAACGATATTTCTGGTTTTCCTCCTTAGCTTCTAACAATGCTTCTTTTTTTAGAGTTTCTGCTTCTTTCTTTGCACTATCAATAATTCCAGCTGCTGATGATTGAGCACCTGCAATTTCTTTTTCATGACGTGACTTTGCAACCATAAACCCTAAACCAAGACCGACAATTAAACCGATGATAGCGAGGAGAATATTGAATACCATAAAATCCACCTCCATACTATCTTTTTCATTTTTATCATCTATATAACTTTTATGATAAAGTACTCTAAACTTGTTAATATGCTTTATGCATAGGTGTACAAAAACATGCACAAGTTTATTCTAATGTTTGTACCCCGTAGTGTCAACTTTAAATACATAAGAAACGGCTTTCTCGATTTTCATTTAAAGGTCATTTTATGAACAAAAGATAATATTAAATAATAACCAAAACATATTAAGAACATATAATTTTGCATTAATGAAAATTAAGAACAAAAAATGACTTTTAAGTAACATGTTATCCTTTCATTTAAGTAGAATAGTCCCTTTCTGTCGATGTAGTCAATCACTGCTTAAACATCCCCCATTTTCCATTATGTTTTAGGAGAAAGTATAGTCAAATGACTACTTAAAAGACAAAAAATAAGCCGAAATTTTAAAAAATTTCGGCTTATTAGATTCAATCGACAACATATCAAAGGAAAACACTTTCTCTGAACGACGCGAGTTCTCTCGATGCTCAAACATCCTTTGAATAGTTATTCGATTATTTCTATTCTTACTTCGTCTTATTCCTCTAAAGGAAGTTCTGCTTGCGTTTCTTCGGGTATTTCTACATCTTCACCGATCCCATAAGCCGCCCGGACTAAAGCAGAAACTTCTGCCATCATTTCAGGATGAGTGGACATGTAATTTTTTGCATTCTCACGACCTTGTCCAATACGATCTTCTTTGTAAGAATACCAAGCACCACTTTTATCAACGATATCTTTTTCAACCGCCATATCAAGCAATTCTCCTTCTTGAGAAATTCCTTGCCCATACATCACATCGACTTCAGCAATTTTGAATGGTGGCGCTACTTTATTTTTAACTACTTTGATCTTCGTACGGTTACCAACAATGTCTGTTCCTTGTTTCAATTGTTCTGCACGGCGCACTTCTAAACGAATCGTTGCATAGAATTTTAATGCGCGTCCACCAGGTGTGATTTCAGGATTACCGAACATCACTCCAACTTTTTCACGAATTTGGTTAATGAAAATAGCGATCGTTTTGGTTTTATTGATCGACCCAGATAGTTTACGTAGTGCTTGTGACATTAATCGAGCTTGTAACCCTACGTGAGAGTCACCCATTTCTCCATCAATTTCAGCACGCGGAACTAAAGCGGCAACCGAATCGACTACTACGATATCTACTGCACCACTTGATACAAGCGCATCAGCGATTTCTAGTCCTTGTTCCCCAGTATCTGGTTGTGAAAGAAGTAATTCGTCAATGTTTACCCCTAATTTTTGAGCATATTGTGGGTCTAAAGCGTGCTCAGCATCGATAAAAGCGGCTGTTCCGCCATTTTTTTGTACTTCAGCGATTGCATGTAAGGCAACGGTTGTCTTACCTGAACTTTCAGGACCATATACTTCAATGATACGTCCTCGTGGGTAACCACCAACACCTAAAGCAACATCTAATGCAAGAGAACCACTTGGGATAGTCGAAACTTGTTGGTCGATTTTTTCGCCAAGTTTCATGATCGAGCCTTTCCCATAGTTCTTTTCAATTTTTTTCAACGCAGCATCTAAGGCTGCTTTACGATCATCTGCCAATACGATAATCCTCCTTATATTCACAAATCAGTGCGACATTTCATTGTACTAATCATATCGTTTTTAATGACAAAAAGCAAGAAAAAACCGAACAAATATTCGCATTTATTTTTTTCTTAATAGTTGTCTTCTAATGAGATCAAATCCTTGCATTACTGCGCTACTCCTTATATGAGAACGGTCTCTGGTAAATTGGTATTTCTGCGAAATGACCTCCCCTTCACTTGTTGCAACCGCGATCCAAACTGTTCCAGCTGGCTGTCCTTCTAAGGTATCTGGTCCAGCCACTCCAGTAAACGAAATCGCATAATCTGTTTTTGCTAAATTACGTGCTTGGATAGCCATTTGTTCTGCACATTCTTGGCTGACGGTTCCATGCTGCTTCAATAGTGCATCATCGATGTGTAAAAATTCTGATTTAGTTTCTAAAGAATAGGTAATGAAGCCTCCTGAGAAGACTTGAGAAACACCAGAGATCTCTCCCAAAGCTGATTGAAAGGCTCCAGCAGTCAAACTTTCTGCTGCAGTTATTGTTTGGTTTCTTTCCTTTAATAATTCTACGACCACTTTAGGCAATGAATTATCATCACCATATCCATAGAAGTACTCACCTACTCTCGCCAATACTTTTTCTTCCAAAGCAAGTAAGGCTTGGTTTCCTGCATGTTTGTCTTTGGTCTTCACAGTTAATCGTAAAGTGACTTCGTTAGGTTTTGCGTAAGGGGCAATCGTTGGGTTGATCTGTGTTTCAATCAAGTCTTTTAATTCTGTGACTAGTTGGGATTCCCCGATACCGTAAAAACGTAAAACTTTTGAGATCAGCATTTCTTCAGATGGAAAGTTTTGCTCCAATAATGGGCGAGCTTGTTCAATGAACATTGGCTTTAATTCGCTCGGTGGTCCAGGTAACAAGAGATAGACATGGTCTGCTGTTTGATAGAACGTACCTAATGCTAAGCCTGTGCGATTAGGTAAAGCAATCCCCCCATCGATGATTTGTGATTGTTGTAAATTGTTTTCAGTCATTTTACGCTTGGTCGTTTCAAAAAATGCTAACAATTTTTTATAGCCTTCGGTGTTTTGGATCAATTCTTCCCCTAGATGTTTCGCAGTAACTTCTTTCGTCAGGTCGTCTTCTGTCGGTCCCAACCCTCCACATAAAATGATCAAGTCACTTCTGGTTTCTGCTAATTGGAGTAATGATTCTAAGCGGTCGGGATTATCACCAACCACCGTTTGATAATACACATCAATCCCGAGGTCTGCTAACTGTTCGGATAAAAACGTGGCATTCGTGTTGACTACTTGTCCTAATAAAAGTTCTGTCCCTACTGCTATGATTTCTGATTTCATTTTTTCGCTTCCTTCATTACAACAGACGAATTCTCGTTGGCCTGTTTTGGTCTCTTCTCAATCTCTTTTTATCTACTAATAGTATACGCCATTTGCTAAACGTTTCATTTATCATTTGCTCATTTTCTGATAAAGAGTTTCATCATTTTCATCTTCATCATAAGATAGCTATGCATCTAGCTAGTTTAGAAAAATGGCGATCAAATAAATGATTGAAACGTGAATCAGCATAAATAAATTCGTCTTACCCCAAAATATAAAATGTTATTTTGGGGTAAGACGAATTATCGAAATGGTACATCTTTGTAAGGAATCTTACATCGAACCTTTGAACACACCACTATTTTTCATAAAATAATCAACACCTGAATAAATCGTGAAGATCAAACAAGCATACAGCATGATTTGATCCATCGGTAAATTGATCAGATTAAATGGAATATTATTGATGAATAACAAAATAATAGCCACCATTTGCGTAGCCGTTTTTACTTTTCCTGGCCACGCTGCTGCCATGACTTCCCCATCTTCGACTAACAATAGTCGCAGACCGGTAACAGCTAGTTCTCGACAAACGATAATCGCAACTACCCATCCTGGTGCCTTACCTTGCCCCACCAACATGATAAAAGCGGTCATCACTAACATTTTATCTGCTAATGGATCAGCAAACTTTCCAAAATTGGTGACTAATCCTCTGGCACGAGCAATTTTTCCATCGAGCCAATCGGTAATACTTGCTAAAGCAAAAATAATCGCTCCTACTAATTGCGTCACAGCAAGTGATGTTGTTCCTACGGTTACTTGTCCCCAATCTAAGGGTAATCCGACAACTAAAATAAAAATCGGGATCATACAAATTCTAAGTACAGTTAATTTATTTGGTAAATTCACACTATCGACTCCTTTCTTCCCTATTCTACGTGACTCGTTCTAAACTTTCCACCGATAATGATCAGTTTTTATCAGCAGTCGTGAAAAAAGATAAGCACCTAAGATGAATCTGCCTTCCCAGGTACTTATCTTGTTTTCTTTTTTCACATCATTCTACTTATAAGCGATTTACTCTGCATACTGTAGTGTCAATGTGACATTTTTAGGATTTTGATTATTCGCTCCTGGATTAACAGGGATTTCTTCCCCGTTTATCTTAACCGTTGCATTACTTGCAGCTCCTAATCGAATCGTTGCATTGGTTGCCGTTTCCGGTAATTGCGTGCTTTGTGTTTCATTTGCTGCTAATGTCCCTTGATAAACATAGGCATTATCCACTAATACACCGATCCAAATTCGGTTAGTCGCTGCAAATTCAAGTGTAACAGGTTTTTTCGCATCCGTAACATTCACTGCGATCGTACTACCTGTGTCTTCACCAGCCGTAATCGCCATCTTTTTCTCTTCTTGTGTTGTTGAAGTGGTTGTCGTACTTGTTGAAGAAGAGGATTCACGCTCTTTCTTAGTGCTAGATGTCGTTTGTGTAATTGCACCGTCAACCGAAACTGAAGTTGCCGTTGTATCAATAATCGGGTCAGATTTTCGATCCTGCCAAGTCATATAACCCACAACAGTAATAATTGCTAAAGCGACTAAACCAAGTAAAATAACCGGTAGACTTGTCCAAAACTTACTTGGATTGGCTTCTTCCTGATGCATCGCTTTTCTCGAACCACTCACTGTTTCTGGTTCAGGACGTGCGACAACTTCTCCAGCTGATAATTTGCTTTTCCCATCAAATACATCAACTAAATGATCGCCATCTTCACCGACAGCTTCTGCATATTGACGAATAAATGCCCGAACATAAAATTTTCCAGGTAGTTGATCAAAATCATCATTATCGATTGCTTCTAGATAACGTTTTTGAATTTTCGTAATCTGCTGTAATTCATCTAAAGATATTTTCTTATTTAGGCGAGCTTGCCTTAATGTTTCTCCGATGGTTTCAAAAGCCACTCGTTCATCTTCTCCAGTCTTTTTATTCTAACCAGCAATTGTATAAACGCTAGTCGTCTAATTGTTCCTTTTCGTTAAGAATGTAACACGCCATACACCAACGCCCATTTTTTATTCTTTATCTTCTTAAGAATACCATAAACGAAGTTATCTTAGGGTAACATTGAATGCACTCTATAACGAAATTTAAGAGTTTAACTACTTTCCCATTCGTCATCTCTACTTCTATATCAGACATTTGGCTGCATATAAAACTCACTGAACGCTTCTTCTTTGATAAAAGAACGACCTACTTTTAATACATCTGCTAATTGAATGGATTCAATAATTTCTGGTAAATCAAATAATGTTTGATCCCCAAATAGGCTTTGCGTGAATTGGTTTGCAATGTATTCCAGTGAATTTAATGTTTGGAAATATTGTCCTAACATCTTTTTCTTCAACAATGTTAGATTTTCTTCAGACAGTTCTTGATCCTCTTCAAAATGCAGAAGAATTTCTTTCACTTTTTCAGCTGCTTTTTCTGGCTGATCCGTGTCTCCGCTAAAGTCAGCAAAATGAAATTCTCGATCTAAACTAAATTCAAAACCGAAGCTGTCATCAATTAAACCATCATTGTACATTTTCAAATAATTTTGAGAAGTATTCCCTAATAACAATTGGAATAAAAGATTGAGAGCGGTCTTGTATCTCAATAATTCCTTCCCTTCTGCTGGTAAAACATCTAGCCCTTTGATCCCCAAGACAAACTTATCTCTAGTGATTGCTGAGCGCATTGAGCTTTTCGCAATAATATCACCATTATTGTCAGGGAAATAACGTTTGATTTTTTGAGCTGGTGGAAAATCCTTAGCATTTTGATTGGTTCGAATCAATTCCATCAACTTTTCCGGCTCTAATTTTCCTACTACGAACAAGACCATATTACTTGGCTGATAAAATGTCCGATAGCAGGTGTATAAATCATCAGCAGTGATTGCTTCAATACTTTCAACTGTGCCAGCTATATCGATATGCAAAGGATGTTCAGGGTATAAATTATTCAAAATGCCAAAAAACATCCGCCAATTTGGATCATCTTCATACATTTGTATTTCTTGTCCAATGATCCCTTTTTCTTTATTAACAGTTTCTTCCGTAAAATAAGGTGCTTGGACAAAATCAAGTAAAGTCGTCAAATTTTTTTCAACTTGATCTGTCGTTGAAAATAAATAACTTGTTTTGGTAAAACTGGTAAACGCGTTAGCTGAGGCCCCTTGTTGTCCAAATAATTGAAAGACATCGCCATCCTCTTTTTCAAACAATTTATGTTCCAAGAAATGGGCAATACCATCTGGAACTTTTATCTTTTTATCTGAACCATATGGAATAAATTCATTATCGATCGAACCGTAATTTGTACTAAATAAACCATATGTCTTATGGTAATCATTTTTAGGTAATAAATAAACAGTCAAACCATTTGGTAATACTTCATGGTACAGTGTTTCGTTGATTTGATCATATTCTGTTTTATTCATTTGTTGTACCTCCGTCTAAAAAGAAAATTGCCTGCAACTCGATTTGTCGAGCTATTTTTTGGATGTCTTCGACCGTTACTTTTTCCATCCGTTTTAACCATTCGTCAGCTGTTAATTTCGTTTCTGGCAACCAATTCTCTAAATAGGCAGTCTCGACAGCTACTTGTGGGGCATCTAATGATAATAGATATTGGTTTCGTAACATGGCCTTAGTTTGTGTCAATTCAAGTTCTGTGACTTCCCCATTTCGTAGACTTTCTAATTGTTCATGGATCAGATGCAATACTTGGTTACGTTTACGTCCATCAATTCCTGTTTGTACACTTAGGAACCCACGAAAAGTATCAATGCTGCTGGAAGCATAGTAAGCTAGGCTCTCTTTTTCACGAACATTCATAAATAATTTAGAGTGTGGGAAACCGCCAAATAATCCATTGAAGACCATCAATGAAAAACGATCCGGTTGGTCATAATAGACATTGGTTTGATAAGCCAAATTTAATTTCGCCTGAGTCACTGGTTCTTCGATCTGTCGTTCTTTGATGATATTTTCTTGCGGTTGGCTATAAAAAATTTCCGGGTGTAATCTTTCTCGCTCTGGAAATGCCCATTCACTAAAAGCTGCTTGGACTTCTGCAGGAGAGACATCTCCCACTACGAAGATATCGATCTGATCTTCTGTGATCATCTGATGATAATAGTCAGCTAACACTTCAGCTGTGAGTTCATCTAGATCTTCGATTGTTCCAAAACTTGGTATTTTCTGCGCCTCCGACTGATCAAAATACAACTCTTGAAGCGCCAGTGAAGCCATCGTTTGCTTGTCTTCATTTAAGCTCTCTAAATAAAGTTTCAAATTGTTTTTTTCTAAAGCAAAAGTGGCTGGATCAAATTTTTCCCCCGTAATGTTTGGATAAAAGAGAACTTCTTTCAAAAAAGCAACAGCTTGGTTTAAAATGCTGGTATCGTTGATATACTTGCCATTGACAAAGTTGATGCTAGCATCCAACCAGTGAAGATTGCCTTTTTTTCTCACGGACGTTCCAAAACTAGCACCATAAAGATCCGCCAATTTTGCACTTAACTGAGTCTGGTCAGGATAATTTAAACTGTTCGTTTCTAACAAGCTACTTAAAAGGGAACGTTTCGTGATGACTTCTTTTTTTAAACGCGTAGTAAAGCGAACAAAGATACGAACCGTTTTATATTGTTTTGTTTGCAAGACGTGGAGGTTTACACCCTCTGCCAGTTGATATGTCATAGTACATGCTCCTTTATTAGCAGTTCGTTCTCCGACATGGTTGATTTTATCTTGGAGGATAAAAGAATATGTGGCTACTATTTTTTACTGCTTTAATTCTCTCTTGCATCACTTAAGAGTCACCTTCTAGTATAGCATATAAGTACTTGAACGACAGACCTTAGCCATAAATGCATGTCGTTTTTATATTTTTTTATTCTTCGTTATACTAAGGATAAGTGAGAGGAGGAGAAAAATGATTAAAGAATTTAAAGAGTTTATTATGCGTGGCGACGTATTAGATTTAGCCGTTGGGGTTGTTATCGGGAGTGCATTTACTAGTATTGTCAATCAGATCGTTCAAGGTTTGATCACACCTCTTGTAGGCTGGGTTGTAGCGATGATTACTGGCACGTCTGATTTGGAAGGCGCCCTTTCTATCTTGGACTGGTCACCTACTAAAGGAGTTACGTTTGCTTTCGGCAATGTTATTAGTGCAATCATAACATTTATTATTACAGGGTTTGTCTTATTCTTAGTGGTGAAAGCAGCCAACCACGCTAAAAGATTACGTCCTGAAAAAGAAACAGAAGAAGCACCTGCCAAACCAACTGCTGAAGATTATTTGAGCGACATTCGTGATCTACTTGCACAACAAACAGCAGAAAACAACGGACGACCAACTACACAAGCAACCGTTGATCAGACAACTGAAAAATAAAGAAAACTAAATGATACAAAAAAGAACAGCTATCAGTTTTCACTGTAACTGTTCTTTTTTTGTATTGAGCTACCTGATCATCATAGATCACTTTAGCTCGATTTTTTCATATCGATATGGGGAATGTCATCTTCTAAATAAACATCTGAAATGGCCTCGAATCCAAATGACTCATAAAAAGATTGAAGATAGACTTGCGCCCCAATGACGATCGGTCGTTGCGGGTAATTGGCTTCAATTACTTCCATCGTACGTTGCACGATCTTACGTCCCAACCCTTCTTTACGATGCTCACTATTGACCAACACTCGACCAAAATGAATGGTTCCATCTTCTTCAAAAATACGTGTATAAGCAGAAATTTTCCCTGCTTCATCTTTGAAATACGTATGCCAAGCTTGGCTATCAATTTCATCCACTTCTTGGTAGGGACAATTTTGTTCTACGACAAAAACAGCAATGCGTTCTTTGACAATCTCATAAAATTCTTGAGTGGTCAAATCTGCAAATTTTTTTACATAATGTTCCATTTGAAAGTGCCTCCAATTCTCTTTTTTTCAGCATACCTATTTCCAAACAAAAAAGCAAACGAACCTTATAAAAAACTAGGCTCGCTTGCTTTTTAAACTGCTTCAGTTAAAAATTCAATCTCGACTGTTCGAGTAAGTACATCTGAATAGCTATACGATACTCGTTCAAAAGAATTTTCTTCAGGATCCAAATCAACAACGAATACTGAAGGATAGGTTTCTGTTAAAACGCCTCGGCGTTCTGTTTGACGCTTTCTTCCTGTCTGAGCAACCAGCATGATTGGGCTGCCGATACGACCTTCTAAATCTTTTTTGATTGTAGCTAAAGTTGTTGGCATACAGTTCACCTCATTACCCAATATACCACACTTTCTAAAAATTTTCAAGTTTACCATATAAAAAAAAGAAATGCAATAAAAACAAATAAGAAAAACATTAATAATTTTATAAATTATTCCTCATGATAATTTTTGAGATGTTGTTTTATTTTAAATTTCACACGGCTATACGCACTCTTGACTTGTTTGACATCCATTGAAAGTTCCTCTGCCATCCTCTTGAAATCGGTTCCTTGCATATAATAATAAAATATTTTTGCTTCCTTTTTTGAAAATTTGATTTCACAATCTTCAATGGCTTCATTTAACAGTAATCGTTGCATCGCAAGTGGTTCTTGAGTAGTGATTTCTGCTAAAAAGTCCGGACCTTCTGTTTCAACCTTCTGATCAATCGATAATTCATCTTTTTGGTCTCTACGTTTCAAGGCATTTTGTTTTCTTAATAATGAATAAATTTGATTACTGATAATGCTTTTATAATAGCTGCCAAAGCTAACGCCTTTGTTATTTTCATAAGTCTTTAAAGCTTGGTATAAGGCGATCCTTGCTTCTTGTTCCCAATCTTCATACACATAATTTCTTAGGTAGTACATATTTTTTAAACGTAACAAAAGTGGAAAATATTTTTGATATAGGATAGCGAATGCTTCTTCATCACCGTCACGTGCGGCGCGCAATAACTCCTCAGACATAAAATAATTCCTCCATCTCTTTCGATTATGGAGGAATCTTACCATCAATCATCCGATTGACTAATCATATAACTATGTTATCTATCTTTTCGCATTAAATCGTCTAACTTTTGGGACAATTTTTCTAATTGTTCTTTACTCCAAGGCGAATTACGACGAAAATTATCAAATTGCATATTTATATTATCTTGTGCAATGTTTTTCTCTGTTTTCTGGATCGTTTTATATAATTCATAGGCAGAAGTCCGCAAAGCCCCTTGTGAAAAGATCATCCATTGCTCGGCTAAGTCACTCGTGGCAACAGTTACTTGCGTTAAACGATCATTCAATTGGCCAGCAATACGTTCAATATAACTATCTGCCGTTTCATCTTCTTTTGTAAAGACGACTTCTAATTGGTATTTCTTGTAGTTTTGCTGAATACCTGGAACCAATTGTGCATCAAAAACGACAATAACTTCGATTCCTTCGTATTTGGCATAATTTGACAAACGATGCAACAAAGCTTCTCTAGCATCCGCCATCTTTTCTTGTTTTTTCAACAAAACGAGTTCTGGCCAAGAACCGATCATGTTATAACCATCAACAATTAGGAGCTGCTTTTTCATCTGATCACTCTCCTTGACGTTGAGAAAAAGCTTGATACATCAACAATCCAGCAGCAACACTCGCATTCAAACTTTGAACGTGACCGACCATTGGAATGGTCAAAAGTTCGTCCATTTCTTTTTTCAATCCAGGACTCATTCCTCGTCCTTCGTTTCCAATCACTAAAGCAATAGCGCCTTTTGCATTCCATTTTTGGAAATTTGTACCATCCATATCTGTCCCAAAAACCCAAAAACCGGCCTCTTTTAGTTGTTGGACCGCTTGAACAAGATTAGTCACTCGTGCTACAGGTACATGTTCGACTGCTCCAGTAGAGGTTTTTGTGACGATTGGCGTAATGCCTACTGCCCGATGCTTAGGAATGATTACGCCGTCTACCCCACTTGCATCCGCTGTTCGTAGGATCGAACCAAAATTGTGAGGATCTTCAATACTATCTAAAATGACAAAGAAAGGTGTTTCTGTTTTTTCTTTGGTTTGCTGAAGAAGCTGGTCTAAGGATAAATATTCATACGGGGTAATCGCTAAGACTACTCCTTGGTGTACACCATGATCACTTAAGGTATCTAATTTTTGTTTTGGTACCCATTTAACTGGTACAGCTTGATCTCTAGCAATGTTCTTTAACTCTTCGGTTTTTTCTCCCCGTGAGTCCTCTTGTAAAAATAATTTATTCCCTCTGCCTTGTTGCAAGGCTTCTACTGCTGCATGATGACCAAAGACAAAATTATCTTCGATTGCTTCCCCTTTTTTCTCCCCAACTACAGGTTCATAGGAAGTGTCATAATGGTTTCGCTTTTTTTGCGATTTTTTCTGTGATGAAGCGTTCATTGGCTGTTTCGTTGCTTTTTTACGTTTGTTATAATGACGTTCTTTTTGTTCTCTACCCATTTTTTTCACCGACTTTCTGGATACACCATTCAATTAATTCTTCTAACCGTTCTGTTTGTTTCGTCAAATGCAGATACCCCATCAAAGCTTCAAAACCTGTGGCAATTCGATAAGTTGTGACATCTGCATTTTTTGCACTTGTATGACTTTTGGCATTTCTACCACGACGATAAAAAGTTTCTTCTTCTGGTGTCATCAATTTTTCTTCTAGCATCTCTTTAATCAGATAAGCTTGTGCTTTTGCTGAAACATAATTCGTGGCTGCTTTATGAAGTTTATTCGGTTTAGTCGCCCCTTGTTCGATCAAATAGTCACGAATATAGATCTCATAGATGGCATCCCCTACATAAGCTAAAGCTAGTCCGTTTAATTGTGTATAGTCTTTCATGCTTCTCTTCTCCAACGAGTTCCTTGCGGTGTGTCATCAAGCAAGATCCCTTTTTCTTTTAATTGGTCACGGATTTCGTCACTACGGGCAAAATCACGATTTTTTCTTGCTTGCGTACGTTCTTCGATCAACTGCTCGATCTCTTCATCAAGTAATTCCTCAGATGTAAATAAAATACCAAAAATAGCCAACCATTGGGTAAATAATGCTTCCCCTTTTGCTAGAACATCCGCTGAAACAGTTGTTTTCTCCAAATACGTGTTTAACCATTTTGCCAATTCATAAACGACGGTAATTCCATTCGCAGCATTAAAATCGTCGTCCATTTCTTCAATAAACCGTTGTTCAATTTGTTCAAGCTCAGCTAAATACTTTGTGTCATCCGCCAGAGATTTTTCTGCTGTTGCTAGGCGGAATTTAAGATTATCAAATGTATTTCTTAAGCGTTGCAAGTTTGTCGCTGCTTCCTTCATCGTTGCCTCACTATAACGAATCGGTCGGCGATATTGAGTTGTTGCCATGAAGAAGCGTAACACTTGTGGATCTACCGTTTGGATCATTTCATGGACAGTAATAAAGTTACCTAATGATTTACTCATTTTCTGATCATCATCGCCAATCGTGACGTAACCATTGTGCATCCAATAATTGGCAAATTTCTTTCCCGTTTTTGCTTCGCTTTGGGCAATCTCATTTTCATGGTGTGGAAACTCTAAATCTTGCCCGCCACCATGGATATCAATTGTTTCCCCTAAATGTTTCGTTGCCATAACGGAACATTCGATGTGCCATCCTGGACGTCCGGGTCCCCATGGAGAATCCCAAGAGATCTCATTAGGTTTTGCTTTTTTCCATAGTGCAAAATCAAGCGGATCTTCTTTCTGACTTTGTTCTGCTCCCGTCCGTTGACTCGCGCCCACTTCTAACTCATCAATCGATTGATCACTAAGTTGTCCATAGGTTGGAAATTTTCTTGTACGGTAGTAGACATCGCCATTTGATTCATATCCATAACCTTTTTCGATCAATACTTGGATGAAAGAAATAATATCTGACATATGTTCCATCACACGAGGATGCGCAGTAGCTGGCTCCACATTCAACGCCTTGGTATCTTCTTCAAATGCTTGGATAAAACGGTTGGCTACTTCTGGCGCCGTGATCCCTAATTCATTAGCAGCACGAATGATTTTATCATCTACATCAGTGAAATTGGAAACATAATCGACTTGATATCCCCGATATTCAAAGTAGCGTCGAATCGTGTCAAAAGCAATCGTGCTGCGGGCATTTCCAATATGAATATAGTTATAAACAGTCGGACCACACACGTACATACCGACTTTTCCTGCTTGAATCGGTACAAATTCCTCTTTTTGTCTAGTCAATGTATTGTAAATTTTTATCATTCTGATCTCCTCACTTTTTCTCCATTAATCCGTACTACTTTTGCAGGAACCCCCACGGCTGTAGCATAATCTGGAATGTCTTTTAAAACGACTGCACCGGCACCAATCTTCGTATGTTTCCCAATCGTGACCGGTCCTAATATTTGAGCATTGGCAGAAAGCATTGCCCCTTGTTTCACTGTGGGATGCCTTTTGCCCGTTTCTTTACCTGTACCACCTAACGTAACTCCATGAAAAAGAACTACATCATCAGCGACCTCTGCGGTTTCTCCAATCACGATCCCCATCCCATGATCGATAAAAACACCTTGTCCGATCTGGGCGCCAGGATGTATCTCGATTCCTGTTATAAATCGCCAAAATTGTGCATTGATTTTTGCCAGCAAGTAAAGTTTATGCTGATATAAGTAATGTGACACCCGATGCCAAAATAAGGCATGAAACCCTGGATATGTCAAAACGATTTCTAATGTTGAACGAGCAGCCGGGTCATTTTTTTTAGCTGCCTCTACCGCTCGGGCAAACCACCCCATCGTCATCGCTCCTTCCTCTCAATAATTTATGTAGTTCTCTGACAAATAAAGAAGCGCCTTTAACAAGTTTCCTTATTAAAAGACGCTAATTGGCGTGGTTCCACTTTTATTTATAATCAGATATGATTACCTCTAGCTGTTAACGTAAGCTTATACGTTCTCGACTACCTGAAATTCGTCACAAAGAGATGTGTCTATTTCACTCGCCGAAACCACTCCCAGAGGCATTTCAGTAAACATCGATCAGTGACTTCCACCGCCCGTCACCTCTCTTGAGATCAATGATTACTTACTTCTTTCTGTTCATCGTGTTTAGTTGATGACTTGATTTAAATGTGCTAATGATTTTTCACGACCAAGCAATTCGATCGTATCTGGTAATTCTGGTCCGTGCATTTGTCCTGAAACAGCTACTCGGATTGGCATGAAAAGATTTTTACCTTTAACACCAGTTTCTTTTTGGACAGCTTTGATTGCTGCTTTTACGGTTGGGGCATCCACGACTTCCATTTGTTCTAGTTGTGCTTTAAACGCATTAAGAACAAGTGGAACAGTTTCGCCTGCTAATACTTCTTTAGCCGCATCGTTCAATACAGGATGTTCATTGAAGAATAAGGAAGAAGCTTCTACGATTTCAGCTGCGTAACTCATTTGTGGTTGATACAGACTAACGATTCTTTTGACCCATTCGATCGTTTTTTCATCAGGATTTTCTTGTACTCGACCGTCAGCGATCAAGTAAGGCAAGCACATGTCTGTTAACTTATCTAAATCCATTTCTTTCATGTAATGGTTATTCACCCATTGTAATTTCTTCGCATCGAAGGCTGCAGGTGATTTACTCAAACGATTTGGATCAAACATGTTGATCAATTCTTCTTGGTTGAAAATTTCGTCTTCGCCTACTGGTGACCAACCTAATAATGCAATAAAGTTGAACATTGCTTCTGGTAAGTAACCTAATTCACGATACTGTTCGATAAATTGTAAAATCGATTCATCACGTTTACTTAGTTTTTTCCCAGTTTCTGTATTGATGATCAATGTCATGTGACCGAATGTTGGTGGTGTCCAACCAAAAGCTTCATAGATCATCAATTGTTTAGGTGTATTTGCAATATGGTCATCCCCACGTAAGACATGAGTAATCTTCATCATATGATCATCTACAGCTACAGCAAAGTTATATGTTGGCATACCATCACGTTTTTGAATGACATAGTCGCCACCGATATTATCTGATTCAAAGGTGATATCCCCTTTGACCATATCTTTGAACGCATATTCCGTATTACGTGGTACACGGAATCGGATCACTGGTTCAATCCCTTGCGCTTCTTTTTCTGCTTGTTCTTCTGGTGTTAGATTTGCACAAGTACCCGCATAATGAGGCATTTCTCCACGTGCACGTTGTTCTTCACGAGTTGCTTCTAACTCTTCTTCTGTACAGTAACATTTGTATGCCCGATTACTTGCAAGAAGTTGATCAATCAAAGGCTGATAAATTTCTTTTCTTTCAGATTGACGATAAGGACCATATTCTCCAGGATTTTCAGGAGATTCATCCCAATCGATACCTAACCAAGCCAAATTTTCCAATTGGCTCTTTTCACCATCTTCAATGTTTCGTTTTTGGTCTGTGTCCTCAATACGAATAATAAAGTCTCCATCGTTGTGGCGAGCAAATAGATAATTGAACAATGCTGTTCGAGCATTCCCAATATGTAAGTGCCCAGTTGGACTTGGTGCATAGCGTACGCGTACTTTCGTCATTTTCTTCCTCTTCTTTCAAACTAGACTTTAAAATATGAGACAAAACACGAAAAACATGTTCTGTTTTACATCCTCATATTTCTTAAAGGCTTTTTCATTAAAATGAAAGCCACTCAGCACAAATTTTACCTTTAATATGGGAAATAGTAAAGCCAACTGGTTGAATTTCCTTACCAGTTGGCTACTTTTTATACTCATATTCCGATTTTTCTTTCGTTAAGCATGTTTACTTTTTTCAGTTTCTTTTTTATTGTCTTTATTATCGATCCCACGACCTGCATGGGCTGGTTTTGCAAAAATCATCCGCCCGGCAGCTGTTTGTAAGGCACTTGTAACAACCACTTCGATATGTTCGTTCATATAATGCTGTCCATCTTCCACGACCACCATGGTGCCATCATCGAGATAAGCAACCCCTTGTTGACGTTCTGTTCCTGCTTTTACGACTAAAACATTCATGTTTTCACCTGGAATAACTACCGGTTTTACTGCATTCGCTAAAGCATTGATATTCAACACTGGTACATTTTGAAACTCTGAGACTTTATTTAAGTTATAATCATTTGTCACGATGACACCATCTAAAAGTTTCGCTAATTTGATCAATTTGCTGTCCACTTCAGTGATATCTTCAAAATCACCGTCATACATTTCAACAGAGATTCCTTCTTCTTTTTGCAAAGCATTGAGGATATCCAGCCCGCGGCGTCCGCGAACACGTTTTAGGCTATCGCCAGAATCAGCAATATACTGTAATTCATAAAGCACAAAATTCGGAATCATCAGTGTGCCTTCTAAAAAACCAGTTTTGGTGATGTCATAGATTCGTCCATCAATGATCACGCTAGTATCTAAGATCTTGTATTTATGAAAGTTCTCGCCTAATTTCCGTTCCAGTATTTGGCTCTCCACTTGACTAGGTGTTTCTTGTTCCACTTTCTTGTTTCTTGAACCAAAGATTTTTTTCCATTCATCGATTCGAGTGGTTCCCATCCTGAATCCTAAATAGCCTAAAATAACCATTAATAAGATGGGAAGAACACTATTTACAAACGGAATTTTCAAATTATATAGTGGTGTTGAAATAATTACACCTAAAGTTAGCCCGATAATCCCACCAATTGCACCAAACAATAGGTAAGTTAAACTAACCTCACTTAATTTTTCCTCAATTTGCTTGATAACAGCTGAGATATGTTTTGCCAATAGCAAAGACAATAAAAAGAAAATAAGTGCACCTAACAGGCTATTGGTAAATGTATTATTCAGCCATCCATTTGTTTGCTGACCAATTGTCTGCCAAGCCATTGGTAAAAAAGAAATACCTAAGCTGGCACCGACAATAATCATCAGCAAGGTGATGACACGTTTTTGCATACTCTTTCCTCCATTTCTTTAATTTTACTATTTTTAACGAAAGACACGTTTTAACGTTTCCGCCAAGGTAGCGACACCTACGACTTCAATGCCAGTCGGAGGATTCCACCCTCCTAGATTGTTCTTTGGCAAATAAACTTTTGTGAAACCCAGCTTTTGTACTTCTTTGACACGCTGTTCAATATGACTGACACGGCGAATTTCGCCCGTCAACCCGATTTCGCCAATAAAACATTCTGTCGGTTGTGTCCCTTTTTCTTTGTAACTGGAAGCAATACTCACAGCAATCGCTAAATCAATGGCTGGTTCATTTAATTTTACCCCACCTGCTGCTTTTAAGTAAGCATCTTGATTCTGCAACAGTAAGCCTGCTCGTTTTTCGAGAACTGCCATGATCAATGATACTCGGTTAAAATCTAAGCCAGTAGTGGTTCGTTTAGCATTTCCATACATTGTTGGTGTTACCAGTGCTTGGATTTCCACTAAAATTGGGCGGGTACCTTCCATCGCCACAACAATCGCTGAGCCTGTTGCTCCTTCTAATCGTTCTTCCAAAAAGATTTGGGAAGGATTCGCAACTTCTTCTAATCCATGTTCATGCATTTCAAATATACCAATTTCATTTGTTGAACCAAATCGATTCTTTACTGCTCTCAAAATTCGAAAACTATGATGCTGTTCACCTTCAAAATACAAAACAGTATCAACCATATGTTCAAGCATACGTGGACCCGCAATCGATCCTTCTTTCGTTACATGTCCTACGATAAAAATCGCAATCCCATTTGTTTTCGCTATTTTCAACAACTCAGCAGTCGTTTCTCTCACTTGACTGACACTCCCTGCTACACTCGTAATATCAGGTTGTGTCATCGTTTGAATCGAATCAATGATCACATAATCTGGTGAAATCTGTTCGATGGCACGGCTAATTTCATTCATATCAGTTTCAGCATATAAGTAAAATTCTGTATTGATTGAGCCCAAACGCTCGGCACGTAATTTAATTTGTTCTGCACTTTCTTCTCCAGAAACATATAATACTTTCCCGCCGATATCAGCTAATTGTTGGGATACTTGTAAAAGTAATGTGGATTTACCGATGCCTGGATCGCCACCAATCAAAATCATTGACCCCGGAACGACGCCCCCGCCCAAAACTCGATTCAATTCATCTAATTTTGTTTTGACTCGTGGTTCCTTTTTAGGAATCACTTCTGCAATTTTCGTTGGTTTGGCTTTTTCTCCAGTCAAACTTGTTCGTGTTCTACGGTCAGTCGTATCTTGCTCGATTTCCTCGACCATCGTGTTCCATTTCCCGCAATTTGGGCAACGCCCTAAGAATTTAGGCGAAACATAACCACAATTTTGGCAAACAAACTGGACTTTCGCTTTTTTTGCCATTGTCCCGCCTCCTTTAAATAATTATTTTTGAATTAAATAAACCTTGAATGGTTATACATCTGATGAACCAAAACCACCATTACGGACCTGTTCTGTTTGGTCTTGATCTGCTTTTAAGAATGGCAAGAAAATTCCTTGTCCAATTCGCTCACCTTTTTTGATGACAACATCCTTCAAACCAAAATTAGTAAATTGGAACATGATATGCCCTTCATTTGCATCATTATTATAGTAATCACTATCAATGACACCTACTCCATTACTTAAAACTAAAAAACGCTTCAACGGATTACTTGAACGATTGGCTAATTGTAAAAATTCATCTTCTCCCATATAGGCTTTGATCCCAGTAGGAACAAGAACTGGTTTTAATGTTTTCTCGTCGACTGTTGTTTCTTCATTTTTCAATACCTCTGAAAGAGCTGTTATCCCTTGTTTTAATCCAGCTTTCCAAATACTTGGAATAACAATATCTTCTGCCGCTTCAAAATCATATCCAGCAGCATGATGAGTTGCTCGTTGAGGTAATTGTATCTTTTGTTGTGCATATGTTGAAATAACTTCAAATCCTCTTTTTCTCACCGAATTTCCTCCCAAAATAGACTATATTTATTTTACCATATTCATGATACCAAAAGGACGACTTAAAAAATTCTTCATTAATTTATGTTAAGATGAATAAAATACTGCTGTCATAAAAAAATAAATTTTATACATGACTTTATGGTGTAAAACAAGTAGAATAGAACGAAATCAAAACGTGTATTTAGTTAGAGGTGTCACATGCGAAAAGAAGTTACAAAAGCCAAACGAATTGTTATTAAAGTGGGAACGAGTACTTTAATCTATCCCAATGGAAACATCAACCTCGCTGCGATTGATCAGCTTGCCTTTGTCTTGTCTGATCTTCGGAATCAAGGGAAAGAAGTCGTATTAGTTTCATCCGGCGCTGTTGGTGTCGGGATGCACAAAATGAATCAAGCTACACGCCCCACAACGATCCCGGAACAACAAGCAATTGCTGCGATCGGACAGGCAGAATTGATGAACATTTATAATCAACGTTTCAGTGTTTACAATCAGCAAACAGCTCAAATCCTCGTTACTCGGGATGTGATCGATTTTCCTCAAAGTCGAGTCAATGTGATCAACACACTTGAACAGTTATTAGCAATGGGAACCATCCCGATCGTTAATGAAAATGATACTGTAGCAGTCGATGAACTTGAACATACAACGAAATTTGGTGATAATGATCAACTATCTGCGATCGTTACAAAATTGATCACAGCAGATTTATTAATTGTTTTATCTGATATTGACGGATTTTATTCCGCCGATCCTTCAAAAAATCCAGATGCAAAGATGTATCAAACTGTTTCGGTCATTGACGAGTGTTTAATGGCACAAGCGGGTGGTGCTGGCAGCACCTTTGGAACAGGAGGAATGTCTAGTAAGTTACAAGCAGCATTACGTATTTTTGAAGCCAACAGTACAATGATCCTGGCAAACGGAAAAAATCCTACCATTATCTTCGATCTTTTAGCCGGTAAAGAACTTGGAACCTTATTTAAGGAGGAACACGTATGACTGATTTAAATCAACTTGGAAAAAATGCAAAACAAAGCGCCCAAACTCTTGCTTTGATGAGTACAGAACAGAAAAATGACCTTCTCAAACAGATGGCATTGATGCTCAAAAAAAATCAAGGAGCGATACTTGAAGCAAATCAGAAAGATTTAGAGCAAGCAACCGAAAATCAGATGAGCGAAACGATGCTTGACCGCTTACGCTTAACGCCTGAGCGTATCCATGATATGGCTGAAGAAATCAGTAAAATCGCTTCATTAGAGGATCCAATTGGAAAAGTAGAACAAATGTGGAAGAATGCTGATGGGTTACTGATTGGAAAAAAACGTGTCCCACTTGGTGTCATCGGAATCATTTATGAATCTAGACCGAATGTGACGACTGATGCAGCCAGTTTGGCTTTTAAATCAGGAAATGCCGTTATTCTTAGAGGCGGAAAGGAAGCTTTCTTTTCCAATCAATTATTAGTGAAGCTTCTGCAACAAACGTTAACTGATGCTGGCTTGTCTCCTTATGCTGTTCAATTTGTGGACGATACATCTCATGAAACGGCTGCTGAATTAATGAAATTAACAGAGTACTTAGATGTGTTGATTCCTCGAGGCGGCGCAAATTTGATCAGAAGAGTGAAGGAACAAGCCACAGTCCCAATCATTGAGACTGGCACTGGTAACAATCATATTTATATCGATAAAGATGCTCAGTTGACCATGGCAACGAATATCATCGTCAATGCAAAAGCTTCTCGTCCATCTGTTTGTAATGCTGCAGAAACATTGTTGATCCATTCAGAGATCGCCCCTTTCTTTTTACCTGTTATTGAAAAAGCATTAGTAGAACATGGGGTTTCTCTACGTGCAGATACGCGTGCCATGGAATATTTAGAAACTGCAACCCTTGCAGAAAAAGCTGATTGGGATACGGAATATCTAGACTATATTCTGGCTGTGAAAGTCGTTGATTCTTTAGATGAAGCGATCGACCATATCAATCGCCATAATACAAAACATTCTGAAGCCATCGTTACGGATAGTTACCAAGCAAGCCAACGTTTCTTGAACGAAGTGGACGCCGCTGCGGTTTATGTGAATGCCTCAACTCGTTTTACTGACGGAGCTGTTTTTGGTTTTGGTGCTGAAATCGGTATTTCTACTCAGAAATTACATGCTCGAGGTCCGATGGGATTGAATGAACTGACCTCTACGAAATATATCATTTACGGCGAAGGTCAAATCCGCTAAAATGTTTCACACGAAACATTTTAGTCTTCACAATAAAAATATGACAAAATTTTTCTTTATTTTTTGATTCTTGAAAAGTTTTTTAGTTAGAAAGGTTACTTTTATGTTCGAAATTTTCACGATATTTTTAGTATACTTGATTTCTTTAAACATCGCTGCCTTTATAGGAGTGATGATTTTAGCCACTTTTTTCCAAATAAAAAAAAGAAATTTTAATCCCACTCAGGAAAAATGGCAAGTTTATCTTCAAAAAATTGGTCCTAAAGGCATTGTTCAAAGGCTACATGTTAGTTATATGCTCGCTTTAGGCATTTTAGCTGTAATCAATTACAATCTAGCGTTCCACCATTCGATTGCTTATACGATCACTTTATTGATTGCCGGGATTTTCCATTTGTCTTTCAAATATCAATTAAACAAAAATAACTTACCCAAGCGCTTTAACTAGAATGCCTCATAACTACAATGATTGAAATAAGCTATTATCGACTAAAAGAAACGCATTTAGCGTAACTTTAAGTCGATAATAGCTTATTTTAGCCAAGATGATCTTCATTATCGTTAGAAAAAATAGCAAACCCATCGAATGTCTCACCATCATAATATCTTAACAATTCTTCTGTCGACAGATTCATTGTTTTTTCTTTTTCTATTTCCATATCTGTAAGTAGTTGTTCACGATAGGCTTGATACATACTCGCTAGTTTCTGGTGCATGATTTTTCGAGATTCTCCTGTCGCATTGATTACAGGCAGCTCTTTTAGATAACCACCATAAACGGGTCGATCATCCACCAACTCGATGGGAAGTTCAACCAACGTGATACCTACTTCTTTGAAATATTCTTCAATCATCGCTTTTCCTCACTTTTTACTGGCTGTGTCTTATTCTCATCATAACATGATTTATGACAAAAACAGTGTATTCATTGACCTTTTTCGTTGAAACACATGTTAAAAATAAACCCTCTCACGATACCAGTTACCAGAACTGTAGATCGAACGTCACAAATAACAGAAAAAAACCTTGAAACACAGTATGTGAAATTCAAGGTTTTTTTGATTCATCATTAACTATTTTTTTCGGTTTTTATTCTTTCTTTCAAAACCTCATTTTTATTGATCTTCATCTGTTACAAAATAATTTTGATGATGAATAATACAAAAGACACTAATTACGACAATGATCGCAGCAAAATAAAAAGCATAACTTTCACCTAGTTTTTCGCCAATGATCCCTGCAATAAATGGCGCTAATGCCCCACCAAAGAAACGAACAAAGCTATAACTTGAAGAAGCCACATTTCTTGGTAAACCTGGTATCTCCATAGCAATCGTTGTCAATAATGTATTGATGATCCCTTGGAAAAAACCTGAAAGTACAATGCTGATTGGCACTAAAATTTGGATAGTGGAACCGGCACCTAGTAACGCCAAACAAATAATAAAGAAAACAAACGCTGCTAAAATCGTTCGGTAAGTAGTGAATTTTTGTTCTAGTACTGGTGCGACAAAAATCGAAGCAATTGCTAATAAAACGCCCCAACCAAAGAAAACAAAACCGACCTCTAACTCACTATACCCCACTAATAAGAATGGTGCATAGGCAAGTAACGTAAAGAAACCAAAATTATATAATAAGGCAATCAGACCAACGGAACGCAATTTGTGATTACTTAACGCCTTGACCCCTTCCCAAAAACCAACCTTTCTTTGTGGTTTTCCTGCCTCTGGAAGAAGAATCGCCAATGCTAAAAAGCCAATAAACATCAACGTAGCTACCCCATAAAAAGGATAACGCCACGAGCCACTTCCTAGTATGCCGCCAACTAATGGTCCAACAGCCATCCCACAGCCTAGTGCTGCTTCATACATCATAATAGCTTTTTCAGTGTTCCCCACTAAAATACTTACAATAGTCGCAAGTGCTGTTGAAACAAATAAAGCATTCCCTACACCCCAACCAGCACGCAATCCGATCAATGTACCAATATCATTGGATAATCCACCTAAGCCAGCAAATACAACAATAATGACCAAACCTGCCATCAATGTTTTTTTCAAACCAATTCGACTCGATAAAAAACCTGTAAACAACATCACTACTCCCGTTACCAACATGTAGCTCGTAAATAATAATGTCGTTTGGGCAGGTGTTGCATCTAATTGAGCAGCAATCGTTTTTAAAATGGGATCTACTAAGCCGACTCCCATAAATGCAAACATACAAGTCGCAGCGACTACTAACGCTGAATTCTTTCCTTTACTTTGTTCCTGTCCATTCTCTGTTAGTTCTTCTTTGATTTCTATTTGATTCTCCAAATTCCCCATTCCTTTCTCTATCTAGCATCATACATGATTTATTTTACATGTCAATATGCACATGTAAAAACAAAAATAAAAAATATGCTATAATAAGAGAAAATCAGCCAGGAGGTATCGTATGAATACTTTAGCCTATATCTTATTATGCGTTCTTTTGTCTAAACCTCGTTCCGGTTATGAACTAAAACAATTAATCACCATTTTCTGGGAAGCTCACCACAGTCAGATTTACACGACACTGGCTAAATTAGACCAGAAAGGTTATATTTCTGTCCTGGAAATCGAAGAACATTCGCAGAAAAAAATTTATACCCTCACCAATGAAGGAAAAGCGATCGTAGAAGAATGGATCAAAGAAGAGACCCCTTCTCCTACTCAAAAAGATGAATTTTTAGCCAAACTGTACGCTTTTTCTACCTTAGATAAAACAACAGCGACGGGTCTTTTATTTACAAGAGAACAACAATTAAACAAAATCATGCAAAAAAACCAAGCAAAACTAGCAGATCTTTCAGTAAATAAAAAAGAAGAATTTGGACGTTATGTCGTTATTCAACGAAGAATTTTACTTTGTCAGCAAGAACTACAATGGTGTACACAGGTTCGTGAAATGATGCAAACATTTTTTGATTAATTGTTCTTAAAAAAAAGAGCATGTGACTGAAGTAGCTCATTCAAAAAATAAACGAAACTTCCTAATAAGCGTATACGCAATTTTAGGCAAGTTCTTTTATCTCTTGATGCTATACAAGTCGCATCCTCTTTTTTTATAATCTAAAAGATCTTTTTAGTTTTGGATCGTGCTTAATACCAATCGAGAGATGGGACCTACGATTAGTAATTGCAAAGGCAATGCAACAATCACATTCATTTTCCATGCAGTAAGGTACGCTGAAAGTAATTGGTCAGGTATTCCCTGCTCAATCACAACACCAAACAACGACATGCAGGTAACCATTCCTAAGACCATCAGACAAGAAATCGTTACGATCATTTGAAATTTACTTTCTGTATTTACTGGCAACTTGAAAGCTATTTTTTTCGCAATCACACCAACAATAAAGACATCTAGAATAAAAGCCACGATGAATCCTGGAACTAAACCAATCAATAGATTTGAAAAATATAAATCCCCATGAAGCCAGAGATTATACACACTCATTCCTAAGACCATGAGAAAACACATTAGTGATGTAAAAATAATTCCTTCTTTTTTGTTTGTAGGCAACTATACCACTCCTTTAAATTTGTCACGAAAAGTATCGTAGCATATTTCTTATTTTCTCGTAAGTGTTTTTTTTATTACATTCAAAAAAGTCAATCTTCTACTTATCACTTAAATGCAAAAAAAGAGCCTGATTCCAGACTCTTTAAATAGGTGTGAAAACGAATAAACAGTGTTCAACCAGCTACTCTTTGAAATAAGTCCGAATTTTTCAAAACCAAAAAACTGGTTCCAAAAAATCTTTCTTAAGGTTATCAGAGCTAAACGATGCTTCACGACCTTTTGTTCACGGTTTTCACTGACTAAACTTTCAGCAATAAACTCAATAAGAAACAGTAAGCAGGTAAGTGTCAACCGTAAAAACCTTATTTTTATGCTTCTTGTCACTTGTGAGAATTTACCCTTGTTTTATAAAATTAAAAACGTTGTCTCAACCGCTTTTTACAACTATTGGTTCAACAATTCTTCTAGTCCATCTTTTAAAGAGACAAGTGGATGTCCCAAAGCTTGTTCAAAATCTTTTGAGGAAACATCGAGTTGATTATTCTTGATATCTTTTTGAATAGCTGCAAACATTTGTGCAGCAGATTCAGGATAACCAGCCTCCTCTAAATTTTTGATGAACTCATGGTCATTGGTAGCTACAATATCAATAGGTTTGCCTGTCACTTCTTTTAATTCTTTAGCTAGTTCTTCATACGTAATCGGTTTACCCGATAATTCAAGAACTTCTGGAAAGTTCAAGTTCGCTAGTGCCTTTGCTGCAACTTCGGCATATTCTCGTTTTAATGCCCAGCCAGTTTTACCTTCACCTGCTGAATAAATAAAGCGCCCATTCTTTAAGGCAAGTTCAATGAGTGGCCATTCATTTTCTAAGTACCAATTATTACGTAAAAAAGTATGTGCGATTCCAGAATCAGCAATTACTTTCTCTGTAAACTGATGATCTGGCGCTAGAATACTGGTCGAGTGATCGGCATCAGCAAAACTAGTATAAGCAATGTAAGAAACACCAGTTGCTTTTGCGGCCTTCACAACATTTTCATGCTCAGCTTGCCGATTACCAGGTGCACCAGACACAAACAACAAGCGATCAATTCCCTGTAAGGCATTTTTCATAGAAGAATAATCAGCATAATCTCCGAAACGGACATTCCAACCCTTTTCTTCAAGTGTTTTCCCCTTTTCTTCATTCCGCGCCAACACATAGATATTTTCCTGAGGAACGAGCTGTTTTAAGTACTCCATAGCATAGTTACCAAAACCACCAGTTGCTCCAGTAATGAGATAATTCATTCTAACCACTCCTTTTTTCACATTGATAAATTTTTTAAATAAAACCTGTACATTTTTAAGTTACACCATTATCTTAAAGAGTATGTTAAAATAAGTCAAGAATAAACGTCGAAAGGAATGGGATAGTATGAAATATTCTTTACAATTGAGCGATGCGATCCACATCTTAGCCTACATAGCAATTTTTCAAGATAGCGATATGTTATCTAGTGAGATGATTGCGAAAAGTATTGAAACCAGTGCAGCTAATGTCCGTAAAATCATGAGCCGACTAAAAAAAGCGAATTTGATTATTACGCAAGTCGGAAAAGCTGCACCTTCTTTAGCTCGTTCTCCTGAAAAAATTTCACTTTTAGATATTTATAAAAGTATTGAAGGAAATACTAATCTCATTCAAGTGGATCCGAAAACAAACCCAAATTGTATCGTTGGTGCGAATATTCAAGAAACATTGACGGCAAGCTATACCCAACTCCAAGCAAAAGTAGAGGAAGAAATGTCACATATCACGTTAGACTCTTTGCTACACAAAATTGCTGTATTAGAAATTGAAAAACGCCCTCACAATCACGAAAGAATAAAAAAATTTCTTTAAACAACAATTGGTAATTATTTTACTATAAAAAATATACCTAAAAATAGCCATTTATATTAAAATTAAATAACTTACGTATCAACAAAAAAATACTGTTTTTCATCCATTTATCCGTTAAACTTATTAAGTAAGAATTAATATAAAGGAGGAGATTAGGTGAACAACTGGAAAGAATATTTTTTAGAAACTACAATAGATTTAGGATACTCCTATTTTATTGGGGAACAGGTAAAAAACTTTAAGGTTAAGCAAAAACAGATTACTGCCAACATTACTAGTAATGAAAACTATCATGCAATCATTGACCTCGTTGACCACTTTTATTTAGAAAAAATGGTTTGTAGCTGCCCCTGCTTATCGAACGATCATTGTCCCCATTTAGTAGCCGTTTTATTCGAATACAATAAATACTTACAAAAGAAAGATGCAAATAACAGCGCATATTTGGTTTCCTACGCGGAAGATTCACAAATCCGTCCTTTTTTAAAGATGATTTTAAAGGAAAATGACCACTTAGCAAAACGTTTTCAACAATATATTTATTCAGATGCTTCTTTTGATATCAATAAATATCAAGCATACTATGAGAAACAATCTGCTTCCTCGTTGAAGAAAGAACCCGCAGACAAAAAAAGAGGATTGAAAAAAAAGAAACAAATTTTATCTGTTAAACAAATGGAGTACTTAAACTATTCCAAGCAAAAAATTCAACATACTATCCAAGAAAACTGGCACTCCCCTACTATCAGGACACAATATGTTAATTACTTACTTAAAAACAGAATATACAAAGAAGCAGAAAAAGTATTACAGGAGAGTCTGCTTTTGGATCGTCAATCTCCTGATCTCGTTCAACTTCATCGTTATTCTCTAAAAAAACTCTATTATAAATTAGGAAAAAAAGAAGCATACATAAATCAAGTTTTTAAGTTATTGATTGAGAATGATGCATTAGATATGAATCTAGTTCACCAATTGAAAAAAACTTGTTCAAAAGACGAATGGATATCGTTGCGAAACCGTTTGTTCCAAGAATTACATAATCATCAAGACATTGGCTTACTTTATTCACAGGAAAAATGCTATGATCTATTATTGAATCGTGTGTTAGAGACCTCTGGAATCAAAGAAGCTAATCGTTATTTCAATATTTTAAAAAAACAGACTCCCGAAGCACTATTACAGAAATATGAATATGAATTGCGGAAAATAGCCCACACTATGACTACTCGGAATCATTATCATAAACTGGTGAGATATATTGAAGAAATGGCTACTTTACCAAACAGCATGATCTCGGTTCAATTGTTGATCAAAGAATTAAAAGAAAAATACCCGCGAAAAAAAGCAATGATCCAAGAATTAAAATTACTCGAAAAAAAAATGTAACTATTTATTATGCCAACGTTATTTACGAGTGATCCTGAGTTTTTTGCCAAAGACAGAAAAAAATGCTTTAAACTTCAATAATAAGAAGAAGTTTTCAAAAAAATTACCGTTAAGAGTCTGGGACAAAAAAGGACTTCCCAGACTCTTTTAGGTGTAAAAATGAATAAATGGTGAGCATACCTTCTTGCCAAATAGACATTCCAGAATTAATTCCTCGAAATCGCATGAATTTTCGAACACTTGAGAAGCTATTACAAAAAATTCTTCCTTCTGTTGTTGGAGCTAACCCATGCACCCGTGCCCTCTTGTTCGGGTACATTATTTTTAGTGCGGTATCATTTTTACCCTCACTCTTCTTCGACAGGAACTACTATGATTTCCAACTTTCCATCCTTTAAACTGTAAAAACTATTTTTATTATTTGGGTTATTTTCTCTTGTAAATGTAAAATCATCAACAAATCCTTGAGTTTGGAGACTCCCACCAAAAAGGATCTGAGAAACATTTTCTTTTACTATTTGAGTCATTCCACCATAAAAGTTGCCAGTTTTCGCTAACAGATCAATAAAAATGAATTGAAAACACGAATTTCCTCTATTTAATAACTTGCTTACTTCTCCCGAGAGTAACCCCATTTCTTCCACGAAATCAGCCAGTCCATTAAGAACTACGATTTTTCTCGTTTTTGGCGTGAACCACAGTTCATCCCAGAAATGAGTAAATTTCTCACTTCGTTTTGCGACATCATGCAAGCTAAAATACGAAGTCACTTCATTTTTTATTTGCTCCAATGTTCCAGAAACATCGATTAAAATAACATTTTCTTCCACATCCTTCATTTGTGATAGCCACCATGAAAACATCCTCTGCAATTGTACATTGGAAGTAAAAAATAAACCTAGCTGCTTTCCAAGAAAAAATGCAAATGATTCCACCTCAACTGTTTGCTTATTCAAACCTAGATACACCAAGTCTTTTTCTTTATTGCGCACAAACTGACTGAAAATTTTTGGCGTTAACCGTTCGGGCACCATCAGGATTTTTTCAGGACGTTTTCCTACCCAGTCTTGATCTATATTTGTTATTTCTTCTTCCATTTTTTCGAATATTTCTGATTCATTTTGACCATTAGTGGGTAAATAAAATTGTAATATCGTTGGTCGGTCAAGCATCACTTGCCCTCTTCCTTTAATAGGCAACGCAACAATCGCTTCTCTTCCCAGCACTTGTTTGATTTCACTTTCATCATGTAAATACATAAACAGCTTTGTTGCAAATTGACTCATCATATTTAGGCGAATACTCCCCACACGATTTGCAGATAGAATAAGATAAATCCCTAAACTTGCACCATCTCTTAGTAAATGCACGATTGTTTCATCGATGGAATCTTTTCGTTTATCCTCTATCCCCAAACTCTCGTAGCTATCTAATATAATAAAAATGATCGGTAATTGGATGCTCGTTTTTTCTTGGTATTGGTAGAGATTTGTGGCACCCTTTTCTTTAAACAGTTGTTTTCTCTCCGCCAATGATCGATTGATTCTCACAAACATTTTTTGTCTTTTTTCTTCTTCTTCTAAAGTGACGATGTCAACGACATGTGGCAACTTCTTCAACGGTAAAAGGCCATTAGTACCAAAATCAACTAGATGAAACCATACTTGATTTGGAGTATTTTGTCTTGCAAGACTTAAAACAATTGTTTGTAGTAACGTAGATTTTCCATATCCAGAACTAGCGAATACAACGGTATGACTACTTTTCTCGCAATCATAGTAATAATGACTTTGCTTTTGCTCGTGAGGTACATCTAACAAGCCTATGGGAACCTTTAATGTATTCCGTTCATTTCCTTTAAAGACAAGTATTACTAACCACGTTGGTAATTCTGGTAACCAAGGTTGTGATGGTTGGCTGAATGTTGATTGTTGAAAAGTTTGTACAATCAACCTTCTGACTGCCTCATATTGCGTAACTATACTGCCCGCTGCTTTCCTCGAATCTTTTTCTGTAGGAGCAAAGAGGACCTCCTTTTGACCAAATTCATTCACAACAACGATCCGTTCATCTTCAAGAGATTGGTTTGGTGCGTAGGGTGCTTTTGTATAACCACTTTGGAACAATTCATAGACGTCATTTTCTCCTACCTTAAGATAACCCCTCCCTGGTCTTGACACATAAGCTGCATCTGTTGTTTGTAAAAGTTCCTTTGAGTCTTGAACACTTGCCATTTTCAATGCCACTTTACTTTTACTATTCGCCTCGATTTGGTCGTTGACTACTCCGGCTGGTTTTTGAGTAGCTAAAATTAAATGGACGCCAAGTGAACGACCAATCCGCGCTACTGAAGTCAGCTCCTCCAAAAATTCTGGCACATTGACTTTTAATTCGGCAAACTCATCGGATACTAGAAAAAGATGAGGCAGCGGCTGATCAGGGTATTCAGAAACGTTCCTTTGTTTTCGTTGTTTGTATAACTGCATATACTCATTGATGTTGTTTACTTCATAGGTCGCAAGTAACCTTTGTCGCTTTTCCAGCTCCGCTTTGATACTGATCAATGCACGGGACGTACCAACTCGGTCTAAATTAGTGATCGCACCCATAAAATGTGGCAACTTACTTACTGTTTGTGCGAGGCCGCCACCTTTCCAATCAATCACTAGAATCCCTACATCTTCAGGAGAAAAATTGATGGCTAATCCCACTAAATAAGTAATCAGAAATTCTGACTTCCCTGAACCAGTCGTGCCACCAATTAAAGCATGAGGTCCATGTGCCTGTTCATGGAGATCCCAGTAGATCCCCTGATTTTTTCTCTGCCAGCCGATCAATGAACGCAATGTCTTACTTGGCTCTGCGTTCAACCAGCGCTTAGAAATCATTAACTCCTCAACAGTCTGAACTTGATATTGCTCTAATAAATTGATTTTTTCTGGCAGATTTTGATTTTCAATTTCTTCATGGAATAAGTTAGCTAAGCGAAAAATTGCTTGTTCAAGTGGATAACTAGTTGGTAAACGATTAGGTATAAATGGTTGATTAATGTGTTGTTCTTTATGATTGATCAGCATAGCAATATCTTGACTTTGATACGCTATTAACGTCGTTACAGTTTCAGGCAACTGATCGATAGATTCCTTCGCCCAAATAACTACGACACCATACCGATTTAATTCTTCCGTTAAAAACTCACTGATTTCATGCTCCCGCAAGCCTTCTTCTGTGATAATTGAAAAAACATAAGTTGGTTTAAAAGCTATCTTCTGATAATCAGCATGTTGTAGTTGCTGCTTCCTTTTAGAAAGGATCTTATAAAATGCACTCAAAACCAACTCTCGATTTTTTAAATTGAAGAGGAGCCCTCTTTGTTTAAGTGGAAAGGATCGCAACGTATGATGTGGTAACCAACGCCAATTTTTCCATGTTTTTTCATATTCTTTTTCTTGAAGAAGAGTGATAAACTCAACCTCTTGGTAAGAGTGCAAGACAGAAATTTGAAATAGTAAAGATTGAAGAGCTTCCTGCAAAACATTCGATGGACCGACAAGCCCCACTGACTGAGTTGCTAACGAAATCGCAATAGGTGCGTTCTTTAATTTTTGATAAGGACGAATAAAATCGGATAGAATTTCATCGTTCCATTGATCCTCATCCAAATAAGAACTAACAATTTTAAAACTGGATGGACGTTCGCCTATTCCTAAGCAAACAGTTAAAAAATCTTTATCCTTTGGTCGACGTTCATAGATTCTTGGATGACATTCCTTTGTCATTCGTGCTAATTGATCATTAGAAGGATACATGTACTGTAAAACTTCTTTTTGTCTTTGCTGTAACCTGTTTAATTCAAAAGCTTTTTTGATTCTATATTGTTGGATAGTTATTTTTTGTTCACTTTTTTTTCGTTTTATTTTCTTTTTATTTAATAAATAATTGATAGTAGAGATACTGGACGTCAATAAATTAAGTCCATACATACCTAGTATCAGAAGAAGGTTTCGATTGCTAAAAAACAGAAACATTCCGCTTAAGATAAATATGCCTAAAGACGGGAGAACCAATTTAAAAAAGGATTGTTTCTCCTGAGCTGCTTCGTGTCTCGGTAATCGAACCTCCACTTGTACTTTTGGCTCTTCCAGATAGATTCTAGGGCTTCTTCTAAAAAAGGGGAAGTGCTTAGGATATTCAGGTATATAAGGGACTTCAGAAAGTACCCATGGATTTAATTGGATCGCTTGACCTAAACCGATGATCTGCCACTGCTTTTCCCGCCTTTCGATAATCCACTGATCCACTACGATCTGATCACCTACTTGGAAAGTAAATACACCTTTTGTTACAAGTTGCTGGTTATAATAAACGGGTGCTTTACTAGGATATATACTCAATTGATAGTTATTATCCTGATAATCTATCGCAATTATTGCATCTGATTCAATCATCAAGGCAGAGGTTGTTGCACATGAAATATCAATCAATTGCTTCGGTGGATCGATCCACTTTCTCTGCAATGTTTCATGCTTTAATATCAGAAACCTCGGATCATCTTTGATCGAAGAGTCTGAAAAATTTATATGCTGTTTGATATAACATATTTTTTTGCCGGCGATCACCAGCTCTTTATCATTTTGAGTAAATACTTCATGAATAAACATCTCCCCAAAATAAAAGAGATCAAAAAGGATGGAAAGACTGATATTCATCTGATTCTCGGTACATAGTGTCTTATTTTGTGGGATTTTCAGATTTATTCTCTCCTGGCTTTTTGCTATATTGACTAATTTTTTCTTGATAGTTTTTTAGTAATTTTTGCTTTTTTTCACCACTCATTTGATCGTTCATTTTTACTGTCAGATATAACTTAGTATAGACATGCAAAAGATACTGCTCATCTCCAATGTTTTGAGCGATATCCAATGCCTGTTGGAGATTATTTCTGTCAATGTAAATCCAATAAAGCAAACGATTCTCACTTGACTCTTGAGATAATTGATTTAAAATAGCTGTTTTTTCTAATGAAGTTAAATGATCTAATTGAATGACACTAACAGCCACTATATATTTGATACTTTGAGAAAACAAACTGGGGGATACATCTGCTAAAGCCGTTAAAACACCTGCATAATCCTTGGCTATATATTTTGCTTGTGCATCCACGCTCCGTTCTATTTGTGGTAATTGATAAAACGCATAATTTCCTGTTAATAAAGCAAAAAGGATGGTTGACAAGCTGAATAAAAGGCTACCCCATTTAAAAATAAAGTAATTTTTCCTACTGACCACACGTAATTCTGTCGTTCGAATCTCCTTTTGTGTTTCGATTTGGTCGCTAATAATCTGATTGATTTCTGTTACATTTTTTGCTCCATGGAGCAATTTCGACAAGTCATCTGTTAATCCTTCACTTCCTCCATTTAAACTCTCATAACTCAAATTAGGATATAAGATAGCCAACACCAGTGCCCGATATTGCTTCAGAAAATCATTTTCAGTGACCGTATATGGAGCGATAACTTGCATAAACCCTCGATGTGCAAGAAAAATCTCTTCTCCAAACAGAAACAAATTATCGGGATGAAACAATGGTTGGATCGGTCCATTCATAAAATCACACAATTGATTGACTTTTTGGGCAAGCAATAATCGTTGGTAAAAATCTAATTTAATCAAAACCTGTGAGAAACACTTCATTTGATTTGTTTTTTTGTATTGAATGATTAATTTTTCTGTAGATAAATGGCTAACGTCACCTGCCAGTAAATTTCTTTTAGGTTTTAAAAAAAATGTATATTGTTCGATCTGATCCAGCGCATATTGATTCGCTTGTAGCTGAATTTCCACTTGTTCATCGGTTATTTTAATACCTTCTTTTTTAAATACATCCTTTTCGCTCTTCAATTACTTGTTGTCACCACCATTAAGGATACGTGGCTTGATTAACAGTTGGTCACCATGACTAATTGGATAATCTGATAAAAGAAATTCTTCATTCAATCGTATTGATTTATTTGTCACTTCTAAATCGAACGCAGCCGGTAGCACGATCGAAGAAACCTGAAGTGCGTTCACAAATAATTCCTTTAAGCGCCTAATGGTTATTTCCCTAGGTATTTGCAAGTCGATCGTTTGCTGTTCGATTTGTAAACAAATATCAATGACTATTCCCTGTTTCATTGAGTTACCCCTTTTTTCATGTATGGCTTATTTTTTACATTCAAAGTCAAGGAATCAAAACAAAAACCAAATGAAAATAGCTAAAAAACAACTGACATTTGCTGCTTTAATGAGTACAAGTCAAACGAAGATTGGTTTTTACTGATAAACGCTATAGCAACCCAAAATTCCGAGCATCTTGACGATCCCGTTCTGAGACGGTATTCGCATAGTTGTTGAGTTGCTCATAAATACTTTCAAATAATTGTGTCATTTGTTTAACGCTACCTTCTAACTGGTGATACTGATCAAGATATGCTTGAAAAGCTTGTCCTTTCCAATTATGTGCAATTTGCTGGTTCATCGTATTTACTTTTCGGATAGCCTCTTGTATTTGGAGCGCTGATTGCTGATAGATCTTCGCTTGTGATTTTAATTGATCAGGCGTAACTGCAATTGGTCCCATTCTTCCATCCTCCTAGCATTTAGTTGGTAAAACTATTACCTTGGTCATGAATAATATACGACAAGTTCTAAAATATTCCGCTAAATCTTTATTTTTATCTGAAAATTTTTCTCGCATAGAAAGACCTATGTAACAAAACAGTGATAAAAAGCCCGACAACCTTTTTGGTCTCGGGCTCATTGCTTTCAATTTTTTCAACTAATGATCGTTTGAAAACAACAATATTGAATTTATATTCGGTTCTTTAATAATCAGACGGTTCAATAGCTTTTGAGATAACTTTTGACCTCTTTTAAAAGCTGTACTTTTCGATAATGACTAACTTTATTCTTATTATCAAATAAAGAATAATGCTGTTTTCTCACGATATTTAATTGCTCACGATAAATAAACGCAGCACTGGCAAGTGCTTGACGACAATCTTCTGTAATAAGAGGAAACATTTCAAATGATTCTTCATATAAGTTTTCAGCCTGCTGAGCCAGTGATTCCCATAAAGCGACTAATTGTGTTTGGGCTTGCTTTTCTTTTAACATGGTAGTTGCCACCCCAAATCTAGTCATGTCTTCTTTTGTCAGGTAGATTCGCCCCATTTGATAATCTTCTCCAACATCTCGTAAAATATTCGTTAACTGCATCGCTTCACCTAATTTTTTAGCTGGTACAACGATGTCAGCTGGGCGCTCAGTTAAAAGCGGAAGCAACATCAAACCTACACTACCTGCAACGTAATAACAATATTCTTCAAGATCTTTTCTTGTTTCTGGTTGCTTAAAATCAGCATCTTTTCGTTGACCAGTCAGCATATCAAAAAAAGGAGCGGTTACCATGGGAAAATTGTCAAAGACCACTGATAGCGCACGCCAGACTGGATCGTTGGGAACCTTTCCCTCATTAAAATCTAGCAATTGCCGTTCTAACTGTCTCAATCCCGCTTGATTGTTGTCGCGATCAATCAAATCATCTGCACGTCGGCAAAACGCATACACGGCATAGACACTTTGAGCTTTTCGTTTAGGCAACTGTGAGAAAGCCAGGTAAAACGATTTTGAATTTTTCTTGATGATTGATTCACAATAGGCAAAATCTTTTTGGTATTCTTGAAAAGGATCATTGTTAATGGTTATCATCTCTCAACAGCTCCTCTACCGCTAATTTTGCGCTTTGCATAACAATTGGTACCCCTGCGCCAGGATGGGTACTACTCCCACAAAAATATAAATTTTCTGCTGCAGAAAATTTGTTATGCGGGCGGTAATAATTACTTTGTTTCAGTGTCGGTTTTAAGCCAAAAGTCGCTCCATTATAAGCATTGAAACGTTCAGAAAAATCTTTGGGCGTGATCAATGTTTCGGATACGATATGCTCATCGATATCCTTAAAAATCGTCTTTTCTTTGAGCAATCGGATGATTTTTTGGCGATAGGCTTGCATCGTTTGTTCCGTCCACTTCTCATATTTTGACAATTCTGGCACTGGTACTAAGACATATAAGCCTTCCTGACCCTCAGGTGCAAGCGAATCATCCATCAATGACGGTCGGTACAAATAAAAAGATGGATCATCTGGTAACTTTCCTCGTTCAAATAGATCATCAACATTTTGTTTAAAGTCTTCTGCAAAATAAATACTATGCAAGTGTTCCTCTGGGTATTTCTTGTCTAAGCCAAGATACATCAAAAAGCAAGAACATGAATATTCAAATTTAGCGATTTTTTTATTTGTATACTTTCCCCGTTTTCTTTCATCAGGAATTAATTCCTTCATCGCATAAGGAAAATCAGCGCCACATACAATAGCATCAGCCATCACTTGTTCTTTCCCGATTCGGATCCCTTTAGCAATCTTATTGTCAATTAGGATTTCATCTACTGATGTTTCGTAAACGATCTTTCCACCTAATTCTTCAAACAATCGAGCCAATGAAGTCGCTAACGTATACATTCCACCTTCAATAAAATAAACACCATAAAATAATTCGATCATTGGAATAATCGTATATAAAGAGGGTCCTTGATAAGGCGATACCCCGATATAAAGTGTTTGAAAAGCCAACGATTTACGCAAACGGTCATCCTTCACAAATTTAGAAATAGACGTATACGCATCGCTGAATGTCCGCAAGCGGATCCCTGCCCATAATGATTTAGGATTATAAAAATCCCAAAAACCACGAAATGATTTCGTGATAAAGGCTTCTTTTGCGATCGTATATCGCTGATAGATATCTGCTAAAAATGCGAAATAACCTTGTGTATCTTCTGGCGAAATGTTTTCCAACGTCTTTGTCAATTCAATTAAATCATTGGAAAACTCGATTGGTTCCTCTTTGTTGAAATACAGTTTTAACATTGGATCAACTTTTTTCATTGGAATGTAGTCATCGGGGTCTTTCCCACAAAATTCAAATACTTCCCGATAAATTTCTGGCATCATCACAATCGTTGGTCCTAAATCAAAGGTAAATCCTGCCGTTTTGATTTGATTCATTTTCCCGCCAACTTGACGATCTTTTTCGTACAGTGTGACTTCATATCCTAGCTTTTGCAACCGAACTGCGGCACTTAATCCAGCTACTCCCGCCCCAATGACAATAATTTTTTTCATGGGATCACCTACTTACCTTTTTTATCACTTGATAAATTTAATGATAACGCAAAATTTATCAAGTGATAAACTAATATGCTCAAAGAGGTTGAGACAAAAGTGTTTAGCATCAAGAAATAAGAAGGAATTTCCGAAAATTGACAAGAAACACAAAAACTAGTTTTTGATGTTGATTGTTACCTACTTGGTGCTTCTCAAATTTTTGGTAAATTTCAGCTTATTTCCGAAGATGCTACTTTTGTCTCACCGTGAACAAGAGGTCGTGAAAAGAGTGTTTTGACCTGAGCGCTCACCAAGTAAAAACTGCGACGAGTAATCGCAGGGGCATTAAGGATGGAAATCTCGAAACAGCTCCCCATGTTTTGAGATTTTTTGACTTATCGCCGAAGGTCAGCTCTTTGAACACCGTGAATCAGAGGTCGTGAAAACATCGGGTAGCTCTGATGACAATAAGAAAGAATTTTTTGAAACAGCTCCTCATGTTTTGAAAAATTCAGGCTTATTTCAAGGAGCTGATGTTTGAACACCGTTTAGCAAGAGGCTGTGAAAGAAGCGTTTAGCCCCGAGCGAATAAGAGAGGATTTTTTTAAATAGCTCCTCATATTTTAGAAAATCATCGCTTATTCTTGAGGAGTTGCTTCTTGAACGCCGTTTATTCGTTTTTAGAGATACTAGAAGAGACTGTGACAAGTTTTGTCTCATTTGCCATTCAATTTTCTCATTAAATAACTACTTTTACAAAAAAAAGCCCAATGATCACGAAAATTCATTCGGATCATTCGGCGTTTTATCTACCTCTGATTTCTTTTATAAGATTCAAAAATACAAACAGAATACAGTATTCTTGAAATTTTCATCGGTTACTCTTGATTAGAAAAAGCATTTAAAAGCGCTCTGACTTCGTCGGTCGATTTAGTATTCATTAATTGAACACGTAAGTCACTTGCGCCCGGAAATCCTTTGACATAGATTTTAAAGAAACGATGTAGCCCAGTCATTGAACGGGGGATTTCTTTGGCATATTGGTCTTGGAGATCTAATTGCAGACGTAAAAGATCAATCAATTCAGTTGCTGAATGTTCCCTTGGTTCTTTTTCAAAAGCAAAAGGATTTTTAAAGATCCCACGACCGATCATAATCCCGTCTACACCATATTTTTCAACTAATTCCAAGCCCGTTTGCCGATCAGGAATGTCGCCATTGATCGTAAGCAACGTTTGTGGCGCAAGTTGATCTCTTAATGCTACGATTTGAGGGATCAACTCCCAATGAGCATCTACTTTACTCATTTCTTTTCTCGTACGTAAATGAACAGAAAGATTGGCGATATCTTGTTTCAATAAATGACTCAACCAACCTTCCAACTCTTCTTGTTCTGTATAGCCGATTCTTGTCTTGACGCTTACAGGTAATCCTCCTGCTTTCGCTGCTTCGATCAGTTCCGCTGCAACTTCCGGACGAAGAATCAAGCCACTCCCTTTCCCACGTTCAGCAACGTTAGGAACCGGACATCCCATATTCAAATCGATCCCTTTAAAACCCATTTCTGCTAGTTCGATACTCATTTGTCTAAAAAATTCTGGTTTATCACCCCAGATATGAGCAACCATCGGCTGTTCATCTTCGGTAAATGTCAAGCGACCTCTGACACTTTCTTTACCATCAGGATGGCAGAAACTATCGGAATTTGTAAATTCTGTAAAAAACACATCGGGCGCTCCTGCCGCCTGCACAACATGTCGAAACACCACATCTGTGACATCCTCCATTGGTGCTAATATAAAAAAGGGCTTCGGTAATTCTGCCCAAAAATTTTCTTTCACTGATAACTCTCCATTTCATTGTAGTTTCGCCATGTAATACTCTTCGTTCACTATTCTAAAAAACAGAGTCATTATACTAGGAATCAACAAAAGAAGCAAAACCACTGCTTCCTTTACTAAAGCAATTTTTGATACGCCAATCGTTCATTGTCTATCTCATCGTCGACATAGACGATACCACGTAACTCAAACCCACAATGAGCCATGATACGTTGCATACTAGTATTCTTTTTGTGCGTATCAACTCTTACTTGTGCCATTCCTAAGGCCTTTGTTTCTGCTTCTGCATACTCAACGAGTCGGTAAGCCAGCTTTTGTCCGCGAAATGCATCAGCTAGTGCAATGCGATGGATTGTTGTATAGGGCGCATCAGCTTTTTCCCAACTTCCTTCAAAGATTTCTTGATAATTTTTATCAGGTGTTTTTTGTAAGGCTAATGTTCCAGCAATGATTCCATCGACTACCAAAACATAAGACCATGTTTTTTCGATATCTTGCCTGATCGTTTCTTCATTTGGATAACCATTTTGCCATTGCGGACTATCAGCGGAAGCTAATAACCGTTTTGCTTCATTAATGATTTTCATGACGGCTGGCACATCAGTTAACGTCGTTTCGCGAAATTCAATTGTCATTCCATATCCCCTTTTTATTTTTCTATACTAGATAAAACACTAAAAACTAAAGTTTAGTTATCATTTTAACATATTATATTTAGTTAATTTAAGAGTAGATCGTCTAAATTTGTATGAGGAAGTCCTTTAATCGAACAAAAAAAGTCTAGGATAAGCATCTATCCTAGACTCAACTATTTCTTGTCTATTACCAAAAATTTGATCAAATCAATCCGTTTCTGTAGAAAATAGAATAAGTTTTTTTGATCATTCCACAAACTCTAGCTTCTTAACCCTCTACCTTTATTGATTAAATACCAGCATAGTGAATAAAGCACTAAACTAAATAACACAAGAATCGTGATCGAAACCATGATGGGTACATCTGTCGTTCCAAGGAACCCATAACGAAATCCTGAAATCATGTAAACGATCGGATTAACTTTAGAAATTGCCTGCCAGATTGGTGGCAACATAGAGATCGAATAAAAGACACCACCGAGGTATGTCAATGGCTGAAGGACAAAGGTCGGCACGATCGACACATCATCATACGACTGTGCGAAAATCCCATTGATCAAACCCGCTAGTGAAAATAAAATCGATGTCATCAGCAAAGTAACAATCACGATGCCCCAAGAGAAGACATTTAGCGGAACGAAGAAGAGCGAAATCATCGTTACCAACGCCCCGACCAAGATACTACGTCCCAGTCCACCAATCACAAATCCCCAAATAATCACATGTGTGGGAACGGGCGCAACTAAAATTTCTTCAATATTTTTCTGGAATTTTTGAGAAAAAAATGAGGACGAAACATTGGAATAAGAACTAGTGATAACGGACATCATGATCAACCCTGGAACAATAAATTCCATGTAGGAAAATCCACCCATATCACCAATACGTCCGCCAATCATTTTCCCAAAGATCACAAAATAAAGTGAGGTGGTAATCACTGGTGGAACCAGTGTTTGGACCCAAATCCGCAAGTAGCGATTGGTTTCCTTGATGGCTAAACTTTTTAAAGCTGTAAAATAAAGACTAAACATTTTTTTCCTCCACATGACCATTTTCTTCCGTGATTTTCAAGAATAATTCTTCTAAGCGATTCGATTTATTTCTCATCGAAAGCACTTTTATCCCTTGTTCACTTAATTGATCAAAGATTCCGTTGACCCCTTGATCCCGTTCTACTTCAACAGCAAGGGTCCGCTCATCTTCAAACGTACTAGTGTACCCTTGTAGAACTGGCGCTTGTTCATACGGTGCTAAGTCAAAAATAAACGTTTCAAATTGTAATTTAGAAAGTAATGATTTCATACTTGTATTTTCAATCAATTCACCTGATTGGATAATCCCGATATTCCGACACAACATTTCGGCTTCTTCCAAATAATGAGTCGTTAGAATAATCGTGGTACCTTGTTCATTTAATTCTCGCAAGAACTCCCACATTTCACGTCTTAGTTCAATATCTACACCTGCAGTAGGTTCATCTAAAATCAATAGTTTCGGTTCATGCATCAATGCTCTAGCAATCATCAGTCGCCGTTTCATCCCACCAGAAAGCATGCGTGCACGAACATTTCTTTTTTCCCATAGATTGGATTGCTTAAGGTATTTTTCACTACGCTTGATTGCTTCTTGTCGTGAAACACCATAATATCCTGCTTGATTCACTACGATTTGTTGAACTGTTTCAAAAGGATTAAAATTGAATTCTTGCGGTACTAATCCGATTTGTTGTTTGGCACGAACCAAATCAGTATCCAAGTCATAACCAAACACTTTTACTTCGCCAGAAGTTTTATTCACAAGTGAAGTGATGATCCCAATTGTCGTAGATTTCCCCGCACCATTAGGACCAAGCAAGGCATAAAAATCGCCCTCTTCCACCGTTAAATCAATCCCTCGCAACGCTTCAACTCCCGTTGCGTATACTTTTTTTAAATTCTTTATTTCAAGAGCCTGTGTCATTTTTTTAACGATCTCCTTTTTTCCATCTGATTCTCTATTGTAACATGGAATGATTGAAAGAAAATGAATAAAGTTTTCAAAATAAAATAGAATTTTATGTATTCGAGCATCCAATATAAAATCAATCATTCATCTTCTTTCGATCAGTTGTTCTACTAAAATAAATCGAATCCTTTTATCCATGTCCAAAAAGGAAGAAAGCATGATTTCTCCATCAGGAAAAGGCACGCTTTCTTCCTTTTTTGATATAAATGAGTTTGCGACAAACCATTCAAGCCTGACATATTAAGTCCGTACGTTTTAGTCAAAAATCTCCCATTTTCGATGTTGATCAAAAAATGTTGCTGCTTCTTTTGCATCCGCAACTAGTTTTTCCGGATAATTTAAGACTTTCAATAATGCAATCGCATTTCTGGTTTTTGCTGGACCTTGCTTTAATTTAAAATCAAAACTGATTCCTTTTTCTGCTGTGACCTGTTCCTCAAAATGGACATTCTCACATTCATTTTTCAAGATCTCAGTCAATTCAATATCGTGAGTTGCCACAAAAGCTAGTGAAGGGTAATCTGCCAACCATCTTACTACTGCTGCAGAAGAAGCAATCCGTTCGATCGTATTGGTTCCCTTTAAAATCTCATCCACAAAACAATAACATCTTTCCCCTTTTTCCACTTGATCTAGTAGACGTTTAATCGATTTGATTTCTGAAACAAAATAACTATCTCCTGCAAACAAGTCATCTTCGATCGCCATAGAAGTCAGTACGTGACCGTGCTGCAAGGTAAATTTTTCTGCGAGGGCTGTTTGGATCGTCTGTGCTAAGATACAATTGATCGCAATACTTTTCACATAAGTAGATTTACCTGAAGCATTCGAGCCCGTCACTAAAATGTTCTGGTTCCAATCTACTGGGTTCACTACCGCTTCCTTCAAGAGAGGATGATAGAGATCTTCTGCCTCTACGCCATTGTCCGTAAATTCTGGCTGACAGGTAATGGGCATGTAAGTACGATAGTTGAGAACCGCAGCCGCTACTTCCATTTCTCCCAATAATTCCCAAACCTTCATTGCTTCTTTCGTTTTTTTCTCTAACCTGCTAATAACAAAGTGATAAGAAATAAACGGCAACATGAACATCATATTGACATAATCAAATAAAATTTCTGCTTCCGACCCACTCTTAACTCGAAAAGAAAAACCAAATTTAGGAATATCTTTTAACGGTTTAACATTTTGCCGTAATTCATCTTGAACCGGTGTAGCAATCTTTGCTACTTGATTCGCTGTTGAGATCGTTGAGACTAGGTAACCCATACTATTAATCTCAGTTTCTAATGTCTGTTTCTTGACTTGATAATAAAGTGTGTTAAAAATCAAACTACCAATCGCTAGATAGATACCTAAGACTTGTCCAAATAATAATAAAATTAAACCAATGATCGGTAAGAGACCTAAAAAAGTATAAAAGCCGACATGTCCGATCTGTTTACTTTGGCCATCCGCTAAATATTGCTTCGTAAAATTACCATCTTTTTTCCCTAGTCGTGCAAATTGATATTGGATTTTTTCTCTTGTTTGAGGGTTTTCTTGGTAAAAAGCAATTAACTTTTCTAATCGTTGATCTTCCCCAAAGTTAAAGCTCCTCAGCCGTTGATATAAAGCTTCCGAACCAATACTAGAGTATGTCAGGTTGATGCCTTCAAAAACTTCAAACATATCCAAATCGTACCACGTCAAGTCATCCACTTCACTTGACCATGAACGAAATTCTTTTTCTGTGAGCCACGCTTCCTTTAAACTTTTTTCTTTATCAAATCGAGGTTGATAAGGCACTCTTCCCCATTTCTGATGGACACTTTCTTTTAATTTTCGACGCGCATTGAAATCTAGAGCAATGAGCAAAACGATCACGCCACAAATCAATAGCACAATAAATGTTTTTTGATCCATACATTTTTCTCCTATTCTGTTTTCCATTGGATAAAGTATAGCATTGTTTGACCCCTTTTATGAGCTGAATAATGAAAGTTCAACATAAAATAGCTGTTTATTCATATTTATTCACTATGTAGCTATGTGAAATGAAATTAAAAGAAAAAGCACACTTATTTCCACCAACTTAAAATAGCGCTTACAAAACAATTGTCGTATACTAGAGATAACAAATAGGTGAAACGAAAGGAAGAAAACAAATGGCTACTACTTCGATGAACAATCCTCAAAAACATGCGGAACAAAAAATGAAAACTATTGTCATTTTTGATCTGTCTTTTAATTTTATTTCTACCAATGGTAGTTTGCAAACCCAGTTCTTAGAAATGAAATTAGCGAAGTTTTTAAGAGAAAAAAATCAACCTTGGGCTCTTAAAATATATGAAGCAAGTCAGATAGACGAACACGCCTCGGAAGCAGATATTATTTTACTAACCCCAACGTTTGCCTATGCCAAAGAAGAAATTGAAAAGAAATTCCCTCAGATACCAGTGATAGCTATTTCTAAAGCAGAGTACGGAACAATGGATCTGGATCACTTATGGGAAAAAATAAAAACGGTTCTATAAATAAGGTTGGTCAACTTGCATAAACTTTTTACTCTCTTTCAATTTAATACAAATAAATAGTAAATCAGCTGATTTGAAAACAACCAGCTGATTTTTTGTGGTCTATTTAAATGTTTGCTCGTCTAAAGCTCTGTTCCATTAGAGGTTGTTACCCGCTTATACCAATCATAGGAGTCTTTTTTATACCTTTCTAGCGTACCAGAACCATCATTGTTCCGATCAACATAGATAAAACCGTAACGCTTTTTCATCTCCCCTGTTGTAAATGACACGCAATCAATACAACCCCACGGCGTGTAACCCAAAAGCACGACACCATCTTCATTGATCGCCTTTTCCATCTCTTGGATATGACTACGTAAATATTCGATACGGTAAGGATCATGAATCGTGTGATCCGCCTCCAGAACATCAATGGCACCAAACCCATTTTCAACAATAAATAATGGGAGTTCATAACGCTCATAAAAAGCATTCAATGAATAACGGAGACCTTCTGGATCGATCGCCCACCCCCAGTCAGATTCCTTAATAAATGGATTCGTTACGGAGTTCGTACTTCCACCACTAACATTCGTTGAAACATCTTGATGGACTTGCGAATCGACCGTATTACTCATGTAGTATGAAAAACCGATATAATCCACTGTACCTTCAGCGAGTGCTTGTCGATCTGCTTCTGTTATATCGATCTGGTACCCTTTACGCTCAAACATTTTAAGGGCATAATTTGGATAGTGTCCACGAACTTGTACATCACAGAAAAACCAACGATCATGCATCATCTGTTGCGCTAAGATTTGATCCGCTGGTCGAGAAGAAAATGGATAAATAGGCACCATCGCAATCATATTCCCAATCTCGAAATCTGGATTGATTGATTTTCCTAGTTTAACCGCCTTAGCAGAAGCAACTAACGTATGATGGCCACAAATGTACATCGCCTCCTCTGGATTTTCATAATCGCCAAAATGAACACCTGAGTTGGTCCAACCAAAAATATCATTTGAATAGTTCATTTGGTTGTTGATCTCGTTGAATGTCATCCAGTATTTCACCTTATTTTGATAGCGCTTAAATACCACTTCTGCAAACTTAAGAAAGAAATCGATCGTTTGACGATTCATAAATCCACCATATTCTTTGGCAATATGATAGGGCATTTCAAAATGGGACAATGTAATAACCGGTTCAATCCCATATTTCAACAGCTCGTCAAAGACATCGTCATAAAATTGAAGACCTTCTTCATTAGGTTCCAGCTCATCTCCATTTGGAAAAATACGTGACCAAGCAATCGATGTACGAAAACATTTGAACCCAAGATCAGCAAACAGTGCAATATCTTCTTTATAGCGATGGTAAAAATCAATCCCTACATGATTGGGATAATAATTACCTTCCACAACTCCATCCGTGATCACTCGAGGTACACCATGTGAGCCAGCTGTCATCACGTCAGCCACCGAAAGCCCTTTTGACGTTCCAATTACACCACCTTCAAATTGATGGGCTGCTAATGCACCGCCCCATAAAAAATTCTCTGGAAAAGCCATCCTATCCGCTCCTTTTTCATCTCAAATTTATTTCAATTGCTTTAGTAAACGAAGTTAGAACACCACCAAATGCACACTTGTCAGGAAAAACTTTAGTGACAAGCGCATCAGGTATCGTTTTCCAATCAATGATATCAACGAAAGTATACTCCAAGCATCTAAGTATCTTTCTTGAATCAAAAATACAAACGCTTTCAATTGGTTGTAAGAGGAAAATGAATGAAACATGTTCGTCATTTATTATACCGTAGAACGTCTGATAAAAGTAATTTACGTGCCCCATGAATCACAAACTTCCAAAAAAAATCAGTTGGTTGCCAAGTAACAAAAGTCCTCCCCCACATCAAAATTAGCGAAATTTAATAGTAGATATAAGTGAAAAGAGTTTCCATAATGAACAATCAACAAGGTAGTTTAGCTTTTCTCCACTTCTTTAATTAATAATAACAACTTTTTGACTATTCAGTCAGCAGTCTACATTTCTGTGTTCTTTAGACATGACAATTGTCATGTCCAACTGATGACATCTATGACTGTTTTACAACTCAAAAAATAGCTAAGATAACATCAGCAGGAGGAAAGAATATGAATCCAACAATCGATGTACAAAACTTATCGAAGGTGTATAACAGGACAACCGTTTTAGATAATATCTCATTTCAGATTGCACCCGGAGAGACTGTCGCACTATTAGGAGAAAATGGTGCAGGGAAATCCACTCTGATCAATCTACTTAACCAATTGATTCAACCAAATTCAGGGACTACCTATGTGATGGGAACCCAAGATATCAGGAAAGTCCGTGACAAAGTCGGTGTAATGTTGCAACAAAACTTATCACTCGAACGAGTCACCGTCAAAGAGTGTTTAAATCTTGCTCGTAGTTACTATCACAACCCATTATCTTATGAAGCCTTGATTCGCTTAGCCAACTTAAAAGAAAAAGAGAAGTGTTACTTAGATCAATTGTCTGGCGGACAAAAACGTCGGTTGACTTTTGCAACCACCATGGCAGGAAACCCTCAACTAATTTTTTTAGATGAGCCGACTGCTGGAATGGATAGTAATAGTCGACAATCATTCTGGGAAAGTATTGACCGTTTGAAGCAAAATGGAAAGACTTTTTTTATCACTAACCATTATCTGGAGGAACTGGATCAGATTGCAGATCGAATCCTTATTTTAAAAGATACTAGGTTAGTATACGATGGTACCTTGAAATCATTGCGGAAAAAAAGTGGTCATATAACCATCCAATTTACCACTCCATTACCAAAAGAAACATTCACATCCATTTCAGCTGTTAAAGAATGTTTAAAAACTAATCAGCATATTCAATTAATAACTGATGAGCCAAACGTAGTGATGGAAGCTTTAATTCCTTATCTTAATCAATTAGACGAATTAGCCATTCAGCAAAATTCGTTGGCTTCTTTATTTCAAAAAGTAATTGGAGGTAGCGGTAAATGAAAAAATTCTTGTTTCAAGTTCAAATCAACTATAAACGCATCGTATTCCGTAACTTGCGCTTCCTCTTATTCAGTATCGCCATGCCAACAGGCTTTTACCTTATATTTACTCAGGTAATAACACAACCAGTAGCTTCGAAAACATGGAATATCGCTTATATGATTAGTATGATTGTGTATAGCTCATTGATTAGTTCTGTTATGACAGTCGCACATACTCTGTTAGAAGATCATACTAGAAAGTTCGATTTATTTGTAGCACTACGTCCAGGTTCAAAATCACAATATTATCTATCGATGTTAATCGTCTTTCTATCGTTAAATATACTTTCGGTTTTGGCACTAATAATGACTGGAATTTTAGTAAATCAGCTAACAATTAATTGGTTTCATTTAATAGGTCTTTTATTCCTCGTTCCATTGTTATCATTCCCACTTATATTGATTGGAATGATCATCTCTCTATTAGGTTCAGATAACGTAGTAAATTTGCTTAGCAATCTCATCGTTTTTCCCATGGCAATTTTAAGCGGACTATGGTGGCCACTTAGCATAATGCCCCCATGGGTACAAAAGGTTGGACACTGGCTACCAACTTATCAAACAGCTGTAATTTTAAGAAGATTTATCAATTATCAACGTTTTAATTTTGTTAGTTTTGGGGTACTCTTAGTTTGGACGATCATTTTATTCGTACTGTTCAAAGTAGTCGTCTTTTTTCAAAGTAAAAGTGAGGTTTCTACCATATGAGTTTTTTCGAAAAGCACATATTTTTCCCAAAACGATTCGGCATTGCACCTTATTTCTGGTTAGTATTTTTAATACCGACGATCTATTCATTGTTCCCCCTTACTTCTTGGTTTGACTGGTTATTTATATTACTTTTAGTTATTTTTTTAAAAGCTTACCGAGATGGCTATGAAGTTCATAAATTTTTAACATGGGACGTTTTCCTTCAATTATTGATTGCCTGCTTATTTGGTATCTTTCAAAAAAATGGATATCTCTTTATTTTCGTTGCCTGGGAGATTGGCTCCCTGCCAGTAACCAAACGTTTATTCTATCATTATTTGTCTGGTTATTATGTAAGCGTCATGATTAGTCTTGGCGCTATGTTGTGGACCACTCGTTTCACCCATTCATCCAGTTACATTAATGTAGGTATCACTATCATAGCTGCTATTATTACACCACTAGCAGCTAAGTCGGTAGGGGAATCTTATCGGCGGATCTATCGCCTCAACCAACAAAATAAACGTTTAGAAGCAGTTGTGCGCCAAAATGAACGAGATCGTATTGCTCGTGATCTCCATGATCATTTAGGCCAAGCGTTTTCCATCATTTCATTAAAGGCTGAATTAGCGGAGAAATTAATAGCAATTGATTCACGCCAAGCAACCAATGAATTACATGATATTGCTAAGACTTCCCGAAAAAACTTATCATTAGTTCGCGGGATCGTTTCAGATTTACAAGAACGAACAATTGCCCAAACGATGCTAGAAGAAGAAAAAAATTTAGTCGTTACCAATATTCAGCTTCATTCTGGAGGAGAGGAACTAGCCGAAAAATGGCCGACGAACATTCAACATACAGTATCAGCCGTTATTAAAGAAGCCGTCACAAATATGATTCGTCACAGCAAAGCTAGTATTGCGATGATTGATTTTACCGAGAATATAGACACCTATTTTATTACCATTCAAGATAATGGACAAGGATTCACTCAACTAAAATCAACCGGCTATGGAATCAGCGGAATGAAAGAACGGATTCAAACTGAAAAAGGACAGTTGACGATCACTGGAACACAAGGAGTAAAGATTGTCATTTCGTTGCCTAAGGAGAATGAGCATGATTAAATTGTATTTGGCAGAGGATCAACAATTATTGAACACTGCATTAACGATGATTTTGAATCTTGAAACAGATTTTGAAGTTATTGGTTCTGCAACAGATGGTGATACGGCATTATCTGACATCATCAAATTGAAACCAAATATCGTTTTATTAGACATTGAAATGCCTAAGTTGACTGGCTTGGAAATTGCTAAGCAGCTTCGTTTATTAAAACAGGATGTGAGAATTATGGTTCTGACTACCTTTGCGCAAGAACACTATTTTCAGCAAGCTTTACAGAACAATGTCAACGGTTATATGCTAAAAGATAGTCCCAGTGAAGAACTTATTCGTTCGATTCGCTCAATCATGGCGGGTGATACGATTTTTTCACCTGAATTGGTTATTCAATCATTCATTACTCAAAAAAAACCTTTAACCCCAAGAGAGCTTGAAATTTTAACGTTGTTAAAAACCGGCATCACGTTCACGAATTGAAGCGATAAATTTTGCAATAAAGCAAGGATGGATTTAAATAACAATAAATTAAGATCACTGAGAAGAACGCCTTAAGCAAGGTCTTCCCAATGATCTTATTTACCGATCAGATAACTGACTATACTTTTTCTAAACTAAATAGTTTTTGTTTCCCTATAGTATTCTCTATGATGAATTTTAGTAGTTTAACCAAAAAAACGGAATGAACTAACTATTATCTTTCGTATTAATTTTTATAGGTGTGATCATTCAATTAGTTTCCCAAATGTTTGTTTCTTATTACTTTTCTATTCACCCATCACTAAAATATGGCATTTTCGATTTCTAACACGGTTTTGATCAAAATCAATGAAATAAATCGAGCCGACAGCTCCTGTCATTAATGTTTCCTCTTTGACAATGAAATTTTCACTTGCTCCGAAGAATGATGCTCGGATATGTGCATCTCCATTTAAAATCGTTCCAGCATCACCAGCATAATCTGGATCATCTAAGGAAAGCAAGAAATCAAGATGCTTCGGACCAGGATAACGATAATCGGTATTTTCCGTTAATTCTCGAGGAATGATCCGATCAAGAATCCGATTTAAATCAACCTGCAAAAATTCGTCCCCATTAAAATCCAAATCGTGCATGAATTCTTCAAAAATAACTGAACAAGTAGTATGTGGCGACTGAACAAGACAAATACCATTTTTTATCCCACTTTTTGCCACAATTTCTTTTACTTGTTCGGTAATATTATGATACGTCACTCGTTGACCATTTGAAGTCAAAACAAGTTGCTCAGTATAAGTTATCATTTTGTCGATTGCTCCTTTTTCCATTTACTTACTTCTTCAATCATCGCTTTCAATGTGTCCACAGGATCTTTGGCACAAACAATCCCGCTGGTTCCACCCGTTGCATCAGCCCCCGAATCAAGTGCTTTGCGAACATCTGCTACCGTTGAAATCCCTGCTGCCTGCAGAACAAAAATTTCAGGATCCATCTTGCGTACAGCTTCATTGGTTTGAATCATATAAGAAATGTCACTTGCTTGACCTGTACCTATTAATTCCGTAGGCTCACAAACCATCACATCTGGTTTCAAGGAAGCTACGAGCTTCGCCTCTTCTAAAGAATTTGCACAAACAATAGTCAATAGACCAAGTTCCTTTGCTCGCTTGACGGCATCGCACAGCTCACTAACCGATAAAGGACGTTCTGCGTGATTAAGGAAGGTCGCTTCTGCTCCAGCCGCTACAACGCCTTCAGGTAAAACGTGTCCCATCCCTCTACCAGGGACTATCCCATCGATATGTTGAACACTCACAATCAACTGCGTTGTCTGTTCTTTAATTAGCCGAACATCAACATGTTGACAAGTAAAAATGATATCGATGTCGTATGCTGCAGCTAATTGATCCGCTGTTTTTGCTAGTTCCAATGCCTGTTCACCATACAAATAAGATTTAGGATTAACCACAAAAAATGGTTTTCTTACTGTTCTCATGAGAACCCTCCTCTATTTTGTTGCAAATACTTTGTAATAATGCGCTAACGTATCCGCAATCGCTTGGTTCGCTAATCGTTTAAGTGTAAAATAATCCTCTGGTTTTTCTTCGTTAATTACATCCATTGCTGTTGTGATAAAATCAGTAAAGATATTAATTTTATTGATCCCTGAAACAGCACATTTGTGGAGATTTTCATCACCAGATGATGAACCACCATGCAACACTAATGGAATTGAAACTTCATTTTTAATTTCTTCCAACCGCTCAAAGCTGATTTTCGGTGTTCCTTTGTATTGCCCATGAGCCGTACCTATCGAAACTGCCAATGAATCGACGCCGGTTTCTTTCGCAAAACGTGCTGCTTCCTCCACTTCGGTATAAATGGTGTCCGTGGTTTCCTTAAATTCATAACTATTTCCCGTTCCCACGTGTCCAATCTCAGCCTCTACCACAACGCCTCTTTCATGAGCATATTCCGTAATTGCTTTTGAACGACGAATATTTGTTTCAATCTCATCCTGCGAAGCATCTATCATCACAGAAGTGAACCCAAGCTCGATTGCTTGCTTGATGATTTCCTCATCTTGTCCATGATCCAAATGAAGTGCTACTGGAACACTTGCTTTTTTGGCTAAATATGTTGCAATTAACGCTGCCTCTTCAAGAGGACATTCTTCAATATGCGCTTGTGCAAAGGCTAAAATTAATGGCTTTTGCATTTTTTCTGCAACCTCTACAAAGGTTCTTGCAGAATCTAAATCAAAAAAGTTCGCTGCCGGAATCGCATAGTTTTCTTTTTGCGCTTTTTCAAACATCTCTTTCGTTGTAACTAACATTTGATTACCTTCTTTTCAAGTATTTTTTAGGCTTTAATCTTCGCTTCAATTTCGTCAAACAACCCATCAATGCCAATTCCGGTTAATAAAGGAAGCCCCATAATTACTTTATCTTTAATGTTGTCAGGAACCACGGTCGTACTGACCACAATATCGTAGTCATCAATTTTGCCAATCTCATCAGCAACTTTTGATTGATATAGTTTCACTTCATTTTCGAGTCCTTTTGATTTCAACCATTCTTTTACTTTTCCTGTTACCACTGTTGAAGTAGCCACACCTGTTCCACACATAATTAATAATTTTTTCATCTGTCATCTCTCCTATTTTGTATTAAGCTTCAGTTTATTTAGCTGCTCTTTTAGGTAAAATGCGATTCACGTAGAATAGTAAACCTGTAATAATCAGACCAATTCCGACTAGGGCAAAGTAACCAAATAGTTTTGCACCACCCACGTATAGAAGTGTTGTCCACAGTCCACCTTCTGCCATCGCAGTTACTGATGAATGTCCTTGTAAATCAAAGTTTGCCGCTTGTGCTGCTTTTGTTAAAAATGGTGCCACCCATGAAGTGATGTATAAAATGGTGACCATGTAGATCGTCCCACCTAAGATTGTTCGAATAATGTTTCCACCAAAGACAGCTGCCATCAAACAAACTAAGAATGGAATAGTTGCCAAATCACCGAAAGGCAAGGTTGTGTTACCTGGTAAAATCACTGCTAATAAAATCGTGATTGGGACTAAGATTAACGAAGAAGACAATACAGCTGGGTGTCCTACTGACAATGCGGCATCCATTCCGATATATAATTCTCTTCCTGGGAAACGTTTTTGAACAAATGAATTTGCTGATTCTGAAATAGGCGTTAAGCCTTCCATTAAAAGTGCCACCATTTTAGGCATTAAGACCATTACAGCACCAGTTTTCACCGCTAATTGTCCAATTCCCGCAACATCATAGCCAGCTAAAATCCCCATAACCAAACCAATTAAAAAGCCCATGACTGTTGAATCACCAAAGATGCCAAACCGTTTTTGAATCGTTTCTGGATCTGCATGCCAATCTTTCAATCCTGGAATCCTATCGAATAACCAATTTAAAGGTAAGGCAAAAACAAACCCGGGTGCTGCTGTTCCGTGTGGGAAGGTAATATTTGGAAATCCATAGAATTTATTGATGATTGGTCCTAAAATATCGCCAAACAATAAAATCATCATTGTATAAATAACCGTTGCCAACATGCCCATTGCAAAGTCATTCGTTACTGCGTAGACAAGTGAAGCAACAAATGCTGCATGCCAGATATTCCAAATATCAACATTCAGTGTTTTTGTTAAGCCAACAATAATTAATAACACATTGACTACGATAGCTACTGGAATCGCCAAACTACCTAAAACGGTTCCATAAGAAATCGCAGCTGCTGCCGGCCAACCAACGTCAATGGTTGTTAAGTTTAGTCCAAAACGTTCAACCATCGCTTGTGCTGCTGGTCCTAAGCTATTGGTCAATAAATCGATAACTAAATTCAACCCGACAAATCCAACACCAACCGTTAATGCTGAAATAAAAGCCTTACTCGGTTTCGTTCCTAAAATCAAACCAAAAACAAAAATTAAGATTGGCAATACAACGATTGATCCGAGATCAACAAATTTTTGTAATAAATCTAACATAATGCTCCCCCTCAAAATGGTTATTAAACGAATCCTTCTTTTTCAATAATGTGATAATACTCCTCAGTATTATTTACAGCTCGAAGCTTTTGAACCACCTCTTTTTTTTGAAACATCGTAATTAACTTCTGTAACATTTCTAACTGTGCATGTGGTTCTTTCAACGCTAACATGAAGATCAAGCTGACTGAAATTTCCTTATCTGCAGTTCCCATTTCATAAAAAGTTACTGGTGTTTTCAATGACATAAATGCAATTTGAGAATCATTCACGTGTTCTGCATCCGTATGTGGTATAGCAATCCCAACATCATTGATTAATAAGCCAGTAGGAAACACTTCTTCTCTTTTCAGTACATTCTCTGCAAACGAATCCTTCACTAAACCTGTTTGATATAGACAAGTTGCAATAATTGATAAAGCTTCCTTCTGACTCTTTACCTCAGATTGAAATAATGCAATTTTCTTTCCAAAATAACTCGTCATCTTACTTCCTCTTTCCTATAATTTCGTTAATAATCTCATTCCTTGTTTCTTTACTTGCAATACTTTTTATTCTCTCAGGTGAGACAAAGACATCATAAAGTAATGCAATCATATTTTTCACTTGAATCATGTCTTCTTCTGCAATCGCTAAGAATAAAACAACCCTTACATCCACATCTCCCCAAGTAATTTTGTTTTTTAGAGTGATAATAGAAATTTTTGTTTTGACTACATATTTAGGATTTGCATGTGGGATGGCTACGCCTGATGAAAGTCCGGTAGCTCCTAGTTTTTCTCTTTGAAGTACAACCTCAAGAAAATTATCCTTTACTAATTGTTCTTCTTTATATTTCTCAGTGATGAAAGAAAGTACAGATTCTCTACTATCAAAATCTTGATTCAAGAACATCCAACCATCCTTCAAATATTTCTTTAAAATCGTTTTATCCGGCGCAATAGATGGTAAAAATGTATTGTCTTGTTGATTCAAGGTAAGAAGATGACGATTAATCAATGCAATTTCTTCTTTCGTTGGTAATGGTCGAACATAAATAATCGGCGTTTGATACTCATTTTCCAATTTGACTGTTGAAATAATCAAATCGACACTATCTAAGTTGTAATCCTGCAACTTTTGAACATCAATCACTTCATAGACTACGGTGCTAGGAGAACTATGACGAATACGCTGAAATAATAATTGCGAAGTTCCCAACCCAGTTGGACAAATAAGAAAAACATGCTTCGTATTCACAATTTTTTCAAAAGCTAACTGAAAATGAATAGTCAAAAAAGTAATTTCATCATCCGTTACTCTGATCCCCATTGCTTTTTCCAATTTTGGAATACAGTAAGTTGTTAGCGTATACATTGTGCTGTATTGCCGAATGATATCCTCTTTTAAAGGATTTTTAATGGTAATCCCCATTTGCAACCGATAAACCATTGGCTCAATATGGGCAAATAGAGATTGAAGCAGCTGACTATCTTGCTCCAAATCCTTCTCAACCAGTGTCGACATATCTTGAATAAATTGTTTGGTGGTCTCCATGATTTGTTGACTATGGGTTGCCAGATTCACAAACGGTCTCACTCCATGTCCCATAAACAACGAACAAATAAAGTAAAGATCATTTATCGTAAAGGAACAATTCAATTCATCTTTGACCCCATTTGAAAAATCTAGTGCCACCATATATAATTCCATTTTCTTTATTTCGACAAACAAAGGATTTTTATTTGTTTGTGAATGGTAGCCATGCTTTACTCGACCAATCAAAGTTAACAACGAAAGTTTGAGTGAATGGACAATATAATTTGTTGGCTGCTGCTTAGACTGTTGGTAAAAATTCTTTACAAAATCATCCACAAACTTAACCATCGCTTGATCAAAAACAAAGTGATATTGACATTTTTCATTCCCTACACCGATGTTTTTTTCAAAATAATTGACAAATGTCCGCTGGATCAACTCTTCAGGTGTTTTTTGTGTGTCTATTACATGATTTGAAGTAATCGTAATCCCAGCTAACCGACAATATTTGATGATTTCCTCATAGTCCTTACGCAAAGTTGCAATACTGACAAAAAACTTTTTTTCAAAATACTCATATCTTTTTTTATCCGTTTTAAAAATTAGATTGGCGAATAAGTACACTCTACGATAATTTGAACTATACTTTACCTCTGTTGACATAGCTTCTTTACTAGTGATAAATATTTTGGCATCATTTTTTTTAGTTGACGTTCCAATTAAGTAAATCCCAATGCGCGGTTTTTTTTCAATTTTTAACTCAAAACGATTCAAGAACTGTCCAAGCTTCTGAATATCTTGATAAATTGTTTTATTCGAAACATTGAGTTTTTCACTAAAGAAACTTGCTGGTTGAAAATTCTCCTCCTCTAAAAGTAATTCAATTAACTGACTCTCGCGCTTTGATAACATCCATCATCACCTCAGAAAACGTTTTCCTTGTCTATATCATAGAGTTTTTCTCACTAAAGATAAATACGTAATCTGTTCCACATTAAAGTGGAACAGATTATTATGACCCTATGCTTTTTGATGTCAGTAAAACTCACGACAATTTTTTTAAGATTTAAAATGAAAAAAGACACTCTCCAAAATTTGGAAAGTGCCTAAAACATTGATATAATAGTATTCTTAACATTTTGAGAACTGTGAAGCTTTACGAGCTTTCTTAAGAGTTGGTTAGCCCAACCATTTTTTCAAGCAACTTTAGGATGCTTTAATAGCAATGTTTTAAAGAGAATGAAACATGAAAAATTTTATTGACTTCCAAATTACTTGAAAGTAATGGTGTCAATCTTCTGCGAGCCGATTCGATACTATCAAATACATATACCTATATTATGGACAATAAATAAAGGTCTCACATATATGACTGATGAGTCTCTGTAAATCGAGGTTTCCCAATAGATAAAAGTACTTGATACTCATAAAAATGCCCCCTCTATTAGATTAACGGCTGATAAGTCTTTTCTTTTATTGATTTTTTCTTAATATCTAATTTGATTGCTCTTTTTCAGACAAAAAGCTCCTCGAAAAATTTACTAATTTCTAACAGTATTGCTTTTGTTACCGATTGAATAATTAGCCATCACCAATGTGACTTCAGATTTTTCAACAGTAGCAATCCGTTTTGTTGGTTCATTTTTGTTAATTCGTCCACTGTTCAATTCAATATTCTGCAAATCAAAAGCGTCGACGTATTCCTCAAAATTCATCCAAAATTCTTGAACATCGTTTGCGATATTTTGAACATAATCATATAGATCACTGTCTGGATCAATAAATTCAATGCGCTTTGCTAACTCCTGAACTTCTTTACCAGATAAACCAAAAGCTTCAATTTTTGATTTAATTGTCCCCCTTAGTTTGGGATTTTTAATACTATCTATAATATTCGATGCAGCTTTCTTAGAGGTTTTATCGGCTATGCTGTCAAAATTATCTTTTGTTTTTTGATTATCAGCATTGATTTTTTCAATACGCCGCTCTAAAATCTGTTGGAATTTTTGACGATAATCACGTGCTTTTACCTCGGCTTTAGCTTCACTATATTCCTGTGTTGAATAAACACTCACTGCTTTTGATTCATTCAATCGTCGCTCTGCATCAGAAATCGTGCATTCTTCAATTTTATCCATATCAACAATAATTGTTTCATTACTGATGTCCTCACCATTAACATCACGATAAATCATTTTTAAAACAACGATAGCATTACCAATATTTTTTGAAAAACTGATATTACCATAAATTGGATCAAGAACTCGATGAACTCCTTGTTGAACAGTGTCGTACATTCGTTTATTCGCCATATCATAATCAGCAGAATGAGAGTCAGCAGATACACCAACATTCATAATTTGTTTTGATTCGTTATCCAATACCATTTTTTCCGTGGCTTTGGAAGCTTTCGTAGCATTTTTCTCTTTCAATAGAGCTTCAGCATATTCTCGATACTCAGGTAGAACAAAATCATCAAATTCAGTATCACTATAAATACCTTTCATCTTTTCTCCTAAGCGCTGTGTCATTTTCAAAATTGATTCAATCGCTGAATAAGTTGGGAAAGTGTAGATATCAATCTGTTCTACTTGACCATACTCACGGGGACGATCGATTCGACCGATTCGCTGTTCTAGTTGCATTGGATTGTATGGCACATCCAAATTCATTAAAACAGTCGCATCTTGTAGATTTTGTCCTGTAGAAATCGTGTCTGTTCCAAGCAAAATATTGATTTCGTTTTCTGAATTAAATAATTCTGTCTGCAATTTTGATTTTGGTGAAAAACGATTTAAAATAGCATTCTTAGAGTAGTGGTCCATGCCAATTTTATTATCATCTGGATTACCCGTTACTACACCGATGCTATTTAAGTCAAATTTTTTCGACTCTTTGATCTTTTCAGCATAATACAAAATCGTATCGCGGAATTGGCTCACTAAAATGACTTTATGACCTTTTTCTCGCTCAATAATTAAACTTTGCAAAACCGTTTCAAATTTTTCATCTTTACGTAAAAAATTTTTTTCAACTTCATCAATCATGCTTTGCAAAACAGCCAAATCTTTAACTGCATAAGCTTTTAGCGTATTAAAAACTCTCTTAGAAGATTTAACTGTCAGGCTTTCAATTTGACCAGTAATTCGCTCGATATATTTTTGACGATTTCGATTTGATTTTACTTGGAATTCACGAAATTGATTTGGCAGTTGATCTTCGTCTTCTTCATTCTTAATGTTCAACAACAATCCCAAATTATTTGAAAAATATTCATCTACCTTATAAGCATGGGATAGATAATTTTTCAATCGATCTAAGTACTTGCCGGATGTTTCAATTGCATCAAAATCCTTAACAAATTGCTGAGTCTTAGTTTGAATCGCCTTCAAAGAATTTACAAAAGACAGCCAACTAGAATCAGCACGTTTTAATAGCATTAATTTCAATCTGCCTGGCGTCAGTTCATTATTACTATCTTGAACAAAGAAACGTAGCATATCCATATACGGGAAATGTAGATTATCGATTCTTTCAAAGTTATTGCTGAAAATTTGTTCTTTCACTGGCTCGAAGGGAACTTCAATTGTTGGAAAAAACCGTTCAGCAAAGGTCACAGATTCGCCACCGTATGTTTTCCTTGTCCGCTGCAAGAATAAATCTTCCCAAAATTCAGCAAAGGCTTTATTATCATTTGCCAACGCTTTAACAGCTTTTCCACGTGCTCCGAAAGCAAAATAAGTACGATAGGCACGATCAAGTGGCACATGATCTACTTCTAGAAATAATGAACCGATATTAATCACATCTTCACGCTTGTTATTCCAAGGTGTCGCCGTCAACATGATCCCTTTCATATTATGAGCCGAATGTGAAAAGACATATTCCGCATGACGATATGCTGTAGTAGTTCTATTTTTAAATCCTTGATGTCCCTCATCAATTACAATCATTTGATAAGTTGCAGCAATCAGATCCAACTCAGCTGGTTTCATTAGAGCAAATGTTTCCCGATTTATGAATTTAAAATTACTGTAATCAACATCTACAGCATCTAAATCCGCTTGCCATTGTTCATGTAATTTTTTATCTGCAATAATGATCACTTTTAAATGTGGATTAATTTTTTTCTCTAAGCGGATTACGCCAGCTGTTGTTCGTGTCTTACCTAACCCTACACCATCGGCTAATGTTGCAGTACCAAATTGCATCAGCTTATTCTGAATTTTTACAATGCCTTCACGTTGATGCGGATATAAAGTTTCCCAAATTTTATCGTCATCTAATTGAGCATATGGACGAGCAAACATATTCGCAAAATCATAGTAAGTTTCAGAAACTGATTTATAGCGTTTAGATTGCTGTATATCTGGATAGACTTGTTTGATTGTCTTGATTAGTTCATCTGTAAAAATATCGACTTCATCTGAGAGCCAAATCGATTTGAACCACTCATGCAAAGCATTAAAACTATCAGCGGAATAAACGTTTAATTCGGTATTGCCTTGCAACCCATTTCTCGAAAAGTTTGATGAACCAACTAAAGATTCACCAGAGTAGTCATTTTCTTTACCATAGAACATATAACTCTTCGCATGGAAATAGTTTGCTTCACCAGTATAAACTTTGACTTCAATCCGCTTTTGTTCTATCCAATCGATAAACTTCATCAAAAATAGTTGATCATCTTCTTTCAAATATCGAAGTTCTCTTTGAAACTTATTCTTATATACATTTATTAACTCTTCGTCATCTATTTCACTAATATAAAAACCAGCTTGCACAGTGTTTCTTGTCAGCTCATTTGTTTCATTGCCCATCAGAATTCTCATGCGACCATCACGTACTTCCATAAACTCGGTAAAAGTATCTTTGATTAGTAGCAAGCCAGATATATAAAAATATCCGACTGCTAAATCAAACCGATCAACTTTATTTTGGCTAAGCAAATGTTTGATCGTAAATTCCATAGAAACATTGCGATTATCAACTACTCGGCTTTTATAAAGAGCTTCGTATTCTTTTGTCACTATTCTTCACCTGCTTTCAGACGGTCATATACTTCGATTATGCGCTGGGCTTCTTCTTGAACAGCCTGTTTATGATTAGTCGATTCAAAAGTTCTAAGCAAATTAATTAATTCCTCTCGCTCTAATCCATAAATAATAGCTACACGCGCATTTATTTCTGCAATAAGCTCTTCATATGAAAAATCAGAAAAAATAGTTCCAGGTAGTAAGGTATCAATTTCTTTATACTTTTCTCCATTCAACATTAACAATCTCTTTACAAGCTGTATCAAATCTACTGCAAAGGGAGTATTCGTCATTGGTGGAATTGGTAATTGTTTCAAATATGTTTGATTTACATTAATTGTAATCAATTTTCTTAATACGAAGTCTAATGTATAAGAGTTAAGAATCCCTAAGATGAAAAGTGATTCCTCCAAGCTAGATTCAGCCATGTTTTTTTGCATCAAAAGACTATTTGCAGCAACAGAATTTTTTGGTAGTAAAGTTGCAATTAAAGCTCGTCTATCAGTTTCCCTAGCAACAGCTCTTATTCCAATACGATAAAACTTATAGTCTTGATTGGTTTTTCTTACTGCGTCATTTATTCGTACACCTTCGCTTGGATCCCCTACCAAGCGAAATTGATTAATTAGTTTCCCTTCATACAACGGTATAAGTTGGCGGTTCTCATCATTCAAGTTTTGAAACAACGTAGTATCATTTGTTCTATCAAAATCTCGTCTTAATTCGAATAATTTCGAGTCTCTAAGAGGAGGATATGAAAGTTTTATTTTTTGGTAGAGATTAAACTCAGTTTTGTTTCTTGGTTCAAATAGCGAGTATTTCTCAGGTTCTGATTCTTTTACTAACCAAAGAGGATATTCTATCTTCATTGAATCGTTATTTAAATCTGATAATGATGTTTTATAAAAAAACGAATGAAAATAGCTGTTTTGAATCATTCTCTTATTGATTGTAAGTACTGCAAACTTATAACTTCTATGAACTAGAGGGAATATTCCTTTTGTGTTTTCAAAAGATAAAAATTCAATGATTTGCATACGATCAAAGATTAAGTGTCTCAATCCTGTAGAGCCCAAATCTGTCATTAAATTATCAGGAACAAGTATAGATAGCAACCCTGAATCAGTCGTTAACTGTGAAAATCTTTCCGTAGAAATTTTATATAGATTAATATCTGAACCTGTTTTCCGTCCCTCAACTTTCCAACTTTGAAACCTAAAATTTTTATCATTTCTAAAAAAAACTGATCCCAACTGAATTCTTGTCTCTAATTCATTCCATTTTTCTTTAACAGTAGGTAGTTGAGCAAAAATATTATTTTGTATGATCATTTTCCCTTTTTTATTTTTAGCAGATAAGTACTCAGAACTATATTGTGAGAAAAACTCATCCGAATTTGGTTTCCAAATTTCCCAAGGTGGGTTACCAATTATACAATCAAAACCAGCATTCTTCTTCAACTTCCCATCTTCATCAAAAAATACTTCTGGCAAATTAACTTCCAAAGCTTCCACGTGCAAAAATTGTGTCTCGCCATTCAGAATCGACTGTACGTATTGTAACAAAGTCCACTGCAGTTCTTGTCGTTTGCTTTCATATTTTGGCGATTGCTCACGTTTCAGCTTCAAAAGCGCCTTGATTTCTTTTTGATAGTTCGCATAGATTGTTTCGCGCTCATAAAAAGGTACAGAGTTCATCAAAGAGTTTTGATGGATCAAAGTATTACCGATTAATTCAGGTAGTTTTTGGTCAATAGGACGATGTTGCAACGATGAAAGCATTAGAGTCAGTGAAGAAATTAAAATTGCTTTATAGTCGATATCAACGCCATAGACCATATTGTGCAGAATATATTTTTCCCAAGCAAAAGTGCCCTCGTCACCAGCTTGCATCATCGGATATTTTCCTCTAATCGTATCAGTTACTTTTAATCCAACAAGTGCATCATGCTTATCAGCTAGCTGTCTAAAAGCACCACGTAAGAATGAACCCCCACCAGCCGTCAGATCTGCCGTTTTCATGTCAAACATATGATCCAAGGTTTTGATAACTTCAGATTCATTATCTTCTTTGATAGCTTCTTTGACAGCTGCGATGCGGTTTTGAAACTCAACTTCAACGGTCTGCTGTACCATGTACTGGACGAATTTTTCGTCAGTATAGTAAGCTCCTTTATTCTTCTGTTCTTGCAAATCTTCACCATAGAACACAATTGGCTTACCATCTTCAATTTTTATTTGGACATTTTGCGACATGGAATTTTCGTATTGTTTTTCCAACGCTTCCGGTGGCACATCTTCAAAGCGGAAAGAATAATTTTCACTCGATGTATCGATCCAAAACTTCGCCCACATTTCAGCATCATGTTCAACAATTAAGTTTTCAATCCTTGTTGTTACTTTACCAATTGACGAAGCAAACAAATCGCCACCATAAACTGTTTGAAATTGTCGGGTTGCTTTATCATGTAGTTCAATCAGACGTTTTTTGCTGTCATCTTTCATTTTGATTTTACTAGTAACATTATATTCATCTTCATCAAATAAGCTAATTTCAACATAATCATCGTATTTCTCAATTACGCTTTTCTTTTTGTTCAGCTTATTGATTGCCGATTCAGTCGAGTTAGTCAAATTGGAATAAATCTCAACCGTTTCTTTGATTGCTTCATCTAACGTACCTCGCCCAACACCTAAGGCAATACCACTTAATTCAAAAGGATGTACTTCATCTTTACCATAATAAGCTTCGATAAAACGTCTCATCAACTGCCGCAAAATTATCGTATCAACCACATTTGACAAGACTGCTGTATAGGACTCATCTTCTACCAACTGTGTTAAAGCATTTTTAATAATATATGCTCGAGCATTATCAGAAACCAATGGAGATAGTTCGTTTTTATAAGGTTTAGATGTGATTAACTCTGATAATTTTTTTCGATACAAAGCTACCATCATCAAGAAGTGATTCGTTAGTTCACGTTTGAATACATCTTTCAACCCGTGAATAACATACTCACCCCAAAAAGCATCTTGTTCAACTGTGATAGAACTATTTTTCAGCATATTGAAATTGTCTAGATATAAGACTTTCTCGATTGTTTCTTCATTAAGATCCAACCGTTCATCACGATTGCCGTTTCTCAGCCGAAATAATACAATTCTTTTTTGTCCGACAAATCCGGCAATTTCCGCATCAAACGATCCACCAAAACTCACTGCAAGTTCCTCTACTCGTTTATGCAACTTCCGAATATCCATTGTTTTTGTCTCTAGAGTCAAGTCAGATACAGTTTTTAAAGCCAATACCGCGCTTGTTTTATCTGGTATTTTATCAGTAAATAACATACGCCATTCACTTTCTGGTTCGTTTGGATTACGTCCTACCGAGTAACCCAAGTAATCGGCAACTATCTGTATTGATTGCTCATCTGCGGTCAAACTTTTTAACATATCCTCGATTTCCATTTTTAGTTTGCTCCTCTGCTCCTATTCGTTCAAATAACTTTCAAATTTTATTTTCTGGATTACCTATCTTTATAGCTGGCTATTCCCAGGTCAGATTTCTTACCACATCCTATGGTCAACCTTGAAGAACTTAATATTGAGTCGAATTGTAACTTCCTCCTGAGGCAGCCCTATCCGTTGTCGGTTTAGCCTCGATTGATTTCCTAGCGACATATCATCAATCCCTAATTTAAATTAATTATACTTTTCAAACCAATCCTCAAGCTGATCAGCACTAATTTTATTGGACAGATTAATTAACGCTGGTCTTAACGTCTGAATCGTTTCTACCAACTCTTCCCCACCAAACAATCCTGTAAATGACCTATCTGTCAACTCTTCAGATAAATGATTGATTAATTCGCTGGTTTTTTGTTGATCTCCCAAGATATTAATTAGTTTCCCCACTAAATACCGATCTTCAAAATTACTATCCGCAAAAAAATCGTACTTATCGATTTCTCGCTTAACCATTTTAATCATATCATCTTTCTTTTCATAATTGAACTCGCCGGCTACATTCAGGTATTCGATGATACGACTCGTAATAACGGTGACTGCCTCCTCTTTCTTCTGTTTAGATAATTCATCAGTAATCGATAATTTTTTTATCTGATCACGTACCATTTTTTGAATTTCTTTTTTAATGACTTCTTGTTGCAGTTCATAAAAATAATCGTCAATATATTTCTCACATGGATAACCAACTTCATTTTCTCATGCAGTATTTTTAAACTCTCCAGTATAAAGCTCTTTTTTGATTGTTTGAACAACTTCAGGATGCTCTTCCACGATTATCGCCTGTCCTTTTAGGCATAAGTAGTCCGCAATATATTCTTCAATATCACCAAAGTAAAACCAGCCTACCGGTTTCCCGCTGATACTAGATAATTAATTAATCACATTTTCAGGGGCCAGCGCATAGTAGCGTATAAATTATTGTATATCGAAAGAGAAGGGCTATTATGCCAAGTATAATCAATAATCTCACTTTACCAAAAGAAAAGAATATCAAGTCGTTAATGTCACTTACTGGCAAAAGGATATCGAGATTCTAAGTTGTAGTTATAAATGTATCCTACCAAAATTTCGCTACGAAAAAATCAGCGTCAAAGTCAAATCCGAATATCTTGTAATTACTCCCGAAGAGCTTAGCCAACGAGGTTTACCCCTGGTTAATTTTAACAATTTATCGATTGCACCTTGGGGACGATCAAACGGACCATTCGTCAGTCATGGTTTATCGACCACAGCAGATCCGACAACTTTGATTTCGAAAAATAAGGCCCCACTACACAAAACTAATTTTCCTATAGGTTTGTTGGACTGTTAGGACGAAACAGTGAGGCAGCGCCATAGAGCCGTTTTTGTTCGTTAAAACCGGTCCAGCTGGAAAGACTGTCTGCGTGAATGACTTCCCTTTTATCTCCGTCAATCGCGTTACTACAATCTGGGGACACGGATTTATCAAAATCAATAAGATTGATGTAGATATTATCTAAAATTGTGGGCGCTATATCAGCAAATGTTTCGATAAGGACTTGGATATGAAAGAACACAAGAAAAAAACGGTCTTCAAGTTGCGCAACCTCAAAGTACCTAGCGTCACAAAGCCACTCTTGGATCAACCCTTGATACCACAAATCAAAACGTGCTTTATACCAATGAGTATCTCGTAAGACGTCCGATTTTTTATAGTGATGTAAATGAAGGTGAACATTCTGAACAAGTGATGGATTTTCAAGAAATCATTATTCGCTATACCAAGATAAAAAAATAATTCATTATTCCATACATAAAATTCAAAGTAAGTGAGAACATGACCAGAATGAAAATCTTACTCAGTAATGATCAAATGTCCACCATTTCTAATTAACTTTGACCGTCTCGCATTAATCAATGGCTCTCCAGCCTAGCAAAATAATTTCGACATCATTATACTCCATATATAGTATTTGATTTCAGCTCGCAAATTCGAAGAGAAATACTGGGGTAACTTTAGTCAAACAATCTGGTGTAGCTCTGGAACAGATTTCTGAGGCATTGACTCACAGCGATACCAACATCACACGAACTTATGTAAATACACCAAACGTCATTCAAATGCCTATTGGTGAAATTGCCTATCGCAAATTGTCTCAAAAAGAGTCGAACCGGAATGGTGTCAACAATGGTGTCAACTCAAAAAAAGACGCTTCACAAACTGAATTGTGAAACGTCTTGAACGTTGGTATATAAGATATATTAACGTTTTGAGAACTGTGAAGCTTTACGAGCTTTCTTAAGACCTGGTTTTTTACGTTCAACCATACGTGCGTCACGAGTAAGTAAGCCAGCACGTTTAAGAGCTAGACGGAAGTCAGGATCAACTTCTAGCAATGCACGAGCGATACCATGACGGATAGCTCCTGATTGTCCAGCGTAGCCTCCGCCGTTTACGTTAACAAATACGTCATAAGCGCCTTTTGTTTCAGTAACAGCGAAAGGTTGATTGATTACTTCACGCAAGTCAGCATGTGGAATGTATTCTTCAACATCTTTTTTGTTTACAGTAATTTTACCAGTTCCTGGTACTAAACGTACACGAGCAACTGCATTTTTACGACGGCCTGTGCCGATATATTGAACTTGTGCCAATGAAATTCCCTCCTATTAGATTAAGTTTGTAATGTCTAAAACTTCTGGTTGTTGTGCTGCATGTGGATGCTCAGCTCCAGCGTATACATTCAATTTTGTAAATTGTTTGCGGCCTAAAGTATTTTTAGGAAGCATTCCTTTTACAGAAGTTTCGATCAAACGACGAGAATTTTTAGCACGCAATTCGCCAGCAGTGATTGATTTCAATCCTCCTGGGTAGTTGCTGTGACGGTAATAAATTTTATCAGTCGCTTTTTTACCTGTTAATTTCACTTTATCTGCATTGATTACGATGACGAAATCGCCAGTGTCCAAATGAGGTGTGAAAGTTGGTTTATTTTTACCACGTAGTACAGATGCAACAACTGTTGAAAGACGTCCCAATGGAACATCAGTTGCGTCTACTACATACCATTTACGTTCTACTTCGCCTGGTTTGGCCATATATGTTGTACGCACGTTAGTTTCCTCCAATTTAAGTTCTGATGTTTGACATACACTTCGAGTTTCCGGGGCTCTTTGTGGGGCAAACAATACCATTTAACATATTACCTGCTAATCCCCTTAATGTCAACGTTTTTTCTTAGCAATCCAAAACTTTCGTTTTTATTGCCCGTATCCTTGTGATGCACTCATTCTTTTTTAGAACGAAGAACGTTTCTTTCTCTTCTAAAATAAAAACTGCAAGGAAAATAACTTCCCTCGCAGTTTTTCTACTATTATATAATATCATCAGCTGATGATTATTTTACGCATCGATTTCTGGTGCTTTTCCTAAATGAGCTTGGATCATCCAGATTCGTTTTTCAGTCGCTGTTTTGAATTCGATAAAGATATCTTGTGTTGGGTCGTCGCCTTCCTCACCAGCTACTTCAATTCCTTTTTGGTAAAGGTCTGCCAAATAGCGGTAGCCTTTCACAAGAATTTCCAAGCGTTCTGGAATAGTCCGATCCCAATTGCCTACTTCGTCAGGAATATTGGTGTTGTCTGCAAATTCACGTAATGTTGAATAAGGAGAACCATCTAGTGTGATCAAACGCTCTGAGATTTCATCTAATTGTTCATTCAAGTCATCCATAAATTCATCCATCATTGGGTGCAATGTCAAGAAACCTGGTCCACGCATATACCAATGTGTTTGGTGAACAACAACAGACATTTGACTCAAGTCTGCAACTAATTGATTTAATACTTCTTTTGTTTGTGGAAATTTCATTTTCTTTTCTCCTCCTAACTTTTGTCTACAATAAAAGCATAGTAAACTTTGAGACAAAAGTACAATAAAACCAATTAGTTGAGAACGATTTTCATCCTATCATTTCTTAGAAAAGACTTTCTATTGCTTTAGTCGTTTTTTCTAGTTCTTGCACTATTCCTCTCTTATTCCGTCATTCTACTTTTTCATCCTTTTTTTCATTCATAGTACTTAAAGTTTGACGTAAATGTGCTAAAGGCTGATAAGTTGCCGCTACTTGTTTTTGTGTTTCAACAAAAATCGGAAAGATTTTTTGATATGTCTCTTTGACCGTTTGTTGAACTGGTACTTGTGAAGCAAGCTGTACTTTTTCTATAGCTTCGCTTAAGTCAGTGATCTTCCCGATACTTTGCCACCCTAAGAAAACGGCTCCTAAAGCGGAGGCTTCAGACACCGCCGGGAAAATGAGCGGATACCCCAAAACGTCAGCCATTAATTGGCGAAAGACAGGCGATTGTGAGAATCCGCCTGTAGCTCTGATTTCTGTTAATTGATCTTCTGAACAAACTCCTGTCAAAATCCTTTTTAAATTGAAACAAATTCCTTCTAGAATAGCTCGCATCATTTCTTTTTCCGTGTGGTCTCTTTGCAAACCTAAAAAACTCCCAGAAGCTTCTGCCTCCCATAGAGGGGCTCGTTCTCCTAATAAATAGGGCTGAAAGAGTAATCCGTTCGCTCCTGGTGGGACAAACGTAATTGCTGAGAAAAGAGCATCGTAAGGATTTTCACCTTGGTCAATAGCCGCTTGAGTTACTTCTTGCATCAAAGTTTGACTTGCCCAATCAAAAATTCCCGCACCATTACTTGTTGCGCCACCGACTACCCAATGTGTACGATCCAGTACATAACAGAAGGTTTCCATCTCGGGATGTAGTTGTGGTTTATCTGTAATAAATCTTAATGCCCCACTGGTACCGACTGTTAACGCAGCTATCTTTTCGCCAAAAGCTCCCAGTCCTAAATTAGATAAAGGTCCATCAGCGCCACCCAAAACAAATGATATATCATTTTCTAATCCTAGAATTTTTTGCATTTCTTTTGATAATCCATTAAGTATGGTGGTTGACGGCATCACTGCAGGTAGTTGTTCTTGAGTGATTGATAAGTAATTTAACACTTCTTCTGCCCATTTGAATTGATGGATATCAAAATAACCTGTGCCTGAGGCTGTACTGTAGTCACAGACTAATTGTCCAAACAAACGGAAAAAGATATATTCTTTTATACTCACATAATACGCCACTTGCTTCGTTAGTTCTGGTTGGGTTTCGTTCAACCAATGGATTTTAACTAGTGGCGTCATTGGATGGATTGGGGTGCCTGTTTGTTGATAAAAGTGAAACCCTAGTTGGCTGTTTTTTAGTTTTTCAGCTTGTGTTTTCGCACGATTATCTGCCCAAGTGATCATACGGGTCAAAGGGTGTTTATTATCATCTAACAGAATCAAACTGTGCATCGCTGTTGAAAAGGCAATCACTTCTATAGTTGTCGACTTCGGTAACTGTTTGACGACTTCTTTGATTACTGTACATACACCGTGGAAAATCAATTCTGGGTCTTGTTCTGCCATTCCTGGTGCTTCTTGGATCATCGGATTAAGGAAATAAGCTGAAGCGATGACTTCAGCTTGTTCGTTGAATGCCACTGCTTTTGTTTGTGTCGTACCGATATCGACTCCGATCGAAATCTTCATTTTGTCACCTCTACTAAAAATAAATAAAATGGTTGTTATTGGCGTATCTTTCTTTAAAAGGAGGCCCTCGCTATGTTTCTCTATTTTATCATTGGTTGTTGTATTGGTTCGTTCTTATGCTTAGTGGCACAACGCCTGCCACAAGGACACTCTATTATTTACCCACGGTCTCATTGTGTCAACTGTCAGCATGTATTGGCTTGGTATGAACTGATCCCATTGCTTTCCATCTGTTACCAACGTTTTCGTTGTCGAAACTGTCGCAGCAAGCTTTCGCCGATTTATTTTATAGCAGAATGTATCGGTGGTTGTTTATCTGTTTGGCTATTTTATTTTTCACAGCACCCAGACGGATTACTTGTTTTTTGGTTTTTGTCAGCCTTTTTACTCTCGTTAATGGATAGTTTGTATTTGATGATCGAGGGAAGAACACTTTATTTTATCTGGTTTATCTTATGGATGACTTGGTTGATCAAAGGAGAATTTCAATGGCTTAGTTTTGCTGTTTTATTCTTGATCAGTTTTTTCCTTACTCGTTACGGGAGTGAATTTTTAGGTTTAGGTGATGTTTTATTACTTTTAAGCTGGAGTGGCGGTCTAACTCTCAATCAACTGATGCAACTCCTCTTTCTTGCTAGTTTATTGGGATTACTTTTTTTCTTTATTTTTCTCTCTCACGATAAAAAATCTAAAAGAGTACCTTTTGTGCCTTTTTTGAGTGTCGCACTTTTTCTCCTTCACGTGTGGTAAATTAGTTGTCTACTTATTGGTTAACAACAGTCTTGATGCGAGCCTTTTAACTGATGATGATTAATGATTTGACGGACTTCGCTTATTTACCTCATTACGTACGCTTTTGATAGCTTAGTATCTTTTCTGCTTGCTGTCATTCAACAAACGATAATGAACCTTGATTTATAAAAAAATGGATCAACCAGATGGCCGATCCATTGACACTTAGATAACTTTACCTAAAAATTATAAAAATCACTAAATTCACAGTAAGCCAAAGCATAGCCAGCTTTTATCCCTAACTGAAATTCTTCAAAATGCAATGTGTCTTATTTTCCAGACCAATGTTTGCGTAAAAAACTCCCTCGTCCAGAGCCTTCTCGGTAAAGATTATAGTGGACTTTGTTCTTCTTATAATAGTCTTGATGATACTCCTCAGCGGGATAAAACTCACTTCGGGGTTCGATTTTTGTGACAATCGGACGATCGAATCGACCACTTTCTTGTAGTTGTTTCTTTGATGCTTCAGCGATTTCACGTTCTTCTTCATTGCTATAATAAATGACCGGTCGATAAGAGTCTCCGCGATCAGCAAATTGACCGAAAGCATCCGTTGGGTCTGTTTGTTGCCAGTAGATTTCGACTAACTGTTCATAAGAAACCAGAGACGGATCATACTCGATTTCTACCGCTTCCGTATGACCTGTCGTACCCGTGGTTACTTGTTCATAGGTAGGATTTGGGACATGTCCCCCCGTATAGCCAGAGGTTACCGCTATGATTCCTGGCTGTGTTTCAAAAGGTTTGACCATGCACCAAAAACAACCACCTGCAAAAACTGCTTTTTTCGTCATATAAAATCCCCCTTTGTCTTTCATCATACCTTGATTTATAAAAGGGTGATACTGTTTTGCTTACCTTCGAAACGAATAAACAAAGAATCGATACTCCTATACTTACCTGCTTGCTTTATTAAGATAGAGTATTGCAGCATTTTCTTTTTTACTAATCTTTTCATTGATTTGATTTTTTTATCCATCTATTTAAAAGTATATACAATACTCCTAGGACTTAAACCTAAACGCCATTTATTGTTCTCACATTTTTTACATTTATTGAAAGAAATACTCATTTTACCCCCTCCCGGTATTTTTATCAATTTTTCCTATTTTCATTCTCTTTTGTGGATAACTTTCTTTTTCCCCTCAACTGTTTTTTCCACAAGAGAGAATAAACGGTTTTTCTTTTTCCTTGTGGATAGTTCTTTTATGTTATACTTTTCCACAACTTTTGAATTAACAACCGCTAAAATTTTTAACTTCAGAAGGACACGTTATGCCAAAAAAACTAATTTCACTGATAAAATTCAACAAATTTTACAAAGTAAGTCAGTAAAGAATTCAGATACGCTAGTAGATCAAGACAACCCAAAAAATCTACTTGAAAAATTGATTCTCAATACCACACATCCTTCGTCCTCACATTCCCAACTACAAGAAGAAGTTTTTATACTTCAAGCTCAACAAGCACTCGCATCACTTACTGAAACGTTTGGTTCAAACTCGATCATGTATCGTTTATTATCTGAAAAAATCTCAACCCATCCGCTCCTACATAGCAGTTTCACCTGAACGATGAACAAACCTGATCTAGCATAGCAACCTTTAGCAAGTTTTGCTAAGCAATTCAATGATTCATGGACCTATTTTTCTAGAAGTACAAAAATAAGAAAAAATGCTCGTCTGTAATGAACAAATTCTCAATTTCGTTTGTTTCTATCAACTTTAGCACGACAAAAAAAACAGAGCTAAGATGTTCATCTTAGCTCTGTTTGGTGTCACATTATTTTGTTTGTTCATTCATTGCATCTTCTGCAGCCATTTGTGCTTCGATGTCTGAAATACTATAAACATTTTCACTTGCAACACCGACTTCTTTTGGTTCCATGTTACGGTAACGAGCCATACCAGTACCAGCTGGGATGATTTTACCGATGATAACATTTTCTTTCAAACCAAGAAGTGGATCTTTTTTACCTCGGATCGCAGCATCAGTCAAGACACGAGTTGTTTCTTGGAAGGATGCAGCAGATAAGAAGCTGTTTGTTTCTAATGATGCTTTGGTAATACCTAGTAGGACTGGGCGAGATGTTGCAGGTACGCCTCCAGCTACCAATGTATTGTAGTTTTGGTCTTTGAAGTCAGCAATATCCATCAATGTACCTGGTAAGATATCTGTATCACCTGGATCCATTACACGGACTTTACGTAACATTTGTCGAACCATTACTTCGATATGTTTATCGCCGATTTCTACCCCTTGCATACGGTATACACGTTGTACTTCACGCAGCAAGTAGTTTTCAACTGATAATACATCACGAACTTGTAACAATTGTTTAGGATCGATTGAACCTTCCGTTAATGGCGCACCACGGTGGATCATATCGCCTTCAGCGACTTTCATACGTGCTGTATAAGGAACAGTATACGTACGTGTGTCGGTTTTCCCTTTGATTGTTACTTCTTTTGTACGAGTTGAAGCATCTTCTGAGATATCGATAACGTCACCAGTTACTTCAGTGATCACTGCTTGCCCTTTAGGATTACGTGCTTCAAAAATTTCTTGGACACGAGGAAGACCTTGAGTGATATCGTCTCCGGCTACCCCACCGGTATGGAAGGTACGCATTGTCAACTGAGTACCTGGTTCTCCGATTGATTGAGCGGCGATCGTACCAACTGCTTCACCAACTTCAACGTCAGATCCAGTTGCCAAGTTACGTCCATAACAGTGTTTGCAGACACCATGTTTCGTGTTACATGTGAAGACAGAACGGATCGTTACAGTTTCCACACCTGCATCCACGATTTGTTTTGCAATATCTTCTGAAATCAATTGGTTACCAGCGATGATCAATTCGTTCGTTTCTGGATCACGTACTTCTTTACGTGTGTAACGACCAATCAAACGATCTTCTAATGATTCAATGATTTCGTTTCCTTCACGAATCGCTTGGATTTCAAGACCGCGGTCTGTTCCACAATCTTCTTCACGAATAATAACGTCTTGGGCAACGTCAACCAAACGACGAGTCAAGTAACCTGAATCGGCTGTCTTCAAGGCAGTATCGGTCATCCCTTTACGAGCCCCGTGAGTAGAGATAAACATTTCTAAGACAGAAAGTCCTTCACGGAAGTTTGAGATGATCGGTAATTCCATGATTCGACCATTCGGAGCAGCCATCAGTCCACGCATACCAGCAAGCTGAGTAAAGTTGGAGATGTTACCACGGGCTCCAGAGTCAGACATCATGAAGATTGGGTTTTTCGCTTCTAACCCTTCCATCAGTTTTTGTTGGATGCTATCTTTAGCAGCATTCCAAACAGCGATTACTCGTTCATAACGTTCGTCATCAGTAATCAATCCACGACGGAATTGTTTTGTAATTGTTTCAACTTGTTTATGGGCATTTTCAATGATTCCTTGTTTTTCATTCAGTACACTGATATCTGCGATACCTACTGTGATACCAGCATGTGTAGAATGTTTATACCCTAAGTCTTTCATTCGGTCAAGCATCTTAGAAGTTTCAGTTACTTTGAAACGTTTGAAGACTTCCGCAATGATATTTCCTAGATTTTTCTTCTTGAATGGTAAGACTAATTCTTGCTCTTTGATATGCGCAGGAATATCTGTACCTGCTTCAACAAAATATTTATCCGGTGTTTGTACCGTTAAGTTGAAGTCTGTTGGTTCATTCAAGTAAGGGAACTCTGGAGGCATGATCTCATTAAAGATGATCTTACCAACAGTTGTAATCATCGTACGTTCTTTTTGCCAGTCAGTAAATGGTTTTTCACCTAATGAATTAGGGTTCACACCGATACGTGAGTGTAAATGAACGTAGCCGTTACGCCATGCGATCACAGCTTCGTTTTGGTCACGGAAGACCATTCCTTCACCTTCACGACCTTCTTCTTCCATTGTTAGGTAGTAGTTACCTAAAACCATATCTTGGGAAGGTGTTACAACTGGTTTACCGTCTTTTGGATTCAAAATGTTTTGAGCAGCTAGCATCAACATACGAGCTTCCGCTTGTGCTTCTTCGTTCAATGGTACGTGAACGGCCATTTGGTCTCCATCAAAGTCGGCATTATAAGCTTCACATACAAGTGGGTGCAAACGAATCGCACGACCTTGTACTAAAACAGGTTCAAACGCTTGGATACCAAGTCTGTGTAGCGTAGGTGCTCGGTTAAGTAGTACTGGGTGTTCTTTGATTACGTCTTCCAAGACATCCCAAACTTCGTCTTCTTGACGTTCGATTTTACGTTTCGCATTTTTGATGTTAGAAGCTAGTTCACGTTGAACCAATTCACGCATCACAAATGGTTTAAATAGTTCGATCGCCATTTCTTTTGGCAACCCACATTGATACATTTTCAAGAAAGGTCCTACAACGATAACGGAACGTCCTGAATAGTCAACACGTTTACCAAGTAAGTTTTGACGGAAACGACCTTGTTTCCCTTTCAACATGTGAGAAAGAGATTTCAATGGACGGTTACCTGGTCCAGTAACTGGACGGCCACGACGACCATTATCGATCAACGCATCAACAGCTTCTTGTAACATCCGTTTTTCATTTTGGACGATGATTCCTGGAGCATTCAAATCTAACAAGCGTTTCAAACGATTATTACGGTTGATTACTCGACGATAAAGATCATTCAAATCACTTGTTGCAAAACGTCCACCTTCTAATTGCACCATTGGTCGTAAATCTGGTGGAATAACTGGAATAACGTCCATAACCATCCAACTTGGTTCATTTCCTGAAGCACGGAAAGCTTCTAAAATGTCCAAACGGCGGATCGCACGAGTCCGTTTTTGCCCTTGGGCAGATTTCAATTCTTCTTTCAATTCAGCTGCTTCAGCATCTAAATCAACACTGTCTAGTAATTGTTTGATTGCTTCTGCACCCATTGCTGCTTGGAATTCTTGTCCATATTGTTCACGTTTTTCGCGGTATTCACGTTCTGTCAACAATTGTTTTTTCTCTAGGTTGGTGTTTCCTGGTTCAATAACCACATATGAAGCAAAATAAATGATTTCTTCTAAGGCACGAGGACTCATGTCTAAAACAAGTCCCATACGAGAAGGAATTCCTTTAAAGTACCAGATATGTGAAACAGGTGCTGCTAATTCAATGTGACCCATACGTTCGCGACGAACTTTTGAACGTGTCACTTCAACACCGCATCGGTCACAAACGATTCCTTTATAACGGATACGTTTGTATTTTCCGCAGGCACATTCCCAGTCTTTCGTAGGACCAAAAATCCGCTCACAGAACAACCCTTCGCGTTCAGGTTTTAAGGTACGATAGTTAATCGTCTCAGGTTTTTTTACTTCACCATAAGACCAGCTTCTGATTTTTTCGGGAGAAGCCAAACCTATTTGCATACTTTCGAATTTATTTACATCGATCAAAAGGGGTTCCCTCCATTTCGTTTAATGGCAAAACCGCAAGGCGGCTGATCATCGACCGCCTTACAGCTCATAGACCGGATTAGTCTAAGTTATCTTCTGCGGTTTCAAAGTTTTGGATGATATCTTGTCTTTCATCTTCCACTTGTTCAGCAGCTTTCTTTTCTAATTCTTTGGCTGTTTGCTGTTCAGCAAATTTTGTCAAAGCATCTACAGTGATCAAATCATCATCTTCGTCATCCATATCACGGAGTTCGATTTCAGAATCTTTGATATCCAAGACACGCATGTCTAATCCTAGTGATTGTAATTCTTTTACTAATACTCGGAATGATTCTGGTACACCTGGTTTTGGAATTGGTTCGCCTTTGACGATCGCTTCATAAGTTTTCACACGACCAACTACATCATCTGATTTGTATGTCAAGATTTCTTGTAAGGTATAAGCGGCACCGTAAGCTTCCAAAGCCCAAACTTCCATTTCCCCAAAACGTTGTCCACCAAATTGTGCTTTACCACCCAATGGTTGTTGTGTAACCAATGAGTAAGGTCCGATTGAACGAGCATGCAATTTATCATCGACCATGTGAGCAAGTTTGATCATGTACATGACACCGACAGACACACGGCCGTCAAATGGTTCACCTGTACGTCCGTCATAAAGGATGGTTTTCGCATCGCTGGCCATACCAGCTTCACGAACCGTTTCCCAAACGTCCTCATCACTTGCACCATCAAATACTGGTGTTGCAACATGGATACCTAACTGACGAGCAGCCATCCCTAAATGCAATTCCAATACTTGTCCGATATTCATCCGTGATGGCACCCCTAAAGGATTCAACATGATATCGATTGGTGTTCCATCTGGTAAGAATGGCATATCTTCTTCCGGCATGATACGGGATACAACCCCTTTATTACCATGACGTCCGGCCATCTTATCTCCTTCATGGATTTTACGTTTTTGAACGATATACACACGTACAAGCATGTTTACGCCTGGTGATAATTCATCGCCGGCTTCACGAGTAAAGATTTTTACGTCGTGGACGATCCCGCCACCACCGTGTGGTACACGTAATGAAGTATCACGGACTTCACGAGCTTTTTCACCAAAGATCGCATGTAAAAGACGTTCTTCAGCTGATAATTCGGTTACCCCTTTTGGTGTTACTTTACCAACTAGTAAGTCACCATCTTGGACTTCCGCACCGATACGGATAATACCCATCTCGTCTAGATCTTTCAAAGCATCTTCCCCAACGTTAGGGATTTCACGAGTGATTTCTTCAGGTCCTAATTTTGTATCACGAGCTTCTGATTCATATTCTTCGATGTGGATCGAAGTATAGACATCGTCTTTCACAAGACGGCGGCTCATGATGATCGCATCTTCATAGTTGTAACCTTCCCAAGTCATGAAACCTACTAAAACGTTTTGTCCTAGCGCCATTTCACCTTGTTCCATTGAAGGTCCATCTGCTAAAGTATCGCCTTTTTCAACTTTTTCGCCTAAATGAACGATTGGGCGTTGGTTGTAGCTTGTTCCTGAGTTTGAACGACGGAATTTTGTTACAGCGTATTTATCTAATGCACCGTTGTCACGACGAACACGAATCTCAGAGGCATCCACAAATTCAACGACACCATCATGTTTACATAGCAAAGCAGCTCCTGAGTCATGAGCTGATTTATATTCCATACCAGTACCAACCCATGGTGCTTGTGGATTGATCAATGGCACTGCTTGACGCTGCATGTTGGCACCCATCAAGGCACGGTTGGAGTCATCGTTTTCCAAGAAAGGAATACATGCTGTCGCTACCGCAACTACTTGTTTAGGTGATACGTCCATATAATCGACTTTATCGATTGAAACTTCTAAGTTTTCACTTTGTGCACGAGCCATAACAACGTCTTGTGCAAAAGTACCATCTTCATTTAATGGGCTATTTGCTTGGGCAACGATGTAGTGGTCTTCGATGTCAGCTGTTAGATAGTCGATTTGATCCGTTACACGACCAGTTTCACGATCAACACGACGGTAAGGAGTTTCGATAAATCCAAATTTATTAACTTTCGCATAGCTAGATAAACTATTGATCAACCCAATATTTGGTCCTTCAGGCGTTTCAATCGGACACATACGGCCATAGTGAGAATAGTGAACGTCACGAACTTCATAACCAGCTCGGTCACGAGTCAAACCACCAGGTCCTAAGGCTGAAAGACGACGTTTGTGTGTCAATTCCCCAAGTGGGTTCGTTTGATCCATGAACTGAGACAACTGAGAAGAACCGAAGAATTCTTTGATACTTGCAACCACTGGACGGATGTTGATCAATTGTTGTGGTGTCAAAGTTTCTGTATCTTGGATCGACATTCTTTCACGTACGACACGTTCCATCCGAGCTAAACCGATACGGAATTGGTTTTGCAGTAATTCACCGACTGAACGGATACGACGATTTCCTAAGTGGTCGATATCGTCCACGTTGCCGATCCCTTCCATCAAGTTTAAGAAATAACTCATTGATGCGATGATGTCTGCCGGACGAACAGTTTTCACAGCTGATTCTGGATAACCGTTACCGATCACATTCACTTCACGTTCTGGATCTTTTGGTGAAAAGACTTTGATCACTTGAACAGTCATTGGATCAGTCACAACACCATCTTCTGATGGATAGTAAGTCACTGAATTCAATCCATTATCAATGAAAGGTGCTAATGTTTCCATCACTTGGTGAGTCAACACAGTTCCTTTTTCAACGATGATTTCACCAGTTTCTGGATCAACCAATGTTTCTGCTAATGTTAAGTTCAATAGACGTGTTTTCAAGTCTAATTTTTTATTTACTTTATAACGACCAACGTTGGCTAAGTCGTAGCGTTTTGGATCGAAGAAACGAGCATTCAATAAGTTCCGAGAACTATCGGCTGTCTTAGGCTCGCCTGGACGTAGACGTTCGTAAACGTCTTTTAATCCTTCTTCTGTTCTTGAATCACTTGCATTTTTGTGCAAGTCTTTTTCAACTGTATTGCGTAACGTTTCACTGTCACCAAAGATTTCAAAGATGGTATCATCTGATCCAAATCCTAGGGCACGAACTAACACAGTCAAAGGAATCTTACGGGTACGATCAATACGTACGTAAGAAATATCTTTTGCATCAGTTTCCATTTCTAACCATGCACCACGGTTCGGGATCACAGTTGAACCGAAACCTTCTTTTCCGTTTTTGTCTACTTTTCCATGGAAGTACACACCAGGTGAACGCACTAACTGAGAAACGATTACTCGTTCTGCTCCGTTGATAATGAATGTTCCTTGTTCAGTCATTAATGGGAAATCACCGAAGAAGACTTCTTGCGCTTTGATTTCACCTGTCTCACGGTTTGTTAGACGTAACGTTACATGTAATGGTGCAGAGTAATTTGCATCATGTGCGCGTGCTTCTGCTACCGTATACTTAGGTTCTTTCAATTCATAATCCACAAATTCCAAAGATAGATTGCCATTGAAGTCATCAATTGGCAAAATGTCTTCAAACATTTCTCTTAGTCCTTCATCTAGGAACCATTGGTAAGAGTCTGTTTGAATTTCGATCAAATTTGGTAATTCCAACACTTCACTGATTCGTGCGAAACTTCTACGTTCGCGATGTTTTCCGTACTTTACTACGTGTCCAGCCAAGCTCTTCACCCCTCTAAAATGTCATTCAAAAAGACTACCCGATCAATTGTTACAATAATATTAAAAATATTATATTTAGATAACAATAGACATTTTTTGCGGCTTTTAGGCAAAAAAAAACCAAAAATAGAGCATTCTTTTGAAACCATTTCTTCATGCGCTTCTATTTTTGTTTCCTTATTATAAAGCCGAAACGGACAATATTTCGTTTCTGCCTTTACTTCATCAGATAGTTTTTGCAACTTCATATATTACACTCTTTTTTCATAAAAGTCAACACTTCCTGGCGTTTCCCTCCTCTTTTCATCATTTTTTCTTAAACTTTTCTTACTATAATATATCGAATAAACATTCACGGATTTTGAGAATTTTCTGAATGTTCGTCTTGACAATCCCCTTACATCTCCGCTATACTTAGGAAAATTTATTATTTGTGGAGGATTTATTTATGCAAAAACCGAATATACAACTTATCCCGACACAATTGAATAACTTTTACTTTAGCTACTTTAGATAGGTTTGTATTCATGAATTATGGATACAAACACCAAACAACTGGTTTGTATCTATGATGGCTAAAGAACTTTGTATTACGCAAAAGCCACGTAGACATTACGTTAAGTGGCTAAGCGAAAAGTACAAAGTAATCACGATTTCTTACTTACATACTCTTTCGATACTCAATCCATTTAGACGTTTTGTCTAAATGGATTTTTTGTTTTCAAAATTGAAGGAGGACAAAGAAATGAAAAAAAATTTATTGATCGGATTAGGCGCAACATTATTACTAGCACTTGGTGGATGTGGAACTGCAAATAGTTCCTCAGCAAAATCGGATGACTCGAAAACAATCGGTGTTTTACAACTGGTTCAACACAATTCATTAGATGCTACATATAAAGGGTTCAAAGAAGGGCTAGCAGAAAATGGCTATAAAGAAGGCGACAATTTAACAATCAACTATCAAAATGCGCAAAACAATCAAGACAATCTAAAAAGCATGAGTGAAAAATTAGTGAAAGACCAACCCGACTTATTATTAGGGATTGCAACTCCAGCTGCGCAATCGCTCCTTAATGAAACAACCACGATTCCTATTACAGTGACAGCAGTTACCGACTTAGAAAAAGCACACTTGGTTTCTTCTAATGACAAACCTGGAGGAAATGTGACTGGTACAACGGATATGGTACCGATCGAAAAACAAATCGAACTATTATTACAGATCGTGCCAAAAGCAAAAACGATCGGGATCATGTACAACAACGGGGAAGCAAATTCCAAAATCCAAGGAGACTTAGCCGAGAAAACATTGAAAAAAGCCGGAGTGAAAGTCAAAGTATTGACGGCAAACTCCACCAATGATGTTCAACAAGTGACAAAAAGTTTAGCCAAAGATGTCGACGGTATCTACATCCCAACGGATAATACATTCGCCAGTGCTGCTAGCGTTATCGGTGAAGTAGCCAAAGAAACAAAAACGCCGATCGTTGCTGGTTCCGTGGATCAAGTCAAAGAAGGTGGCTTAGCAACTGTTGGGATTGATTATGAAGAGTTAGGGCGACAAACAGGCGAAATGGCTGCTAAGATCTTAGCTGGCAAAAAACCGAGTGAATTACCGGTTGAATCAGCAGATGATCTTTCCTTATATGTCAATAAAGACATGGCAAAAGCCCTTGGGATCGATCCAACAACAATCAAAGAGACTGAATAATTTTACAGGAGGACAATCATGACTAATTTAATAAGTATCTTTTTATCTTCTGCTTCACAAGGCGTGCTTTGGGCACTGCTGGCAATCGGCGTCTTCCTTACTTTTCGTATTCTAGATATCGCTGATTTAACAGCTGAAGGCAGTTTCCCTTTAGGTGCTGGGATTGCTGCTATCAGTATCACTAATGGACTTTCTCCCATCGTTGCTTGCCTCTTAGGATTCTTGGGAGGCGCAGCAGCTGGCTTAGTTTCAGGACTGCTCCATACCAAACTTAAAATTCCGGCACTTCTAGCTGGAATCATCACGATGACTGGCTTATATTCCGTTACCTCACGGATCATGGGCGCACCTAATCTTTCTTTGTTAGGACAAAAAAACGTCTTTACATGGGCAGAATCACTCGGTGTTTCAAAAGAAAATGCTGTATTGATTGCTGGCTTACTTGTCGCATTGATCGTTGTCACGTTGCTTGTTTTATTTTTACGGACAGAAACGGGGTTGGCGATTCGAGCGACTGGCGATAATTTAGCAATGAGTGAAGCAAACGGCATCAACACCGATACGATGAAAATCATTGGGTATATGATTTCAAATGGCTGTATTGCTTTATCTGGTTCGTTGCTTGCACAAAACAATGGCTTTGCTGATCTAAACTCGGGGATCGGTACGATCGTGATTGGCTTGGCTTCAATCATCATCGCTGAAGTTCTCTTTCGAAACCAACCATTGCTTCTTCGATTATTGACAATTATTTTAGGCGCCGTGATCTATCGTTTTATCTTAGCGTTAGTTTTTGAGTTGAACGTTCAACTAAGCGATTCAAAATTAGCTTCTGCACTTGTTCTGGTTATCTGTTTATCTTTTCCACAAATCCAACAAAAATTAAAGTTACCTAAGCGTACGAAAGCAAAAGGAGGATCTATCAATGACTGATGTTTTAACACTTCAATCTATCCACCATACGTTTGAAAAAGGAACCATCAATGAAAACCATGTGCTAAAAGGAGTTAATCTCTCGTTGAAACAAGGTGATTTCGTAACAATTATTGGCGGAAATGGTGCAGGTAAATCGACACTATTGAACAGTATTGCTGGTTCTTTTCCAGTGGATCAAGGGAAGATTTTATTGAATGGCAAAGATATCACCAAAAAGTCAGTGGTTGCTCGCTCCAAAGAAATCAGTCGTGTCTTTCAAGACCCTAAATTAGGCACTGCTGTCCGATTGACGGTGGAAGAAAATTTAGCACTAGCAATGAAACGTGGTAAAAAACGTGGCTTTTTCCGTGGCGTCAAGCCGCAAGATCGTTCGTTCTTCAAGGAACATCTCGCACGCTTGAATCTTGGGCTAGAAAATCGTTTGACCACTGAAATCGGCTTGCTTTCTGGAGGACAGCGTCAAGCGATCACGTTATTAATGGCTACTTTACAACGTCCTGAATTGATTTTATTAGACGAACATACTGCAGCCCTCGACCCGGCAACTTCAAAAACAGTGATGGAACTAACGGACAAGTTAATTAGCGAACAGCACTTGACGGCTTTCATGGTCACCCATGATATGGAAGATGCCATCCGCTACGGAAATCGATTGATCATGCTACACCAAGGGCAAATCGTCGTGGATATCCAACAGGCAGAAAAACAACATTTGACTGTCCCTCAGCTACTAGAAATGTTCAAACAAAATAGTGGCGCTGCATTGAAAGACGACCAAGTACTTTTAAGTTAGCAATCATCTGTTGTCACTTCCATAACAACTGACAAATTTCTCATTTGTTTTCTGCTTTCTTATTGATACAATACTACATGAAAGGAGTTGCAATGGATGACGACAAAAGACAAAGTACTCCAACTATTAAAAGAATCTCCTGATTTTTTATCAGGTGAAAAAATGGCCCAGCAATTACAAGTGTCACGTACCAGTATTTGGAAAGCAATCAAAGAATTAGAAAAAACAGGTTATCATTTTGAGCATCAAGCTAAGGGATACCGTTATCTTCCTTCTGATGTGTTAGATGCCCAAGAAATTCGCCAAGCATTAGAACCTTGGATACCAGATTTGACGGTGTCGGTACAAGAACGATCAGAATCTACGATGAAAGATGCTAAGCTTGCGGCAACCAAAGAAATCGGACCCGCTCTTTTTATCGCCGATACCCAAGAACAGGCACACGGCCGATTTGGACGTCCTTTTTTTGCAGCCCCTGGACAAGGCATCTATATGAGCTTATTGATCCATCCCAATCAACGATTTGATGAATTGCCCCAATATACAGTTATTGCAGCAAGTGCATGCGTGAAAGCCATTCAAGAATTGACTAAAAAAGACCCTTCGATCAAATGGGTCAATGATCTTTATTTAAATGGAAAAAAAATTAGCGGGATTTTATCTGAAGCAATCAGTGACATGGAAACTGGCGGGATCAGTTCGATCATTATTGGCATTGGTCTAAATTTTTCCATCCCGCAAAAACAGTTTCCTGAAGCCATTCAAAAGAAAGCAACGTCTCTTTTCCCTGATGGTCAGAAATCCATCACACGGAATCAATTGATTAGTCAAATTTGGAAAAATTTCTTTCACTATCTTTCAGAACCCACAGACGAATACTTAACACTTTATCGTGAAAAGTCTTTCGTTCTTGGAAAAAAAGTACAATTTACCCAAAAAGGGCAGCATTATACTGGGATTGCTAAAGAAATCGGAGAACATGGAGAGTTGATCGTACAAGTAGAAGACCAATTTCTCACTCTTTTTTCTGGCGAAATTAGTTTAACCTCCATTGAGTAAGTCAAAAAGAAAGGGATGGGCAAAAATGCCCATCCCTTTCTTCATCAATGGTGGTTCCTTTTTTATGTGATCTCGCAGAATACTTCATAGCCCCTTCATTTAGCGAGTTGTAAAATGAAGTTGTTATTCTATGTGCTATTGCTGTTCATAACAAAAATGCTACACAATTTTTAAACCTCTATGTGCTTTTTTATACAACTGCAATATCATTGATCTGATGTATCGAATGTTTCAATCAAAAACCACAGACAAACTTCCATCTATAAAAGGTCTGTTTTTCTGATGCTATTCTGTCATATAAGTATGACTTCTACTTACTATTTGTCGCTTCCCCAATATATAATGTTTCATTAAACGGATTTCCCCAAAATCTTGTTCAATCAAACATGCTGCTTCTTGATCCATACACAACAACACTTTTTCTTTCCCAGCTCTCCTCCTTTTCTCTTTCTGGTTCTATCTTACCTTATTCTTTAAGGTCTGTGTTATTTTGTATGGTATTGCAACATTTTTGATTTTATTATGTACAAAAAGGACTTACAAACACGCTTCTTTGTTTACACGATAAAATTTTAACTGATTAGATGAAAGATATTCTACATTCAGCTTAAATTTTTTGACAACAAGTGTCCTAATTAGAAATTTATCCGCCGTGGTTAACGGTTTTTGACATTCTTTTTCAATATCTTCAAATGAGAAATGATTTTTTTTACTGATCATTCGGGTTAAAATCTTATTTACATCTACTCTGGTTAAATCCGTTGTTAATCGTTTTTTCACTCAACATCTTCCTTTCTAATTGTATTTCTTCACTAGTGAATATAACATATTTTTAGTCTTGGTCCAGAACAATTATTTTCAAAATTAGGAAAGATTGTTTCGCAAAATAGTTGTTTTAATGAATAATACACGTTAAAATTTCTTTTTTTCACTCTTACCTTTTGGATTTGTCATCCAGTTATAAAAAAACCGATTTCCTAAATAGAAAACCGGCTGAATGTTATTTAAAATCTATTCGTCGTTTCCCCCAAAACTACGAATAGTCAGTTAAAGATTGTAACCTATAGTCTGATCCCTCCTTTTATACAGATAACGACTTTCTGTGTATACAAAGTCTCACTTATAAGTACATGCCTAAAGTTAAGTAAATTTCAGACTGCAACAGCAAAGTCCTCTGATTTCACTGGCATCTATTATTAGCATACTTTCTTCTCAATACTCTTTGACAACTATTTTTTCTAAAAATAAAAAAAATTGGTAAAATTAAAGAATAAACTTTAGACCGATCTTCCAAATAAAGAAGTAATACAAATTATTGGAAAAAAGCCAAAAGAAGTAAAGTGATTGAAATAGATCCAATATTTTTCTAAAATAAAAAAGAGACTGAGCCAAAACTTTCCTCAATCTCTTCTGGTATATCTAAAAACGAATAAACGGCGTTCAAGAAGCAACTCCTCAACAATAAGGTTCTCAAGTTCAACCATCACATGCCTACTCTTTTTACTTCTTGATTCTTGAAATAGAATATGCCATTGTAGCGGCTGATTTCCGATATTTTTCTTTAATTTTCCCTATCTAAAATCAACTCAGTAACTGACAAAAGAATCTCACGTGTATCAAAGGCTGTATCAGGGAGCTTACTAATTTCCTTTAAGGCTTTTTTTGTGTAATCTTCCGCTAATTTTTTGGCTTTTGTCACACCATTGACTTCTCTGACAATCTGACGAACACTTTCTGCTTCCTCTTGTGTCAACTCAGTTTTTTTATCCAAGTATGCAATCAATTCTGCTTTTTTATCTGTTTGTAATGCGTAAATCAATGGTAGAGAATACACGCCTTGACGCATATCTTCTAATACTGGTTTACCGATATCGACCGCATCTTTCGTGTAATCCAGGATATCGTCAATGATCTGAAACGCCATCCCGACAGCTAAACCGATTGAACCTGCTTTTCGAGCAAACCGTTCATTCATTCCACTTTCATAAGCTCCGACTGAACAACTTAATTGAAAGAGTTCGGCCGTTTTCCCTGAGATGTTTTCTAAATACTCCGGCACAGTTAAATGATAATTGTAACGGTCGTCCATTTGTCCAAGCTCACCATCTAATACTTTTTCCATACTCCGAGAATTAGATTGTAAGCTCTTTAGCGAATTAGAATAATTTGAAAGTAATTTGAAACAGCAAACAAATAAATAGTCTCCTGCATAAACAGCTACCGTATTCCCAAATCGACCACGTAAATTAGGCTGACCACGTCGAACATCTGCCTCATCAACGATATCATCATGGATCAATGTAGCGGTATGAAGCATTTCGATCGAAGCAGCTAGCGCAATCGCCTTTTCACGATCTTGTTCTGGACCAAATTGAGAAAAGAGCAATTGATAGGCAGGTCTTAGCAGTTTACCTCCCGCATGAATCGTCTCTTTGATTGCTTGTTCGACTGGCTTGTTCTTTAAGCGGACAACATCTTCCATCTTTTTCAACGTCTCGTTTAATTCGTTTTTCAAAGTTGGATACTCACTCCACATTGGATGTAGCTTCATAAAAAAACTCCTTGTATAACCATTATTTTTTCAAAAAAAGCGGTTGCCATTTCTCTTTTTGTTCTTTCTCATAGTCTCTTTGAAAAAGTTGTAATGTACGTACATGTTGCAACAAATAATTGGCTGCAATCCCGATCGCAATTCCAGACAGAATACCTAAGAAAGATAGAATCGGCAGATATAACATGACTGTCCATGATTGAGCAATGAACGAAGCCATCACTAGTTGTCCGACATTATGCATAAAGCCACCTGTTGCACTGATTCCAATAATACTGACTCGCTTAGGACCTAACTGTTTCACTAACAGCATTCCTACATAGCTGAGTAACGCGCCGCTCATACTATAAAGAAAGGTAGAGATCGTCCCACCTAACAAAGTTGTTAAAAATAGGCGAAGCCATAACAATAAAAAACTATCCCGTTTTTTCATCGTAAAAATCGCTACAATGGTAATCAAATTAGCAAGTCCTAACTTTGCTCCAGGAGCAAATGAAAAAGGATATGGGATCATGTTCTCAATTAATCCAATGATGACTCCTTGCGCCACTAGTAAAGATATATAAATCATTTTTTGTAATTTTGTCATGGTGTGGATAGCCTAATAGATCAGACCATCTTTGTCACTCCCATCTGTTGACCGAACCTCGATCACTAATTTATGAGGCAAGCAAACAATCGTTTCGCCATTCTTAGAAGCCCACCCTCGTCTCACACAAATCTGATCGCCACAATCTGCTTCTTTTATGCGTATCTTGTCGCCATCAACTTCGATTAAATTATAATCACCATGTGGATCTTCATAAGTATACGTATATTTTTTACTCCCAGCTACTAATGGGAAGGTTTTGATTTCATCACCATCAACGCGGAGTACAGCTTCTTTATCAGGAGCTACATTGTCTTGTTGATAACTAAATACGATGATGGGTAAAAAAGAAAGAGCAATCAAAAGAACGATAATGAAAATATCCCAAGGTTTAAGCAAACTTTTCTTGATAAATTCTTTCATCTTTCCGCACGCCTCCTCTTGCTGAACTGTTCTCCAATTTTAGCATGAAACAAAAGAAAGTCCTAGGTTTCCCTAGAACTTTCTTCAATCAGCCATTATTCTCAAATTGTTCAGTTTAAGCTCTAGGCTAATTTTTTATTTTGATCCATATCGGGATTTAGGTCTCCCATACCACCAATTGCCTAGTGTTTTTTGTAACCATGGAATCACCCAGCGATCAAGACCAATTGCACGACCTGAACCGTTCATCAATGCAAAAGCAACAAAGATAAACCAGATGTTTACCCAGTAGAACATTCCAGATAGACAGAAAGTAATCACTAAAACAATGGTCGTTGCACTACATAACCAGGTAAATAAACCAGCAATCAAAGCGAGTGCTAAAGCAATTTCAAAGAATACCATGAATTTTTGGAAAAACATTGCTACATCATTATTTGGCATGATCACTTGCATCATTTTCGTGAACCAGTCTGGTGATTTTTCAATCACGGCCATAGGCTGTTCACCATAAGCATAACTTAGACCAAAGTGAGTAGCTTGTGTCGCAGCTTCTCCTGCACCACTGGTTGCTGCACCAGTAGCTGCTGTTGTTGCATCGCCAGCAGCGGAAGCCCCACTTGCTACATCGGTCACATTGTATTCCCAAGTCCAAGGGAACACGCTGTTACCTGTAAACCATGAACCTTCACCAAACCAAGTACCTGGTTTCAACACTTGCCCATCACCAACAATTTTTTTGAAGGCTTCGATAAACCAAACCAGACCATAGAACACTCGTAAAGGCACACTCCATAAGACATTTCCATAACGGGAAGAATGGCCACGTGTCACATTACGATCGTCTTTGATATGGAAGAATTCGTGCATCATGTATTGGAACATATAATAGCCAGAACGAATATCAAAGAAATATTTCAAATTGACGATGTGTTTCATCACAATTGCTAAGAAACCACTTAAATGGATCTTATCAAATAAATTGGCAACGCCCCATTTGGCACCGATCGATACCATGAAACCTTGATAGTTTCCTTTAAACTTATGCTTTTCGCCGCCTTTGATGGCAGCTACGATATTGGCTGCTGCTGTATGACCTGTTTGTTCAGCCGCTTGAACGATTTGTGGCGTTGGTGTTCCAGGAAATTCTTCATAGAAAACCAAGTCTCCGATAATATAGATGTTTTTATCTTCATATCCTTTTGCCTGCATATATTCATTCGCTACCAAACGTTGACCACGAGCGGACTCTAAGCCGAAATCAGCAGCATCAGAAGTTCCTTTGACACCAGCTGTCCAGATCAATGTGTGGGTAGGAATCTGACGACCATCTTTTAACTTGATATGGTCTTTCGCTACTTCCACGATTGGTGCATTCAATAGTAGTTCTACTTTATGTTTCTTTAAATAGCGCTCTGCTTTGGCTGCATCATTACGATCCAGCATATTTAAAATCGTCGGCATTGCTTCTACAACCATCAGTGTAATTTCACTTGGGTCTAATTTGTAGTCTTTTGCCAAACGGTTTTTCCAATCAATCAATTCACCAATCATTTCGATTCCGGTGAATCCTGAACCACACACCACAAACGTCAGCATTGCTTTACGTAACGCATCGTTAGGTTCTAAAGCTGCTTTTGCCACGGTACGTTCAATGTGTTCACGTATTTTAACTGAATCTTCAAATGACCATAAGGTAAAGCCGTTTTCTTTTACTCCAGGAGTCCCAAAATCATTTGGTTCTCCCCCCATTCCCAAGATCAACTGATCGAATGGGTAAGTGCCTAATTTTGTTTTCACAACTTTTTGTTCTTTATCGATACCAGTGACCGTATCTGTCACTAATTGAACATTTTTTTGTCGAGCAAACAAGTGCTGTAGATCATATTGGATTGCTTCTGGTTCAACCCGTCCACCTGCAACTTCGTGTAATTCTGTCATCATCGTGTGGTACGAATGACGATCAATCAAAGTGATTGTCACATCTTCTTTTTTAAGTTTTTTTGCCAAGTATTTTGTTGCTGATACCCCGGCATAACCTGCACCCACAACGACAATATTTTGCTTTGTCATTGTTCATCCGCTCCTTATTGGTAATCCTTTATTTGAAATGATTAACATTTGTATTAGTTTGCTACCTATTACACAATCTTTATACATTATATAGATGTTATTCCCTTTTGTCTAACTCATTTTCATTATTTTTAAAAATTTGTGGTTAAGCTCTTTTTCACGAAATTTACAGAAAGAAAACGGTTTAAAGATTACACTAGTTATTTGACGAAAACGGTTGACTTATGGCTGATTTTCATTAGAATGTATAATGAATCACAAAGAATATTGTGTACTAAAAAAGGAAACGGTGGGAGTAAAATGAAGAAAAAACGTTTTATTACTGGATTTGCTGTATTAGCTTTTTCAGCTTTAATGTTAGGTGCTTGTGGTGCGGATGATAACGGAAGCTCTAACAGCTCAACAGAAGCTTCAACTGCTAAGACATCAGAAACAAAAACAACTGAAAGCTCAGCACAAATCGTTGCTGGCGGCGAGTTACAAGATGGTACTTATAAATTAGAAGAAAAAAATTACTCTAACGGTTATCGTGCAGTCTTCGAAATGGTTGTCAAAGATGGCAAAATCACTGAATCTAAATATGACAACATCAACGAAAATGGCGAGTCTAAAACCAAAGATACAGAATACAACAAAAACATGGAAGCAAAAGCTGGTACTAGCCCAGAAAAATTCATTCCACAATTGAATGAACAATTAGTCGAAGCACAAAGCGCAAGTGGAGTTGAAGTTGTTACTGGTGCAACTCATTCTTCAGAAAGCTTCCAAAACTATGCACAACAATTGATCCAAGCTGCTCAAGCTGGTAATACTGATACAATTGAAATCAATAACGGTGCAGATCTTCAAGATGGCACATACAAATTAGAAGAGAAAAACTATTCTAATGGTTACCGTGTCCAATTTGAAATGACAGTCGCTGATGGTAAAGTATCTGAATCTAAATTTGACTATGTCGACAAAGACGGCAACTCAAAACAAGACGATGCAGACTACAACAAAAATATGAAAGCAAAAAGTGGTACTTCTCCAGAGACATACATTCCTGAATTGAATGATGAACTTGTCAAAGCGATGGGCGAAGAAGATGGTTCACCTGCAGATGTTGAAGTTGTCACTGGTGCGACTCACAGCTCACATTCATTTGTAATGTATGCACAACAATTAGTGAATGCTGCTGAAAAAGGCGACACTCAAACAATTCAAGTTGACAATATCGTAACAAAATAAATTTTCTATAATTATCCGTGGAAGAGACGATTGCACAAGTTGTTTCTTTGAGATCCAAGCCGAGATATCCAAAATTTTTCTTTGAAAAATTTTTGTGATGTTTCGGCTTATTTCTCAAAGTACACTTTTTGATTTCTCAGCAACCGTCCCTTCCACTAATGAAATGAGGAAACACATGTTAAAGAAACGATTACTCTCTTTCGTAGCCTTTTTAAGTTTGTTCACGTTAGCAGCTTGCAGCACAGCGACGAAACAAACGACCTCTGAGAGCAAAACGACCACCAAAATTTTACAAGAACCTTATTCTGATGAACAGTTCTTATTAGGGACTTATGTTCGGATTCGAATCTATGATGAAGGCAAAGAAGCAGCATTAAAACCTGCCTTTGCTCGGGTCAAAGAACTAGGTGATAAAATCACGATCAATCAGGAGGGTTCCGAAATCGACGCAGTGAACCAACAAGCGGGTATCAAGCCAGTAAAGGTTTCTGATGATATCTACACGTTACTAAAACGTGCTTATGAATATAGTCAAGATTCACAAGGTGGTTTTGACATGGCAATCGGTGCTATTACTCAATTATGGCGTATTGGGTTTGACGATGCGAGAAAACCGGCCCAAGAAGAAATCGATCAAGCATTAAAGCTGGTTGATTACCATAAAATTGAGCTGAACGATAAAGACAAAACTGTTTATCTGAAAGAAAAAGGCATGATCATCGACCTTGGAGCCATTGCTAAAGGCTATATCACAGATGAAGTTGTCAAAGTGTTAAAACAGCAAGGTGTAACGACTGCTATCGTTGACTTAGGTGGAAATGTCTATGTTTTAGGTCATAGCCCACGTGGTGAAGATCAAGACTGGACAGTCGGTATCCAAGATCCGAATCTAGCACGTGGTTCTGTTTTAGGGACGATCAAAGAACGGAACAAAACATTAGTGACTTCTGGCATCTATGAGCGTTATTTAGAAGTAGATGGTAAAAAATATCATCATCTATTTGATCCAGATACTGGTTATCCTTTTGACAATGATATTGCTAGTGTAACAATCATCACAGATAAATCAATTGATGGTGATGGCTTGTCGACAGCTGTCTTCTCAATGGGTGTGAAAAAAGGATTGGAATACGTCGAAAGTGAACTGAATGATGGAACGGAAGCCATTTTTGTTACCAAAGAAAACAAAGTATACGTGACCGATCCGATCAAAGATACTTTCGTTTTGGACAAAGATTCTAAATATACGATGGGCGATCGTTCTGAATTGAAATAAGGAGTATGAACTATGACACTAAAGATCTTTTTAGAAGTAGTAGAACTACGAACAAAGGTGGCTAGTGTATTTCCTTTTGCGATAGGGGTTTTATTCTCTATCGCTTTTTTTCATGAAATACATTGGCTTAATACAGGGTTGTTTTTTATTGGTATGTTGGTTTTTGATTTAGCAACTACAGCAATCAACAACTATATGGACTACCAAAAAGCCCATTCGAAAACTTATAAATACCAGGAAAATGTGATTGGACGAACTGGCATCTCACCAAAACTGATCCAAAAAATGATCCTAGGAATGATTTTCTTTGTCTTACTGATTGGTGTAATCCTAACCGCCAGAACTGGGATTTTATTATTATTGATGGGCGCTACTTGTTGCTTCATTGGCATTTTTTATACCTTTGGGCCCATTCCCTTATCACGAATGCCTTTAGGGGAAATTTTCAGCGGTGTAACAATGGGGTTGGGAATTTTTGCCATGGTCATTTACATCAATACTTACAGTACGAAAGTATTTGATCTGATTCTTTCTTTTCAGACAGGAACCTTCCGTTTAGAAGGAAACATTTGGAGTATCCTGACGATCATCCTAGCTTCACTCCCCTTGGTTTTTACGATTGCCAATATCATGTTAGCTAATAACCTACGGGACTTAGAAAGAGATATCGAAAATCATCGCTATACTTTAGTATTTTATATTGGGCGTCCCATTGGACAATTGTTGTTCCAGTTATTGATGTATGCTTGTTATCTAGTTGTCTTGATTGGACTATTGAGCCATGTCTACCAGTGGCCAATCTTGTTGACTTTTCTCACATTACCAACGATCTATCGTAACTTGCAACAATTCAAACAATCCTTGCCTCACCCCATCAGTTTTAGCTATGCCATCAAAAATATGATCTTGTTCAACAGTAGTTATGCATTGGGCTTACTTTGCAGTATTCTGTTGTCTTATGTTTAGAGATCCATTGATTTTTCAAATAAAAATAAGACCCATGAAGTCAATGAAAAGCTGTGACTTCATGGGTTAATTTTAAGTTATCTTAGAATGCTAATCTTTTACCTTACAGGCGCTTGCAAAAGCTGTCCCTGTAAACCTTTCGTTAGTGTATTGCCGCCGATTGTTCGTTGGTTTTCTGCAGTTAGTCTTGCAGCCTTTGGTATTGCATGTTTCGTAAGATCAGTAAGCTTACTTAGTTCTCCTTTACGAGACATGGTATTACCGACGTCAAGTGCGTTCACTCTCTTTTTAGCATTTTGAGCCTGTATCTTTGCATCTATTAAATTAGTTTTATACTCTACTCTTGAAACTGGATCAATCGAACTCTTGAATTTGATATGACTATTGACTCGATCTTCAATTACCTTAGTAGTATCTCTAGTTATGAGGTCTTCTAATGCTAACTTATTAAATGTTTTTAGTGGTCGTTGGAGCAATTCTCTTTGCCTAGCTTCTGGCGTAATACCTCTCACTTTATCAATCATTCGCCCAAGCCAGCCTCTTTTTTTCGGACCGTTTAATTTAAGTAATGGAGAGTTTTGTTTTTCTAGTGCCTTTACTACCTCTGGATTCCCTTCACATAGTTGCGTAACGAAAGCTCTCTGATCGGGCGTATCTTTTATAGTAGCTTTATAAATTTTTCTTGCAGTTGGATCAATCGAACCCAAGAATTTGTTCTCACTTAGGACTTTATCGTAAATGACCTTATTTTCCATGAGTTGATTTAATATTTTTTTATCAAATTTATGAAGTGGTTGTTGAAGTAGTTTATCTTTCCATTTATTTTGCCTAGCTTCTGGCGTAATACCTCTCACTTTATCAATTATTCGCCCAATCAACCCTCTCTTTTTCGGTTCGATTAATTTAGCTAGTTTAGGATCTGCTTTTATTATTTTTTCTATTTCACTACCGTTTTTTCCTTCACATAGTTGAGTAAGAAAAGCTCGTTGTTGATTCTCTTTCCGTTTATTCCATAATTTTTTCCCAGCTCGACCTACGCGTATTAGCGTTCTTCCAATAAAAAGTGTCGCAGTAACAGCCCATCCTGGCATCTTTTTAAAGAGTCTTTCGGTATAATCTAACTCTCTTTCCGTTCCCGGTTCCATCATATTTTCTCACCTCCTTCTTATTTTTCATCTGAATCAGACATTCTTTTTCGTTGCTTCTTCACGTGTGGTCCCATCTTGAGTGGGAGATACCGCTTCGTATTCTTTCTCGTATATCGTAATCCAATTAAATGAACCAGGGTCACCTCTTAGGGCATATTTTGAGCCTTTTTCTCCAATAGAGAAAGAAACTTCTTCTTTTCTACCGTTATCGTCGATTTTCGTGATGACAAATACTGCGCCGTCTTGATCTGGGTTGACGGTGACCACACGATAATCATAAGTGAGCTCATTGACCGTTTTGTCTTCTTCGATTTTTTTCTGGATTAACTTACCGTCTTTAAATTCTAATGTAAATGTTCGATCGGTATTCGTATTTTCCCATGCGCCTTGTTGTAAGACGTCTAACCAAGCTTGTGAAATCACTTGTTGTGCTGCTTCTGCTTGTTCGGTGATTTCTTCTTCCATTTTGACTTTAACTTCTTCATTTGGATAGAAGTAGATTTCTTCTTTATCTTCTTTTAAATAAAAGATTGTACTTCCCATACGTGATTGTAATTTGAGTTTTTTCATGGTTCCTTCTTTGTCTTCTAGCACTAAATACCCGTTATCGACTAAGTAATATTTACCAGCTGCTAGCCAAGAAGAAGCACGATAGGTCCCGTCGGTTTTTAATTCTAGTACCATTTCGTCACTTCGATTGGAGTACCATTTACCACTATAAGTAGTGGCACTGTATTCTCCTAGTCGTTCCTTACTTTCCGCTGTTTCTTCTGTCTGACCTTTTTTGTTCGTCTCTTCCTGATTGGCTGTGTTTGAGAACAATGAATAGCTTGTCAAACCCAAGACCACAACGAAAAAAACTGTTACCCCTATTAAAAAATTTCTGCCTGTTTTGGTTTCTAAAAAATTTTTGATCATATTTTTTCCTAAAAATAAAGATTTTCGTTATTTTTAGGAATTACTCACCACCTTTACTTTTCACGAATTGACTGATGAATCATTAACTAGCTAGTCGAAAGATTAAGGCACCCCATATCCAGAGATTGCTGAATGATCGAGTGTATAGGTTCTTCTTCGAACCATATTTTCTGAATTACCTTCAATTACTTGAATCGTATTTCCACCTGTAAATTCGACGATCCCCACTTGGTCTTTCCCCGTTTTATTACCTTTCCAATCAAAGAAAATCAAATCCCCTGGTTGCGGGATATAGCCTATATCAGTGGCTTTGAATTTATTATTCTTTTTGTACCAATTGAACATATCTAACGGTCTTACAGTATTCGGTACACGACCTTGACTGAGATATCCTGCTTGTTCTGCTACCCAAGTAACAAAGATCGCAGACCATTCCATTCGGCTCTCATAGCCAGCCCACTCCCAATATTTATTGCCATTTAACGTACCGATTTCTTTAGTTGCCACCTCTACCAACTTGCCAGTAGAGTTTGAGAGGTTGTAAGAAATTAAGCGTGCATAGAACATATCACCAAATGCGTAACGCCAGTTATAGCCAAGATCTAAAGCCACGCCCTTATTATAAGAAACAACTTCCCCATTACTTCTTTCTTGCGCATAAGCTTTGCTATGCTCAAATGTATATTTACTATCTGTACGGATCAACTCGTCCAAATAGTCTTCCCCATAATTGTAAGCTTGGATCGCTGCTAAGTTACCTAATTGATACATTTGTGCTTTTCTTATTAAATTTGCAAAATAAGCTACACCTAATTCAATTGACTTTTCTGGGTTGATCGTTTGATTCAAATTTTGTGCTTTAGCAATTCCCATAATATCCGGAACGGTTTCACCATCCCCACCACTTTCTACCCAGATTATGGATAGTATGACATTGGTAAATGATTCAATGTTCTGTTTTTTTGCTTCTGTTACTACTTTTTCTCGCCATTGAACCACTTTTTCAGGTGGATAAATAAGCTCACCTTGCGATTGTTCTCGATCATACTGACTTAATTTCGTACGATTTCCATAAACCAAATTTTCAATAAAAATTGTCGGATTGATTTCTGGATTGCGGTAGAGGAAAATTCGTTTTTCTTTCATGATCATCAATAAATTACCGTCAAATTTGTCACTTGTGTAACCAATCAAATCTCCGCTTTCTAAAGAAGCTCCTTCACGTATGATCGGCGTCACATTAATATAATAAGCTTGGTATTTTCCTGTTTCCGTTTTGATACTTGTTGTCGTTTGCTTTTTCCCATTGAGATCTCGAGCCGTACGTGTACTGATCTCTGTTACCTTCTCGTTTGTTGTAGCATAGACAGGTGTTTGTGGTTTCGCATCAATGATTATTTCATCATTCATATTGGCATCGTCCCGACCGCGATAACCATAATTACCGATAACAGAAGCATACGAAACTTTCCCTAAAGGATTATCCATAAAAATCTTATCCTGAAAACGATCGATTTCTAACACAGGATAATATTTATCGATTTCATCTTGTGAGAATGCTGAGATCGTTCCTATCACTTTATTGTTTGAATAGAGTTCGATTTGAGGATCTAAATCAAGAAATTCAGCAATCGTTTGTACTTTGACATTCAGCGTGACGCTGTCTTTGTCTTTTTCTTCTTTGTCTTCTTCTTCTTTGTCTTTGTCTTTAACTTTTTCTTCTGTATCTTTATCTTCTTCAAATTCGACTTTGTATGTAAAAGTGCCATCATGGATTGCGCGAAGTTCATCTTCTACTTTTGCAATCTTAACTGGCTCTTCCTCCATTGGTGAATACTTATCTTTAAACTGGGCATAAAAAGACATATATAATGGAGGACTCATGGATGTTTGGTCTTTTAGTCGTTTCAGATAATTAGGAAGCGCACTATTTTTAATATTATAATTTTCATATTTGGCATTTAAGTAATAGATATAGTTATCCCCATTTGAAGCAAACGAAAATTGTTCCGGATCGGCAACCATTCCATTCACTTCAAAATAAACTTCATCATGTTCTTCAACTAATTGATTGTAACGATTATAAACATCTCTATTTTTAGAGGCATCCAAATAGGAAATATACTCAAATGCTTCAGCGATCGCCATATCTTCTGTTTTCAATGTGAACAAGGCGACAATAAAAGTCCAAATCGCTAAAACGACCGAGATTACCACGAGAATGATCGCCAGTATAACGATAACTATCGCGATGATCAATAGCGCCTTGATTGTAATCACTAAAAAAATCAGCGTAATGAGGATCCCGATAATCGTTAAATCTCCCTTTTCATCTCGCCCACCAAGCATTTTCATAGCCGCTTCTTTTGCTTGCCCTTTTGGTGACAGCTTTTGAGCCATATCTAAAAATTTTGACGCTGATTTTTTTTTACCTAGAAATTTCTTGAAGAACCCACCCTTTTTGCCGACGCCTTTTGTAGGATTTACATAGACAACTTTCGTCTTTTTACCCTTACCAAAAATATTGTACCATTTTTTTTTGGTGGATTTCACTGAATCTTGAGGTGCAAATCCTTTTTGATCTTTGTAAGCAGTGTAGCTGTAAGGGGTACTATACTTAGAAGAACGAGCAACCAAATTGCCTTTTTTTGTTTCTTCTGCTACTTTTTTTAACTGTTCTTTTTTTAGCCGTTTCTTTTGCACATTCACTTTTGGTTGATCTGTCGACTGTTTTGTTCCCTGGATGTTATTCTGACTTTTTGAATCAGATCGTAATTCCTGTCGCACTTTTTTTTGATCATTTTTGCGTTTTAGGCCTAAAACTTTACGGAACCTATTTTTAGCTAATACGACGGTTTTATTACCAAATTCTTCAACGTCTCGTTTTATTTTTGAAATTTGTTTCTTAGTCAGTTTAATCTTTTGTTTCCCTTGTTTAATGACTCTTTTTAAACGAGATTTTTTTTTAATGATTGGTAATTTATCATTTCTATGGACAATTATCGTTACTTTAATTGTCTGATTGTTTTTAAGGATCGCTTTTGTTAGTTCTGAACTTTTTTTTTGGTCTTTAATGAGACCTTTGGTTTTTTCTAATCCTGTGCTGATAATACTATTTTGTGATTCCTGCTGTTCGTTATTGGGTTCATTCAAATCGGGCACTGTGACGTATCCTTTCTGATTCCATTTTCGTTTTAGTCTTCACCAGGTTTGGTTGACATCATCTTATACAACTGCGTATCTTTCGGAAAATGATCATAAAAAGGTAAAGTTGTATCGCCAAATACCATCAGTCCATAACCTTCTGGTGAATTCACAACAAATTTTTCTTGTTCTTCTGAGATATCAAATAACCGGACTAATTGTGAACGGTCAGATTTTGCTTGATTGAGCATCATGACGAAATCACTATTTGAAAGCATCCGCCGTGCAAGGTCCGAAAGTAAAAGTGTCTCCACATTCTGTGTAATCCCAGTTGGAATTGCCCCCCACTTTCTGGCACGACTCCATAATTCAAAGAAATAATTTTCAGAATACTCATTTGTAAACAGTAATTGCATTTCGTCGATATACAACCAGGTCCGAACGCCTCTTTCCCGGTTGGTGGTGATCCGATTCCAGACTTGGTCCAACACGATCAACATCCCCATTGTTTTAAGCTGTTTCCCTAAATCTTTGATATCATAGACAACGAGCCGTTTGGTAATATCGACATTTGTTTCAGAGGAGAATACTGACAAACTTCCTTCGATATAAATTTCCAAGTCCGTCCTCAATTGGTGCGCTTCTTCTTCCTCTTGCTCTTGTAAGATGTGGTAGAAATCTACAAAAGTTGGCATCCGATCGCTAACTGTTTCATACGTTCGACGACATACACGGTCGATCAACGTTTTCTGGGTAGAGGTTAGCCCCAATGCACCGCCAATAATCAAGTCGAACAATGAAATCAAAAACTCCGACTTTAAAACAACCGGGTCACTGTCATCTCCATAGTTTTCGTTGATATCCATTGGATTGATCGTGGTAGCGGAATCACTAGCGATCTTGATAATCTCACCATTGAAATTTTTACCGATAACGGAATACTCACGTTCAGGATCAATGATGATGACTTCATCTTCGGCATCACGCAATAGTACATTTACGATCTCACGCTTCACCGAGAAACTTTTACCAGAACCAGGAGTTCCTAGAACAAATCCATTGGGTGCTTTTAATAATTTCCGGTCAAGAGATAAAATATTCTTTGAAATAGCATTTACGCCATAATATTTCCCATTTTCTTGAATTAGATCTGAAATAGTAAACGGCACAAATATCGCAGTGCTGGCAGTCGTTAGTGTTCGATCCAATGGCAATATATTATTTCCTAAAGGTAAGGTTGCGTTCAGCCCAGCCTCTTGCATAAATTCTAACTCGATGATCTTAAATCCAAATTGTCGACCAATAGAAGATACCTCGTCATGTACTTCTGTTAATTTTTCAACTGTTGGGGCATGGAAATGGATACTTCCAGTCATCGAATAAAGCTTTTGACCCTTGTTCTGTAAATCATCAACTAAATTTTTCGCTTCTGTTAACGAATAAGTCAAATCATAGGAAAGCATTTCAAAATCGTAGCCATTTTGTAGGGCTTTTTTCTGTTCATCCACTTTTTGTTGTTCCATAAAAGCTAATTTGGTCTTCACTAAGTCAAATGCTTCATCTTGTTCAAGTGGCTTAATATGTAATGTAATCACCAACTCTTGAGGGATTTCTAACAGTTCAAAAATAAAGGTATCTGCTAGTTCCGATGGATATTCTTGCAAATAAACGGTTTTGGCATAATGATCATCCATTTTCAAGTAGTTTTTGTTTTGTTTCAGTTCAATCACTTCTGGTAGGATATCCTCAATCTCGGGTTCTTCCTTATCGCTTTTTGTTAATAAAATATCAGACAAAATTGTCAACATCTGTTTTTTCTCAAGACGGTTGATCCCACTACCTAATCGACTCGCAAACATTGCAAAGCGATCTACAACCATTTCCAGCTCTTTATGAGCAAGTTTTTCTGTTTGATGTTGCTGGATGAAGGTAAACAAAATCCGTTTCTTATAGCCATTTTTTTCTTCATCCAGTTTTCTGGAAATAACATCATTCATTTCTACGCGATAAGGATCTAAAAAATCATTCTTTTCTTGGTAGTAGAGAATTGATTGCAATTCACTCAACGGTCGTTTCTTTTTGTAGACAGTTAACTGTAGCTGGGTTTTACTACTTAAAGAATTAAGGAAATCACAATATTGCGAGAAAATCTCAATCTGATTCTCTTCTGATGAAAGCTGATAGTTGATATCTTCTAATTCGACTGTGATGGAGTACGTATTATCATCCAGTTGACAAACACCGCTGGGAAAAATTGATTTAAAGTAAAAAGTATCGCGCAAAAAATCCACATCTTGTGGATTTTTTTTCTGTTGTTTCTTTATATTTTTAGAAGTCTTCTTTAAATTTTTATGATTATTCTTTATTTTTGACTTTAATTTCATCATCGTTCTTGTCCGCCTAATTCTTTACTTTCTGACATGTCTTGCTGACCATCATTCTTTTTTCGTTTCTTTTTTCTAGTTCCTGTCGAAATATGGTATTTAAAAAATTGCTTAACATAAACTTCAAATGATAAGCCATTTCGTTTGAACCATCCAAAAGACACGATTGGAATAGAGGCAATGATCATCAACCAACTGATGATTTCGATTGGCATTTTTAACCATGCAATGAATATCAGTGCGATCGCGACATTTACCCCGCCAGCAATACAAAGACACAATAATTGTTTTAGATTCATTCCTGCTATTACTTTTTCTTTGTATTCTTTGATATCTTTTGGAACTTTTACTTCTATTGCCATATCTCCCCTCCTTATGATGCAGATATTAGTGTTTTGGCCCATCCTTTAGTTTTATTGATAGCTAGTAAGATTCCAATCATATAGATCGTTAATCCTAAAATAATCCCAAACATATGGGTGCCAACGTCTTCCATTATTCTCATGAATAGCATTGGATATGTAACTAAAACCAGGGCGATAAAGGTTGACTGCAACCCCGTGGCGGCAAAATTTTTAAAGAAGCCTTTGGTCATAGCAGAAAATTCTTGGCTTGGCAGAGCCCCCATCGGAATTGGTGCCATCGCGCTAAAAATATAAAGCTCCATAAATCGTAAATAAATCGTTACCTGAATCAACGTCCGTACAACAAGTGACACTAAAAATAGAATGAACATAATTAATAGCACAGCGATTTGTGACCAGAAATCTAGATCATTTACCGCCTGTTCTACTCTTGCTGCTACATTCGCTACAGTTTTTTCGTCACCTACTTGTAAAATTTTATACGTTAAATTAGAAGTAATCACTATGATTCCGTCTAACAAAACTTGGATTTTTAAAATAACCACATAACAAATCGCAAATTTAATAAATGATTTGATGATCATTTCAAACCCAAGCATTGGTGCTCCTCCAGCTCCCTCAACCTTAAGTGAAATTTTTTGAAATTCCAAAAGAATAAAGATGGCTAAAATAGACAATGAAAGCGGAATAACAACTAGTTCCTGTAAATCTACTACTAATTTATATGCATCATACATGTATCCTGATAGATTCTTACTCAGAGTGTATTTTAAATCATCTCCATTCAAATAAAACATGATTTGATTAAAGAGCCACATTATCGCTGATGTCATAAATTAAATCCTGCTTTCAGTGTATTATTGTAAAAGTGAAGAGAAATCAAATTGAGTTGCGAACCAGCCTGCAGCAACTAAAATCAATCCACCACCGACAATTTGCCAAATTCCTTGCTGTAATTGCGGACCATTTTTATCTTTTAATGCACCAGCTAAAATGACCGTTCCCCAAATTAGCCAAAGACCTCCACCTACTAAAGTGAAGTTTGATACTAAACTAAAAACTTTTTCTAATAAAGCTGCATCTTTCATTTAAACATTTCCCCTTTTTTGAGTTATTTATTATTTGTTACTACTTTTAGTATATGGTAATTTTTCAACCGATGTTTGCCAGTTATTTCTAAGTTGAGAAATTTTAGAAACTCCCTCTCTCAAATTTTATAATTGACTAATTTAGTCAATATATGTAAGAGGTCTTTATCAAAAAGCAGACTAGCTGAGAAGAATAGTTACTCTAAAAAATTTTAAAATTCGTTATTTTGGACACAATAAATTGATTCATCTATAAAACTTGGAACATCTATCCATTTTTTTCAAACAAATGCACAGCGCTTAAGAATTGATTCCTGAAAATAAGTCAAAAAATCAAAAATGCTCAAAATAAAAAGAAGCCACTTTTGGATTCACCATGATTTCCGAGTGCCAGACAGTCCTTATATCATCTTCTACTAGTTTCACTCAGCATCATTGACAAGGATTAAATTCCTAATAATTACATATGTATGTTACGTAGTGGACGGTGTAGAGAGATTACGTTCATACATATATGAGTCTGTCACATCCCCTAATTTTTTATAGTTTTTATGTTTGACAATGTCATATTTTTCAGACAGGAAAGGATTTGCTCCACGTATTTTTAAAATACATTGTTGCCCTTTCAAACTGGCTACTTCATCGGGGTCCATCAAATTACGCCCCAACTTTTGGAAACTTTCATTGAATGATCCATTTGAGCCTTTAGTGACACTGATATTTCTTTGTTCGATCGTTTCTTTACCTAAAAGTTTAGAAATATATTCATGCGTACTTTGTTCCATCCCACCTAAATATAAAAAGACGTCACTCGTACCAATAATGGTTTCCCAAGTATCTTTATACAACGTTTTTAACTGACTAATATTTTGTAAGATCACATTTGTTGAGATTTCTCGACTTCGAATAACCGAAATAACTTTCTCAAAATCCGGAATTTGACCAATATTGGCAAATTCATCTAGAATACAGCGAACATGACATGGTAAGCGTCCTTTATAAATATTATCTGCTTTGTAGACCAGCATATCAAAGAGCTGTTGGTACATCATACTGGCTAAGAAGTTAAAACTGGTATCTGTATCTGGCAGTAAGATGTACAAAATCGTTTTCCGATCCCCAATGGTGTCCAATTCTAATGTATCTTTAGAGACCAAGTCTTTGATACTAGGAATATCAAACGGAGACAACCTTACCCCTAAACTAACTAAAATACTCTTGGTCGTCTTATCCCCTGATAGTTTGAAAATTTTATATTGCGCAACCGCGAAGTTTGTTGGATCTTTCTCTTCTAACTCATTGAACAGCACGTCTAAAGGACTGACGAATCCAGGAACATTTTCGTCAATATCTGCTAGACGTACCAATTCAATCACATTTCCTAATGTGCGATCTTCTTCAACGACTTCTTGGATCAAATAGCTAAAAATCGCCATTAATAAAGCAGTCTCTGCCTTTTCCCAGAAATCATCGCCACCTTTTTTATCAGGATTTGAAGTGTTTTTAATCAAATTATTTACGATTTTTAGAATATCGTCTTCCGTTCTTATGTATTTAAATGGATTGTAGTGATGGGTGTCACGCCGATTGATCAAATCAAAGACTTTGATATTGTAACCCGCTTCCTCAAACATTTTTCCTGTTTCCATCAATAACAATCCTTTGGAATCACTGACGACATAGGAAGAATGCATTTGCATCAGATTTGGTTTTACATAAAATCGCGTCTTACCACTACCGGCTCCTCCAACCACAACGACATTTTTGTTACGGTTAAAATTATCTTTACCAGTAATTTTCATTCGTCCTGACAGGGATAAACTCTCTGTTTTAGTCAATATGATATTAAAACTCTTTTTCTTCGCCAAAAATGGTTTGATATCTCGAAATTTCCCCCATTTTGCACTTCCATATTCTTCATTTGGGCGTACTTTTTTTTCATCAAACGTTTTGTATAATACTAGTAATCCATAAGAAAGAACAAAAGCGAGCCCTCCCAGTAATGACTTTACGTTAAATGAGAATTGGAAGGAAAAACTAGCTATTTCATCAACTGCGTGAAGAAAAGATCTAGCTATTTTTTCCACAAATGTTACGGTTGTATTTTGATCAATCGTAAATAAAAAAAATGTACGATTCCCTATATACATTAATGTACTCACCACAACTACGTGGACTACCCATAAAACATATTGAGACTTTTTCAAGTGGTTGTTCATCCCTTTCGTTACTTAATTTGTAGCGTTTATATAATATTATCCCTAACGTCCGTAGCCCTCCGATCGCTGGTGATCATTTTTACTGCTCACTGATGCTCGTCCACTAGATTGTTTTTCATTAGTTGGATTATTCAGCACTCTACTAACAGAATCCCTTAATCTTACTTTGTCAGTTTCTGTCTGTTTATTCAAAGTAGAAATGGAAGATATACTCGTCCGAGCTGATTCTTGTTCTTGCGTTTTTTGGCTCGTCTGCGTTTTCTGTTTTTCAGCTGTTTGCTTTTCATTGTCTATCTGAGCCACTCGTGCTACTCGCGTATTAAAATCAGGGGTAAGAGAGTGGTGCTGTCCTAGTTCTTGCACTTTAGCTGAGCGTTCGGTAAATAACTGTTCACGCTTCGCATTTTCTCGATTAGCTAATCGATTTTGCAGAGGTTTCAATAAGTATTTATCAGCAACCCACACACCTAGCAACGTAAAAAGGGCAGGAACTGCTATAGCTGCTACTGAAGCAATAAGTGTACCAGAAATCGCAGGAAGTACTGCGGTTAACAGTAAAGGTAAGCCGAAAGTAGCTAACCCAACAAATAGGGCGACTCCAATTAACGTTTTCACTTTATTTCTCCATAAACGTTTGGCGAAATTGGTTGTCGTCATCAACGCCGCATTTTTTACTCGAGTAGCAAACGGCAACCGCTGTCCGTTAGCATCCAACCCTTTTTTCAGATTTTGGTTTTCTTCTGATGAACGTTTTTCAGAATGGGCAATATCGAATGTTTCTTTTATTTTCTTTCCGATTGGAACAAAGGTTTTAGCGTTAAGGTTACTTAATTTTTCCTTACCAAATTTATATGGTCTAGCCACTACTTTACCGACTGGTTTTAAAGGTCGACCAATTGTTCTAGCTGTCGAGCGCACAGATTTTCCGATGGATTTAAATGGTCTAGCAATTGTTTTTGAACCTTTTTCTAGCGCTGCCACTGTCTTAGGAAATCTTTCCTTAGCAAATCGCTGGACTCTCTTGGAAGTACGTGGAATGATTTTAGGTACGGCATTTACTAAACGTTGACCGACATAACTACCAATAATCACGCCTCTTAACCAGTTGACTACAGCGGATCCGTGTAATATTTGTGTGCCAGTAGGCATTAGCGGAAGAGCGCCAGCCATCGCACTAAAAAACGCCATCGGTGCAACCCACAGTACTTGTCTTGCTAAAAACAAATAAAATGAAGGGCGGGTCAGCACCTGATACCATTTCTTTTTAAGATCTTTATAAGTAATTTCTTTTAACTCTTCGGCTTTTCCTATCAATTCTGCCGTATCTTGCTTAACATTTTCAAGTTCCTTAGCTAGCACCTGAGGATCCTTTGGCTGTATCTCTTCTAAAAATTCAGCTAATTTTTTTTCATCGCCAAGAATTGTCTTTAAACCTTCACATAGTGTTTTATTTTTAGTAAGATCGATTTCTATCTTAGATCTTGCTGCTTTAGACTTCTTCGATTGATCAAGGAAAAAATTATTGTACGGTCCATATTTTTTTAATTCTTCATCGTGCTTTATCTTTTGTTCGACAAACGCGACCTGAGATCGTAATCTTTCTACGTATGCTAACTTTAGATCCTCAACCGAAACTGATTTTTTCACACTATCTGTTTCATCTAATGTACTGTTGACGTTTTCCGGCATAGAAGTTTGGTTCATGTCACCTTCTGATACTGAACGTAAATCTGAAGAATCCTTTGGTAGTGGAACTTGATTTGTAAAATTATTTATTTCTGAATCGCTATTGGGTGTAGACGGTTGGTCTAAGGAATCTCCTGGTGTTAAAACTTGGTTTGTAAAACTGCTTAATTCTGGAAATTTATTGAGTTCAGCAGTTTGATTTGTAATTTCCTTTGATAAACTAACTTTACCATTAACATAACGCAATTTAACTCTTGGTATAAGAATTCGGTCAAATTGGTCAAAACTGTGACTTGGTATAGACTGTTCCGTCATTACTCCGGGAGCCGAATTTCTATGAACTAACTTGTCATGATTCTTTAAATCTTGAGTTGTAGATAATGATGATAGTACACGTTCTGAATTGGTTAAATTCCGTAACTTTCCAATGTAACGCAATGGAATATCATTTTCAAACCTTTGAAATTTGTCAAATTGTGTATCATCAAATGGTTTTTTCTCTGGATCTAACTCAAAATCTGATAATTTTAAATGCCGTTCATGAAGACTGTCATCATACATGGGTGAAGATGTTTCTCGATCTTCTGAACGTAATGGAGATTCAGATGGCATAGTGAGTTCTGGTGCACTGTTTCGGCGACCTTTATCTGTTTGTTCTCTATGTACTTCATGTAATGTGTGACTAACTGATCTAGATCTTGCTATTCTATTTGGTCTACGCTCCTCTTGTTGGCTAAGTCCATGAATAAAATTTGCTTTAGGACCTTTCCGGAGCACGAGGGAGTCTTTTTCTTCTATATTATTAAATTTATGGATTAGATTTTTCACATGGCCAGGGACAGGGACAGGGACAGGGACAGGTCTATCATTTGCCGAATCCTTTTCTGATACACTATTTGCGAGACTATTAGTAGCTTGAATTTCAGGCTTAGCTTGCTTTCGCAAATCGTCTTCTGATCGATTGAAAGAATTATTCGTTTGCTGCTTGTTTCCTTGTGGTAGATTACTTCCATTTTTATTAGGTGTTTTTACTGATACTGTTTGGTCGGGTTTTGACTCTCCATTCTTTTCAAACGTCGAAACTATTTCTGATACATTACTTAGGCGATTGATAGATTTAGTTTCAGGTTTTGCTTGATCTCGCAAAACGACTTCTGATTCATCGAGAGAATGATTCGTTTGTTGCTCGTTCTCTTTTGATAGATTACTATTACTTAGGCGATTGATAGGTTCAGGTTTTACTTGATCTCGCAAATCGTCTTCTGATCGATTGAAAGAATGATTCGTTTGCTGCTTATTTCCGTTTGGGTTAGACACTTCTTGTTGGTCTTGTTGGCTAAGTCCTTGATTGAATTTTATTCTAGGACCTTTCTGAAGCTCGTGAGAGTCTTTTTTTTCGCTATTAAATTTATCGATTAGCCCTCGCACATCGCCACTGTAAGGTCTAGCATTTGCCGAATCCTTTTCTGATACACCATTTGGGAGACTATTAGTAGCTTGAATTTCAGGCTTAGCTTGCTTTCGCAAACCAACTTCTGATTCATCGAGAGAATGATTCGTTTGCTGCTTATTTCCGTTTGGGTTAGACACTTCTTGTTGGTCTTGTTGGCTATGTCCTTGATTGAATTTTATTCTAGGACCTTTCTGAAGCTCGTGAGAGTCTTTTTTTTCGCTATTAAATTTATCGATTAGCCCTCGCACATCGCCACTGTAAGGTCTAGCATTTGCCGAATCCTTTTCTGATGCACCATTTGGGAGACTATTAGTAGCTTGAATTTCAGGCTTAGCTTGTTTTCGCAAAACGACTTCTGATTCATCGAGAGAATGATTCGTTTGCTGCTCGTTCTCTTTTGATAGATTACTATTACTTAGGCGATTGATAGATTTAGGTTCAGGTTCAGGTTTTACTTGATCTCGCAAATCGTCTTCTGATCGATTGAAAGAATTATTCGTTTGCTGCTTGTTTCCTTTTGATAGATTACTTCCATTTTTATTAGGTGTTTTTACTGATACTGTTTGGTCGGGTTTTGACTCTCCATTCTTTTCAAACGCTGCAACCCTTTCTGATACATTCATTTGGTCTTGATTTTGTTCTAATACACTCCCCCTATCCTGTCTTTTTTTCCTCCTTATAGTGGCTGTCTCTACGAGAACTTTTTTCGCCTTGTCTTTTCTGTTCTCTACTTCCTCCCTCGTAATATCAACTGCAGTAGCTTTTGCATACCTCTCTTCCAAAGTATCCGTTTTTATTATTTCAAAATTCTCAGTTCTCATGAATTCTTTAACAAGCTTCTTAATTTTATCAACAATCTTAGCGTCTGTTATTGTTTGATCTGTTATTGTTTGGTCTCTTACCTTATCTGACGCATTTGGCGGATCTAGCGTATTTGACGTATTTGACATCTCTTGCATCATTTTTTTATTTTTCTGACTAACATTATTTAATTCATTTAATTTTTTGTTACAATCTGCTACTTCGTTTCGTTTGTGCTGCTTAAGCCCAGTAAGTTTTTGTTTCGATTGACTGATCTCACTAGCTAATATTTCGGCCAGATCTTTATTCTCAAAGTACTTCGTTTTTTCATCTTTTGCGATGGCTCCAAGATAATCATTACTTTCATGACTATTATTAGATAAAAAAACGTCCTTTGTTTCTAATTCTTCTATTGTGGCCTTATCCCTTTCATGCTTTACGATCTTCGTTTCTTGTTCCTTTTCTAATACATTAATTTTTTGTTGAAGTTGCTCCCCGCTGATTTTTCCCTCGGCGTGTTCGATTCTTGCTTCATACTCAGTTTTTTCACTTTGTAATTCAAACACTTTACGATCCCCAGCCATCCGTCGAAGTACTTCAAATTTAAAGTCATCTAACATATCTTGCACTTTTAAAAGTGCAGTCTTTTCTCCATGATTCTCTTGGATTGACTTTTCACAAAGAGTAAAGACATTTTCTTTTTTGACAGAAAACGACGATGCTTCTTTGATAAACTCGGACTTTAAATTAGATTTATTTTGCCATTCACCGGTTTCATTCTCCAATATATTCTTTCTTACCAAGTAGTTCATTCCTCCTTCATCCTTCTTGGATCATTCTACTAGATCTATACTAATTGCGTAATAGCGCAATTTGATTAAAGCTGATGTGCAATTGCACTATGACCGTTGTTTATTTGGAAACCACTTGTTAGACTATTTTTAGTATTTATACTGGTTCTTACTGCTCCCGTAGTGACATCTTTCATACTCTTTTTGTCATCTACTTGTTTAATTGGTACTGGTACTCTCTCAGGATTTTGTTGTTGCGCTACTACCCAAATTGGTTGTAATTTTGGAACTTGTTTATCAATTGGTTGTAATTCTGGAACTTGTTCATCTTTAAGTAATGGGACCTTATCTGTTTCTTGGCTTAGGTCTTGTTTTTCTTTGGCCAATGCCTTTCTTGCTTGCCGTTCATCCCATTTGTTCTTAAGAACTTTATATCCTTCTCGAAGTTTAACCCCAGTCCATTTTGCTCCGTTCCAAAGCTTAGCTCCAGTCCACTTCGCTACTTCCCAAATAACCTTTGAGATTTCCCAAGTCCATTTTAATAATTTCACAGTCAAAAATCCCAAGCCCCCAAATAGACAACATAAAAGAAACAACATACTACGATCTTCAGAATCCATCACTTTTTCCTCCTTTAAATTTTTTTATTTTTTTGTTTATTTTAATCATACCTGACTTTCTTGCTAGCTCTATCCTATTTTTTCCAAAAAATAAAAAAAGATGGCACTCGTAAAAGTTGTCCTTAGGAAGAATATAAACACGCCTCAAAATTCGACCAAAAAATTGGCGTTGGCACTTTTGAAATTTTTAAAATATCCGCATTGATTCGTTCAAAATTCAGGGAGAGATCTGTTAGTATCAAGTCATATTGATTCAACACCTGGTAATCAATTGAAAAGACATCTTGTTCATAAATATCAATCTGCTTAAAAAAAGGATACTTGTTTAAAATAATATTTTTATAAAGTAAAGCGACACCAATTTCCTGTGTACTTAAAACCAAAATTGACTTTTCTTTCACTTGTGGTTCGATCATATGTACTAATTGATTGGAAGAAATAAGTAATTCCAAAAATAAGTCTTTATGTAATAATTCACTTTTTTCAATAAAGCTCAGTTCTGCAACTTCTAGCGAATGATGATACGCTTGCCAAATCTTAGGATTGTTTTGCATCACTTTTTGATAAAATATATCCGCATAACTGACTTTAAAGATCATTAATTCTTTATAAAAATTGATAAAGTCAGATAAGTAGTCGATTGTCCTTTTACTGATCGATCCTTCAATATTAAGTAAATAATAAAAATGAGTAAGAAAAGTTTCAATTTTCTTAGGCATGATTGTCTGGCGATTAGTATCTGTTGTAAAGAGCAAACCGAAATAGGAACTTAAGACATTTGCTACATTATTTCTAGTTACATTAAACTTATATTTTTGACTCATCAACGTTGTAAAGACCGTATCTTTTTGAATTACTGTTAAAAGCTCAGTGACAACCATTTCTTTATTCTCCAACTCATCTTCCGGTACAAAGTGTTTGTGACCTATACGAATGATCGAAAGAAAAATGTAATACACCGAATAAATAATTTTAGGAGCACTAGCCGTTTTATTTTGTGCTTTGAGACACCTACGTATTAATTGATAGATAGAATCAAAATAAGCAAACTCTTGTATTCGATACATCTCTTTAAACATACATGCAAATAAACGTCTAATTTCCGTTTCATTGCCAACTACCATTAATTTTGCTTGTAAATCGATCTGAATATTTATGGTCTCTGTATAAAAATAATTGTTTATTTTTGACACAATCCTGCGAATACTTGTTTTACTCAAAAATAAAGATTGAGAAATTTCAGTTAGTGTTGGTTCGTATATGACTATGTATTTTAGTATTTTGACATTAATTGAATTATTCAGTATTTTAACAAAAATATCATCTAAATTGACATTGTTCGGTATCGTCAAACTCACTTCTTTGTGATTATTTACCTCAATATGAACAGGAAAATAGGAATCATTGAAGTGTTCAATATCAGCAATTAGTGTTTTATCGGTAATTGTCAGCTTCCTTGCTAGTTTGTTAAGATTGGAAGACCTAGTATTTAACAAATAAAGTAAGGTAACTTGCCTTTCTAATTGCTTTTCAAGTAACCCCATAAGTACAAAACTCCCTTCTATTAAACATCATGTAAGAGTATCGTACAGTCAATTCCTTTAATTTCCCGTATGTTTTTTTCTAGTTTTAGAAATTTAAGTTCTCAAAAATATTTGAATTGTGTTAAAATATAAAATTTAAAAATCCAATCATATAGAATATATCTATTCCATTTTTTAAATAACAATAACTAAATACAATAATAACCAATGTAACAAATAACCATGAACGATTTACTATAAAGTTAATAAAAAACAAGTATAGAAATTTATAAAAAAAACACTAACATAACAAAAATATATGATAAAATAATTTATATACCATAAGAGAAAGGTGGGAGGAAGCGATTTCTAAGATTTTGAAATCCAAAATGATGATGAAAGAACTTAATATACTGGAAAAAACTTCAGAAAGACAAGTCAAGTTAGCATTACTTCTGGGTATGTCATCAATTGAGTGCAACACGCTAACAAAGCAATTAAATGTGACAAAAAAAACATTATTAAGTGACATTGTTTTTTTTAACCACACCTATTCACCTGTTGTCGTTAAAATTGATCAGTATCAAATCATAACATTAAAAATGCCTAATGATATGAATCTGGAAGACTTAATCAAAAAAATACTAAATCATTCTACGAACGTTCAAATCTTAAAAACTATTTTTATCAATGAACCTGTTTTGTCAAAACTCGCTGAAACATTATTTTTAAGTGAAACCAGTATTCGGCGAATTATTTTTAAAATCAATGAATATTTTTCTGAAAGAAACTGGCCAATCATGATTAAAGTTGCTTCTCAGTTACAAATTACAGGTGACGAAAGTTTTATACGGCATTTTTTTTGTAGCATGTTTCGTGAAATTTATACCCCGCAGCAACTACCACATTTTGACTATATATTTGACTTGTTACAACGTTATCATAATAAAAACCATACGTTTTCTTCAGTAAGTACATATAAGTTAATTTTAAATAGTTACTATTTTTATACGTCCATTATTCGTATCGGACAACGACACATAATTGATTACCCTTTAAAAAAAGAAACCGAAAGTGAACGATTATTTTTTGACTTATTGACAAAAAGTACCGTTCTTTGTTCGATCATTGAAAAGAAATATAATTTTAGTATTACAAAGTCAAATGTCCATAACCTATTAAGTTCATATAGTCATTTATATTTTTTTAATTCAAAAAATGATGAATTAATGGAGCAAAAGAAATTACAAAATTTAGTTCATAGTTTTTATCATTATATGGGCATAGATATTACCTTATCTCCTAATGACATACAAAGACTAAATGACTTTATCCATTTTAATGAACGATTGCAATCCTTTAAGACGACATACATAGATCTTTTGTCACAAACATTTATCAAAGAATCAGAAAAACTATTATCAGCTTATGAAAAGTCAATCGAACAAGCCGGTTTGACTGAAATCAAAGAAAACCAATTGCTTTATGAAGAATTATTTTTAGAACTGATTACATTATCTCCACAATTATTATCAACACTCCTTCCTTATAAAAAACATTTATCCATCGTCATTGTTTCTTATCAGGAAGAACGGATTTTGTCTTTCTATAAACAACTGCTGTTAAAAAAATTTCCGTCGTTATATAAAATTGATATGTATCAAGAAAATATTTTCTCTGTTGATTATGTGAAAATCAATCAATATGACCTAATTTTAACTGATATCGAGCTAAATCAAACGAAGATCTCGACTAATATGTTAAAAATATCAAAAATTCCCACTTCTGCTTTTTGGAGCAACCTAAAAGAACTTCTTTATGCGTAAGGGAGTTACATCATTGCTCATTTAACATCGGTATCACAGCATAAAAATATAGTGCGACCTGAAGTTAGTCTAAAAACTAACTTTGGACTCGCACTATAGTTATACTTTCTATCGCATAGTAACAAACTCTTCTGCACCAGTTGGATGGATAGCGACCGTATCATCAAAATCTGCTTTTGTCGCGCCCATTTTAATTGCAACAGCAAAACCTTGTAACATTTCATCGACACCAATACCAATTGCATGTAAGCCAATGATTTTTTCTTCTTCTCCTACGCAAATCAATTTCATCTCACATTTTTGACGATAGTCATTCAATGCAAAATACATAGGTGTAAATCGTGAACGATAAACTTTGATCTGATCACTTCCATAGGTAGCCAATGCTTCATCTTCTGTTACACCGATCGTTGCAATCGGTGGATGGGTAAATACAACAGTCGGTACTAAGTGATAGTCTAGATAAGAATTTTCTTTCCCATTGAATAGCCGTTCAGATAAACGGCGACCTGCAGCAATTGCCACTGGTGTCAAATCAATTTTACCGATCACATCTCCCACCGCAAAAATATGTGGATCTGTGGTATTTTGATATTTATCAACTTTTATAAAACCACGTTCATCTAATTTTACTTGGGTATTTTCTAATCCTAATTGATCGGTATTAGGCACTCGACCACCTGCAAACAATACACAATCACCAGAGAGTCGTTCACCATTTTCAAATACAACTGTATACTCATTGTCGTTTTTGATGATTTCTTTAGCTATATGTCCAGCGTAAGTTTTGATCCCAGCTTCTTGATACATCTCAACTAAGTTATCAGATAGCATTTTATCAAAAGTTCGTAATGGACGTTCTTTTCGATACGCCCACATTACCTCACTACCTAGCCCGTGTAAAACACCAGAAAGTTCTGCGGCAATATAACCTGCTCCTAAAACAATTGTCCGTTTTGGCAATTCTGTCATCTCAAAGAAGCCATTTGAATCAATTGCATATTCGCCACCAGGGATCGTCATTTTGCTAGGCTTACCACCAGTTGCAATCAGAATTTTTGTTGCTTGATAGGTTTCCCCATTTACTTCCACGGTTTGACTGTCTATAAAGGTAGCATATCCTTTAATTGCATCCACTTGATTACTATCCAAGCCACGTTGATACGCACCATGTAAAAAGTCAATATATTTCTCACGCTTTTCAACTAACTCTTTAAAATCTACTTTTTTTACATCTGCTTGGATCCCATAACTTGAAGCATCTCGTTCCATTGTTTCTAGGATCGTGCTGGCTTGCCACATTACCTTTTTGGGTACACAACCAACATTCACACAAGTCCCACCAAGTTCATTTCCTTCAATTAATAAAACTTTTGCACCGTGCATTCCGGCACGATTCGCAGAGGCGATCCCTCCAGAACCACCACCGACAACTATATAATCATACGTTTTCATGCTATGCCTCCTAATTTAAGAAGATGCTTGCTTTTCTTCTTACTTTGGATAAATTTTCAAGAAAAATATCTTCTCTACTCTTTTTATCCTTACAAAAAATAAGTTTAACACGTTTAAACAGATAATATAACTTTGATGCTTTATTTTTATTCGATTGATTAGCGTATGCTTTTATTTTCTTTTCCGAATCATATCTCCTGGTTTTACAGGTTGTGTCACTGGCATAGTTAAAATCATCATCGGATTTGGTGCCCGATCAATGGATTCATCTTCTTCATTGTACATTACCTCAACCGTTTGGCTAAAATGAGTGAATCCTGGACCATAAAATTCGATCTCATCTCCCACAGAAAATAGATTTCGTTGACGGATCGTTGCAATTTTGGTTTTTTCATCATAAGACATTACTTCACCTACAAATTTATAAACAGGGATCTTACGACGTTCCCCAAATAATTGTTCATTTTCTGTTGGTGTATTGTAATAAAATCCTGTAGCAAGTTCCCGTTGTGCCACTTTCCATAACTCATCAATCCACTCTTGCTTGCAGACATAATTCTCAGGGTCTTCCATATAACTGTCGACCGCAGCTTTATAAACATTAGAAACTGTAGAGACATAGTGGATTGATTTCATTCTTCCTTCAATCTTAAAGCTATCTACCCCATTTTCAATCAATTCCGGGATATGCTCGATCATCGACATATCTACTGCACTCATTGAAAATTCTTCTTCTATTTCGCCGTTTTCTGTCAGATGATTTCTTTCTTGGCCAAAAGGCATATCAAATAATCCATATTTCCAACGACAAGATTGTGAACAGCCCCCACGATTAGCATCACGCATTGACATGTGATTAGATAAGGTACAACGGCCAGAATAAGAAATACACATCGCACCATGGATAAAGGCTTCAATTTCCACATCCGTATTTTTACGAATCTCAGCCACTTCTTCCATAGAAACTTCACGAGCTAAAACGACACGCTCTAATCCTTCTTCTTTCCAAAATTCAAGAGTTTCAAAGTTAGTGGCAGATGCTTGTGTCGATAAATGGATCGGTAAGCCCGGTGCTTCTGTCGCACATATTTCAATCAGCGCTGGATCTGAAACAATTACGGCAGAAATTCCGACATCACGTAATTGACGGAAAAATTCTCCAGCACCTTCTTCATTTCCTTCATGTGTCACCATATTTGCAGCAACATATACTTTTGCGTTATGTGCTTTTGCAAAAGCTACGCCTTCAGCCATCTCTTCATAGGTAAAGTTACCTGCGCGACTTCTTAGACCATAAGCATTTCCGCCAATATAGACTGCATCTGCGCCATAATGAATCGCTGTCTTTAATTTTTCAAGTGTCCCAGCTGGAGCTAAGACTTCGGGTCGTTTCAATTTTCTTTTTGTTGTCATTTTTTCTCGTCATACTCCTTACTTGATGGCTTCAGGATCAATATAGAAGAAGCCAGTATCTAATTCACGATTTTGAGGATGTAATTCACTTATCTTTTTGCTTAATATTTCAGCACTTTCTTCATTCCAAGTACCTGCAAGGATTTGTTCTTTCGCTTCCACAAATGCTTTGGTAATTTTTACAAAATTTTCTCCTGGGGTAAATAAACCATCAAGTTTCCATGTACGGAACTGATGTTGATACAATAACCCTAATTCTTTTGACAGGTTGATGTCATTGCTGGCAAAAATATGGGTCCCATGAGTGTCTTCATAGATGGAATAATGTGTGTCGTCTTTCTTAGGTTCTGAAATAAACAATCCCCGATCACGATCTACTCGCTCTTCTTGTTTGGTAAAATGATAATAATTTTGCAATAAAGGACGTTTTGATTGATGAATGCAAGTAGCACCATACACTAGAATTTCTACAGGAACATTTAGTTTTTCTTCCATCGCTTTCATTTCTTCAAAAGGAACTTCTCTAGCCAAAACGGCTCCAACAGCTCCTCTTTTCGCCCAAAAATTGATTTGTCTAGCACTAGTAACTAACGTTTCTGCATCAAAAATGTAGGGAATACGCCATTCTGGATGTTTCTTCATGGTGTATATGATACCTGTATCACCTACTGTCAGTTGATCTACCCCAATTTCTTTCAGGAATTGTAGATATTCAGGTACTTTTTTCATTTTTTCAGGATGAATAATCCCATTCATCGCAATATTTACTTTTTTACCATATGTGTGCGCCAATTCAACTAATTGACGTTGTTCTTCTCTTGTAAACGACGCAGGTAATCGCAAACCAAATAGTTCCTCGCCAAAATACAAAGTATCTGTTCCTGCTTCAAGTAATTCTTTTGCTTGTTCAAAAGTTTCTACCGTAGTTATGATTTCGATCATCATTTCCTCCTCCTACAACTCCATAATAGTAGCATAGCTTAAAAAAGTTGCCAACACTTCTTACATTTATTGGTGGATTTTTGAATTTAAATTCACAAGAAAAAAAGTAAAAAAAATAAAAAAGTGAGAGCCTTTTGCCCATAACCTTCAATCGTTATGTGGAACAAAATTCTCTCACTTCTTTTTTAACTCCTATGATTCAACTACATACTTTTTTGGAAGACGTACATTCAAAGTGATTTTTCCTTTGGAGGCTCCCACTGTCACTTGATCGCCTAAATGGATTTCTCCACCTAATAATGCTTCACTTAAGCGATCTTCTATTTCTTTTTGCAACGCTCTTCGTATTGGACGAGCGCCATATTCAGGATCAAAACCAGCTTTTCCGATCACATCTATTGCTGCCGGAGTAATCTTCACTTGGATATCCTGTTCTTTCAAACGTTTGACGATTGCTCGACTCATAATTTGAACAATGGAGTGGATTTCATCCTTGCTTAATGAATGGAAGACAACTGTTTCATCTATCCGGTTCAAGAACTCTGGACGGAATGTTTTCTTTAATTCTTCTAAAATACGCTTTTGCATGGCTTTATGATCTTTGGTAATGTCTTGGACATTGAAGCCAACGTTTTTTTCTTCTCGAATTTGGGTTGCACCAATATTGGAAGTCATAATCATGATCGTATTTCTAAAATCAACTTTCCGACCTTTAGAGTCTGTTAAATGGCCATCGTCTAGTACTTGTAATAACAGATTAAATACATCTGGATGGGCTTTTTCTACTTCATCTAATAAGATGACAGAGTAGGGCTTTTGTCGAATTTTTTCTGTTAATTGTCCACCTTCATCATACCCAACATAGCCCGGAGGTGACCCAATCAACCGACTCGTGCTGTATTTTTCCATAAATTCAGACATATCAACCCGAATCAAGGAATTCTCGTCCCCAAACATCACTTCCGATAAAGCTTTGGCAAGTTCCGTTTTACCAACTCCTGTAGGTCCTAAGAACATAAAGGAGCCAATTGGTCGATTTGGATCTTTTAACCCACTACGAGCCCGACGAATTGCTCTTGATACTGCTTTGACTGCTTCATCTTGTCCAACAACACGTTCATGTAAAAGTGCTTCTAATTCCAATAAACGCTGACTTTCTTTCTTTTCCAGTTGTTGTAATGGAACACCTGTCCATTCAGAAACGACTGTGGCTACATCTTCTTCAGTCACACGATCAGCATAACCATTTTCCTGCTTTTCTTCTAGTATCAATAGTTTTACTAATTTTTTGTGTAATGCTTTTTCTTGTCTTCGCAATTGTGCTGCTATTTCAAAGTCTTGTTTTTGGATTGCTCGTTCTTTTTCTTTGACTAATTGTTCGATTTCCAACTTAATTACTGTAGATTCCGAAAGATCATCTGTTTGATCTAAGCGTACCTTAGCAGCTGACTCATCAATCAAATCGATTGCTTTGTCAGGTAATTGACGAGAAGTGATATAGCGTACAGAAAGATGAACCGCAGCTCTTATCGCATCATCAGTGATTTCTACACCATGATGCTCTTCATATCTTGAACGAAGACCACGTAAAATCTCTTCTGCTTCTTCAGGTGTCGGTTCATCTACTTGAATTCGAGCAAAGCGTCGTTCAAGGGCAGAATCTTTTTCAATATACTTTTGATATTCATCTAACGTTGTAGCACCAATTGTCTGTAATTCTCCACGAGCTAAAGCAGGTTTCAAAATATTAGATGCATCAATTGCCCCTTCTGCACCACCGGCACCGATCAAGGTATGCAACTCATCAATAAATAAAATGACTTGACCGTCGTTATAGATTTCGTCAATCACCTTTTTCATACGGTCTTCAAATTCTCCACGGTATTTTGTTCCCGCTACTAAAGACCCCATGTCTAACATCATCAAGCGTTTTTCTTGCATCTCTTCAGGAACTTCACCCATCACGATTTTTTGGGCTAAACCTTCAGCAATCGCTGTCTTACCAACACCAGGTTCCCCTACTAATACAGGATTGTTTTTAGTTCGGCGACTAAGTATTTGAATCAAGCGTTTTACTTCTCTTGAACGCCCAACAACTGGGTCAAGTTTTCCGTCTCTCGCTAACTTCGTCAAATCTCTTGCTAAAGAATCTAACGTTGGAGTACCTTTTACCATTTGACGCTTTTCTTGTGGGTTTTTACGACGGATACTATTATTACGACTATCATTTTTTATGCCCATTTTTTGTTTCAAAGATTGTCGGACTTTCGTTAAACTGATTCCCAAATTGATCATCATCCGAGTAGCCATGATACTTTCATCTCTTAGCATACTCAACAAGATATGTTCCGTTCCCACTTTTTGAGCACCCATTTTTCTTACTTCACTATTTGCCAATGCAAAAATTTGTTTCATGCGTGGCGAATAAGGTAAAAAGGTTCCTTGAGGATATGAAGTCATTGTACCGTAGCCAATCAAATGCTCAATCTCTTCGTAGATGTCTGTTTCAGTTAATCCAACTTCACGTAGTACTTTCCCAGCAATTCCATTCGGTTCAATAACCAATGACAACAAAATATGCTCAGAACTAACAGACTGATGCTTAAACTTTTTTGCTTCATCTTGTGCAATTTCTAATACTAATTGTGCTCTTTGCGTAAAAAGTTCTTCCATTCATCTTCACTTCCCATCTTCATAGCTTAATCGTTCAAGAAATGCTCGAAGAATTCGAGCACGAACATAATCTTCTAGCCCACCATCTACATTCAGTGTATTTTTGGCAATTGCGCTCAGCATTAAATTGCCTTCTTTTTTAGTAACAATTTGATCCTCATATAATTTTTGGATGATTGCAAAAGCATTTTTTTCACTAATCGTTTCATTGAATAGCTGATTCACTTGTTCCAACATATGCCTTTTATCAGAAATTCTTACTTTGGCAATCCGTATGTAGCCACCACCGCCACGTTTACTCTCAACCAAATAACCTCGCTGAATCGTAAAACGAGTATTAATCACATAATTAATTTGAGAAGGTACACAATTAAAGAGGTCGGCCAGTTCAATCCTGCGAATCTCAATCATTTCATTCTTTTCTAAAAACTTTTTTATATATGATTCAATTAAATCCGAGGTATTCTGATGCGCCATCTTACTCATTCCTTTGACTAATATTGACCTTAATTATAGCGAATTTAATATCAGAAAGAAAGAAGAAAGACTTTTCCCTTAGAAATCATTAAAAATATAAAAAAATACGGAATGCAGGATTCCGTATTAACGCGCCCAAGAGGAGTCGAACCCCTAACCTTTTGATCCGTAGTCAAACACTCTATCCAGTTGAGCTATGGGCGCATATTCAGTTCATTTAAATTATAAAATACATTTCTAGAAAAATCAATAAAAATAAAAAATCGGGAAGACAGGATTCGAACCTGCGACCCCTTGGTCCCAAACCAAGTGCTCTACCAAGCTGAGCTACTTCCCGAAAATATAAAAAAGACT
>NZ_JBFOFG010000007.1:0-182618 GCF_040887165.1 Enterococcus sp. C65 | reverse complement strand
TTCACCTGGCCCGTTGGTCAAGCGGTTAAGACACCGCCCTTTCACGGCGGTAACACGGGTTCGAATCCCGTACGGGTCATTAAAGATACTTTCTAAAGTATCTTTTTTTATTTGTAAGAATGATTTCAAAAGACTTAAGATAGTTATCGTAGGCGATGATTGTTTTAGGTCTTTTTATTTGATTCTATAGGTGATCAGAAATAGAATGAAAAAAATTTGATTCTGCTGCAAAGGATTTGTTGTATACTTATGCTCCTAAACTTTGAACCTTTTTTATTTGCTATTCTTTAAACGTGTAGCATAGTGAAGCGAAATGATTACCTGGGATAAAGGAAATAAACAGCATTATCAGTGAACTATTCAAATTTTTAAGTAATTACGTTAAAAAAACAAGCGTAAATTTCAAATATCTGCTATACTTGGTTCGTTGCAAGTTCCCGAGAGGATCCGTCATCGGCGGAGATGCCTTGTAACCGAATTTAACTAGGGGGAATCACTATGGGAGAAAGACATTTATTTACCTCAGAATCTGTTTCTGAAGGACATCCAGATAAAGTTGCTGATCAAATCAGTGATGCGATCTTGGATGCAATTTTAGCAAAGGATCCAAATGCACGTGTGGCTTGTGAAACATCTGTTACCACTGGTCTTGTATTGGTATTTGGAGAAATCTCAACCACTGCCTACGTGGATATTCAAAAAGTGGTACGTCAAACGATCAAAGAGATCGGCTACACACGAGCAAAATTTGGCTTTGATGGAGATACAGTAGCTGTATTAGCTGCAATTGATGAACAGTCACCAGATATCGCTCAAGGTGTTGATGAAGCACTTGAGATTCGTGACGAAGCGAAGAGAGATGTATTGGATGAGATCGGTGCTGGAGACCAAGGATTGATGTTTGGTTTTGCAGTCGATGAAACACCTGAATTAATGCCTTTACCAATTGCATTAAGCCATCGTCTAGTTCGTCGTTTAGCTGATTTACGTAAATCCAATGAATTAACTTATCTACGTCCAGATGCAAAATCACAAGTAACAGTTGAATATGATGACAATGGTCAGCCAGAACGAGTGGATACCATCGTTATTTCAACACAACATGATGATGCAGTGGACAATGAAACAATTCGTCATGACGTCATTGAAAAAGTAATAAAAGAAGTTATTCCAGCTGAATTACTTGATGACAACACAAAATACTACATCAATCCTACTGGTCGCTTTGTTATTGGGGGACCTCAAGGAGATGCTGGGTTGACGGGAAGAAAAATCATCGTTGACACATATGGCGGCTATGCTCGTCATGGTGGTGGAGCATTTTCTGGGAAAGATGCTACTAAGGTTGACCGTTCAGCAAGTTATGCCGCTCGTTACATTGCGAAAAACATTGTAGCAGCTGGTTTGGCAAGAAAAGCTGAAGTTCAGTTAGCCTATGCGATCGGTGTTGCACAACCTGTATCTATTTCAATCAATACTTTTGGTACGTCAACTGTTCCAGAAGAAGACTTGATTGCCGCTGTGAGAGAAAACTTTGATCTACGACCTGCAGGTATTATTGAAATGCTTGATTTACGTCGTCCAATTTATCGTCAAACAGCAGCTTATGGTCATTTCGGTCGTACGGATATCGAATTGCCATGGGAAAAAACAGATAAAGTTGATGCAATTAAAGCAAGCTTAGCAAAATAGCTTTTTGATGGCTGGAATGGTTCTCTTTATGGGATCATTCCAGTTTTTTTATCCTAACGACTGAAGAGAAATCCATGGTCGTTTTTGATTCGTGTTTTTGATAAATGATAAAGCCTATTTTTTTTGGCTAAAATTTATTTGGCAACAACAAAAAAAGGAGGAATAAGATGAAAAGAGAAACAAACGTCAAATTAGTAACGATCAGTGTGTTTATTGCAACTTTCATGACAGCAATTGAAGGAACGATCGTGACCACTGCGATGCCTACGATCGTCGGCTCTCTTCACGGTATGGAGATCATGAATTGGGTATTTTCGATTTATTTACTAACGAATGCGATGCTGACACCGATCTATGGCAAACTTGCAGATAAAGTGGGGAGAAAACCTATTTTTATCTTTGGAACGCTATTATTTATTATTGGTTCTTTATTTTGTGGACTTTCTCAAACCATGATGGGGTTGATTGCTGCTCGTGCTGTTCAAGGAATGGGCGCTGGAGCAATGATGCCAGTGGCGTTAACGATCATTGGCGATTTATATACGATTGAAAAAAGAGCAAAAGTTTTAGGTTTGAACAGTTCGGCTTGGGGAATTGCTAGTGTTTTTGGACCATTAGCTGGAGGTTTTATTGTAGAAACGATCAGTTGGCATTGGATCTTTTTTATTAATGTACCGATCGGGCTTTTATTGATGGTTTTGATCTGGCTTTATTTGAACGAACCACAGAGAGAACATGAGTCGAAACCGATGGATCTATTCGGTAGTTTTAGTTTGATGGCGATGTTGGTTGCTTTACTTCTTGGATTTCAATTGTTAGGGGATCAAGGATTTACTCCAGTAGTGATCGGGCTTTTGATCGGAAGTCTTCTTCTATTATTTTTATTTATTGCAGCCGAAAAAAGAGCCAAAGACCCTGTGATCATGTTGCATCTTTTTGCTAATCCACTATTTGTAGTCGTGAATCTAGCAGCAGCTTTAGCCAGTGGGTTCTTAATGGGCATCGATGTGTATATCCCGATGTGGATGCAAGGGGTATTGGGGCTAAATGCTGCAGTAGGGGGATTAGTCTTAGCACCGCTTTCTCTCGTTTGGATGGTCGGTTCTTTCTTAGCAAGTAAGTGGATGACTCAAATGGCAACGAATTGGGTATTGCGAATTGGTCTATTGATTGCCTCTCTAGGCGGTGCCTGGCTCTGGTTAATGCCATTTGAAAGTAATTTTTTATGGTTCTTTGCTATTTCAACGGTCATTGGTGTAGGACTAGGAATCACGATGACTACCTCAACTGTTAGTGCCCAAAATAGTGTGTCTCGAGATCAACTAGGGGTAGCTACCTCGTTCAATACATTGGTGCGGACGATTGGACAAACTGTGATGGTGGCAGTCTTTGGCTTATTGATCAATGGAGTAACACAACGGGAGCTGAATGCGACTAATTTGACGAATGATGCAGATATCATGAATAAGCTAGTCAACCCACAAACAGCTAAAAATATTGCGCCAGAGTTGATCACGCCTTTACGGAAGATTTTATATGAAGGATTGCACCAAGTCTATTTTGTGGGGCTATTACTAGTAGTGATCGCTTTTGCATTGACATTTGTCGTTCGTGAAAAAAGTGATAGAATAAGAGAGTATTAGTACAAGAAAGTAGTACTAAATGTTACTTTGTGAGGTCGTTTGACCAATTATTTCACAACGATAACCGGTGTTAGAATAGTTGTTTTATCAAAATTTGTCATTATTGGTCAGGTCAAAAACACTATTTTTCACACCTTAGAGAGGATGTTTCAACGTGGCATTTATTCAAGCAAATATTTATTCAAATGTTTTAGAGATGGAAGTAAACCTGAATGTAATCCTTCCACAAACAACAAATAAAGTGATCGGTACGAGTTCACAACAAGCGACAACAGATGTTCCTGTCTTATACCTTCTGCACGGAATGGGAGGAAATCATAGTGTCTGGGAGCGTCGGACGTCGATTGAAAGATATGTCGCAGACCATGGATTAGCGGTCATTATGCCTTCTACTGATCTAGGTTGGTATACCGACACGGCCTATGATATGAAATACTGGACGTTTATTTCAGAAGAGCTTCCTGAAATCTGTCATGAACTGTTTCCACAATTAACGACAAAAAGAGAAAAGACTTATGCTGCTGGATTATCAATGGGTGGCTATGGTGCTTTGAAACTTGGGCTGGCAAAACCAGAAAATTTTGCTGCAATCATTTCTTTATCAGGAGCCATTTCAGTAGGCAATCGGATGGATGATTTATTGATGATTCGAAAGGCAAAATTCTGGGAGGGCGTATTTGGACCGTTAGATCAGATCAAAGGTTCAGTTAATGATCCTCAGTATTTATTAGAAGAATTAGTAAAGAGTGACAAAACAGCACCTCGTATCTACTTGGCATGTGGGGAATCAGATTTTCTTTATCAAGCAAATCAAGAAATGACTGATTCATTGAAAGCAAATGGGATTGGCGTAACCTTCGAACATGGTCCTGGCGAACATAACTGGGTATTTTGGGACCAGTGGATTCAACGTGCTTTGGAATGGTTATTTGAAGAAAAATAGGTGAAGAACCCTTGATCTTTCTTAGCTTTTGAGACTATTTTTCAGGACGATCGCTAAGGCTGGGACATTGTCTTGGCCTTAGCTTTTTTCTAAGACGAATCATAAGGTAATAATTTGAAAGAGGTGTTTTTTTGGAAGAGATAAAACATTGTAAAGAATCGATAGTCATCCAAACACATCGGATTTTTCCATTCGATCTTAATCCTTTTGGGTTTTTATTTGGTGGAAAATTGATGACGATGATCGATGATGCTGCGTCGATCTCTGTGACAAGACATTGTCGTAGAGGTGCAGTTACTGCTTCTTTAGACAGCTTGAATTTTTTGAAGCCATTGCATGAAAACCATTCTGTGTGTGTAGAATCTTATGTAAGTGGTACTCATCATAAATCGATGGAAGTATTCGTTAAAATTATTGGAGAAAATCTGACAACTGGGGAGCGTTACTTAGCCGCAACTTGTTTTACAACATTTGTCGCTGTTCCGTCTCATATGAATGAAGAAACGGAATTTACAGTACCTAAAGTCATACCTGACACGGCAGAAGAAAAACTAGTGTGCGCAGGATACGAAAAACGTCGCAAACAGCGCTTACAAGAACGAGAAGACTACCGAGCTTTTGCTGCTCAATTATCAACAGACCTTCCTTGGTTAAAAAATGAAGGAATAGATGATTAGAATGCTTCATCTAGGATAAGTGAAATGGCTAAACTAGTAGCTAAACTGACTATTACTTGTGGAATAGGAAGTTTTATTCACGTAGTCAACTCAAACAGTAAACAAAAAATCATGAAGGCAAGTTCGCGAACTTGCCTTCATGTCTTTTTTTGTTTACGATTCTTTTTGTACAGCCAACCCTTGAAGATAGATCGTCACGCTATCAAGAAAGAGTTGTTTTTCATTTTCTTGGTCCTGGTGAGCGGTGATACTAGCCTTTATTCCAACTAGTGCATTTTCTTCGACATAACTTCTCATAGAAAGAATAGCATCTTTGAGTAAGTGATTACCGGTCATGATTTTGTGCCGAAGATTCTGTTCATGCTGTTGATCCATCAGTTGACCAATCAACAAGTTATGAAGAGCAAACACTGCTTGACGACTACGGTCAATCGAAAAGCCCGCTTGGATAAGAATCTGGATCATCATTTCTAAGTGTTCCAAACGACTCGCATAAGAAGGAACGGTATTGATTTCTAGCTCTGCACCACAAGGAAAGTGGATGTAAAGGTCGTAGTAGTTTTCCATGAATTGAATAAGGCGTTCCTGCCAAGGTAAATGAGGATTGGGAATGATTAGTTCATTTTCCATGAATTCAGCCATTTTTTGGAGCAAGTCTTGCTTATTTTTGAAATACCAGTAAAGCGCAGGGGCTTTTACTTGAACTTTTTGAGCAAGGTTTCGCATAGATAGTTTTGATAGTTCTTGCGTTTCTGCCAGAATCGCAAAAGCAGATTTGATAATCATTTCTTGGGAAAGCTTTGGTTCCAAATTTAATCAACCTCTTGTATTGCAATATTTTTTTAAACATGGTAAATTGTTAGTCGGCCTTATTTTACAGTGTTAAATAAGACCTGTCAATTTTAATAAAAAGGGGTGTAACAACCAATGGGCTTAATTTTAAGACATGCAAAAAAATACAAAGTTGCTGTATTTATTTCATTGTTTTCTGTAGCGATTATGGTAAGTGCCGCATTATGGCAACCGAAGCTTTTACAACAAGTATTAGAAGCTATTATTACAGAAGATAACGACAAGATGAAAACGATCGGTGTATACTTGATCAGTTTAGCTTTATTAGGACTGGCAGCTGGAGTTTCAAATACGATTTTTTCAGCGAAAGTGGCACAAGGGATTAGTGCTGATATTCGGGAAGAAGCATTTCGTAAAATCCAGACTTTTTCATTTGGAAATATCGAAAAATTCTCTGCTGGAAATCTGGTAGTTCGACTAACAAATGATATTACACAAATTCAAAACCTAGTCATGATTTCTTTACAATCGCTCTTTAGAATTCCATTTCTGTTTATCGGGGCTTTTGTTTTGGCAATGATGACGATGCCGCAATTATGGTGGATCATTGTCGCATTGATCGTAGCAGTTTTCTTGATTACAGCTTTATCATTTACCAGAATGGGTAAACATTTTATGATCATCCAAAAACTGATTGATAAAGTCAATAGTATTGCCAAAGAAAATCTTATGGGGATCCGTGTAGTCAAATCTTTTGTCCAAGAAGACAATCAATTGAAAGAGTTTAGTAAAGTCAGCGAAGATCTAACGAAACACAACATCATTGTGGGAACCTTGTTTTCTGTGATGATTCCATCCTTTATGTTGGCTGCTAATTTAGCAGTAGTTGGCGCAATCTTTTTTGTTAGTGATTTAGCAAAAGATGATCCAACCTTAATCGGTGGTTTGGCTTCTTTCATGAACTATTTGATGCAGATCATGATGGCAATCATTATTGGTGGAATGATGATGATGATGACATCAAGAGCTGCAGTTTCATTGAAACGGATCAAAGAAATCTTAGACACAGAACCAGATTTAACATACCAAGATGTGCCAGAACAGGATTTAACTGGATCAGTCACTTTTGATCATGTTTCTTTCCGTTATCCTGGCGATGATGCAGACACATTGAAAGATATCAGTTTTTCGATCCAACCAGGGGAAATGGTGGGGATTGTTGGTGCAACAGGAGCTGGTAAATCGACACTCGCTCAGTTGATTCCACGATTGTTTGACCCAACAGAAGGAAAAGTGGAAGTAGGCGGCGTAGATTTAAGACAAGTCAATGAAAAAAGCTTACGTCACACTGTATCCTTTGTTTTACAAAAAGCGATCCTTTTCTCTGGAACGATTGCGCAAAACTTGCGTCAAGGGAAAAAAGATGCTTCTGAAAAAGATATGGAACATGCTTCTGCGATTGCTCAAGCACAAGAATTTATCGAAAAATTAGCAGATCGCTATGAGGCTCCTGTGGAAGAACGTAGTAGTAACTTTTCAGGTGGACAGAAACAGCGGTTGTCTATTACCCGAGGTGTCATTGGTGATCCTAAGATTTTGATCTTAGATGATAGTACCAGTGCATTAGATGCACGTTCTGAAAAGTTGGTTCGTGAAGCATTAGCAAAAGAATTAAAAGGCACTACTACAATTGTGATCGCTCAAAAAATCGCTTCTGTTGTCAAAGCAGACCGGATTCTTGTATTAGATGAAGGCAGATTAGTGGGTGAAGGAACACACGAAGAACTAGTAGCAACCAATCGGGTGTACCAAGAAATTTTCGAAACACAAAAAGGAACGGAGGAGTAGCCATGACTGATTTAATAAAAGCCAGTAAGTTTTTCTATCACTATTTAAAACGGTATAAGGTCTCCTTTTTCTTTATTTTTGTTACAGTTATCATTGCCACTTATCTTCAAGTGAAGGCACCACAATATATCGGAGAAGCCTTTCAAGAACTAGCCAACTATGTTGGGGCTTTGATGCAAGGAGTCGATGATAAGAGTCGCTTCGTTTCCATTATTTGGAAACTATTAATGTTTTATGTTTTAGCGAGTGCCGCAAACTTCATTTACAGTATCTTATTTACGCAAGTGGTGGGTAAATCGACGAATCGGATGCGTATTGGTTTATTCAATAAACTAGAAAAATTGACGATCCGCTTCTTTGATTCTCATCAAGATGGGGAAATTCTTAGTCGATTTACGAGTGATTTAGATAATATCCAAAATAGTTTGAACCAAGCTTTGCTCCAAGTAATCACCAATATCGTTTTACTTTTTGGGATATTGATTATGATGTTCCGCCAAAATGTTGAGTTAGCTTGGGCAACAATTGCTTCTACACCAGTGGCAGTTTTGATTGCTGTTTTGATTATCCAAAAGGCAAGAAAATACGTTGATTTACAACAAGACGAAGTTGGGAAATTGAACGGCTATATGGATGAAAAAATCAGTGGTCAACGTGTCATCATCACCAATGGATTACAGGAAGAGACAATTGATGGTTTCTTAGAACACAATGAGACTGTTCGTAAAGCAACGTTTAAAGGACAAGCTTATTCAGGATTGCTTTTCCCAATGATGCAAGGGATGTCTTTAGTGAATACCGCAATCGTCATCTTCTTTGGTGGATGGTTAGCACTGAATGGGGATCTGGAACGCTCGGTTGCTTTAGGATTGGTAGTCACATTCGTTCAGTATTCCCAACAATATTATCAACCATTGATGCAAATTTCATCTGGTTATAGCATGATCCAATTAGCGATCACAGGGGCACGTAGACTGAATGAGATGTTTGCTGAAAAAGATGAAGTAAAACCAGCGAATGGTCAATCCTTTGATGGGATCGATAAAGGCTTATCTTTGGAACACGTTGATTTTGGTTATAACCCTGATAAATTAGTGTTAAATGATGTATCTATTGATGTAAATAAAGGCGAAATGGTCGCGTTAGTTGGACCGACTGGCTCAGGTAAAACAACGATCATGAATCTATTGAATCGTTTTTATGATGTGAATAGTGGTGCAGTAACGATTGATGGGACAGACATCCGTGAGTATGATTTAGATGCTTTACGAAAACATGTAGGAATCGTTTTACAAGAATCCGTCCTATTCTCGGGTACTATTCGCGACAATATTGTCTTTGGGAAACCTGATGCGACAGATGAAGAAGTGATCAATGCCGCTAAGCAGGCGAATATTCATGACTTTATCATGAATCTAGAAAAAGGGTATGAAACAGAAGTATCTGAAGAAAACAACTTGTTCAGTACCGGTCAGAAACAATTGATCAGTATTGCCAGAACGATCATTACGAATCCTGCATTGTTGATTTTAGATGAAGCAACAAGTAACGTGGACACAGTAACAGAAGCTAAAATCCAAAAAGCCATGGACGAAGCAATCAAAGGACGTACCAGCTTTGTGATTGCCCACCGGTTAAAAACGATTTTAAATGCGGATCGTATTGTTGTTTTACGTGATGGAAAAGTAATCGAAGAAGGAAATCATCATCAGTTGTTGGCAGAAGATGGCTTCTATGCTGAACTTTATCATAATCAGTTTGTCTTTGAATAATCTGTTTTTGATGAACAAATAAGCTAACTAATAGACTACTTAGAAGAGGGAATGGCTCTTTTCTAAGTAGTCTTTTTTTGCATATAGAGATCTCTTTGACTTTAGCTATTGTGAGATAAGAATCGTTATTTTTCAGACTTGTCTGAAAAAGTTGAAGTAAGCTGTTTCAAGAAACCTGTTATATTTCATGTTAAATAAGGCGCTCCTTAAAAACTATAAAAAGGCAGGTAATGGGTATGAAGGTAAAAATAAGGCAGGTGTGCTTACAATTGATGATGCTCTTGACGATTTTGGTTCCTTTGTCCAACCCGCTCTTTTTGATGGGGCCGCTAGTCCATGCTTCCTCAAATGGTCATTTCCAGGTAACTGGACAACCAACAGGTTTTCAATTAGGTGAGGCTTACGGGAACAATGATAACGGCGTCCAATTGATGATCGATCCTGAAAAAGACGGCACGTATACGAGTGATTTGCCCGAAACAGGCGTTCCAAGCGATACGAATGTCCGCCTTCAAATCAATTGGTGGTTGGTCGATGACGATATTTATCCTAGTGGCGATCTAATGGCTAATGAACGCTATACGATCATTGAAAATATTCCTGACACATTATTGATTCCAGCAGGTGGTCTATCGGGTGAATTGATGGATGAAACTGGACGATTTTCTTTTGGTACGTTTTATGTAAATGAGGATCGTAGTATAGCGATCCAATTTAATACCCGTATTTATAATTTTAGTGAGATTCAGGGCTCGTTTTCTATTGATACGAGTTTTGATAATATTACCGAAGAATTGATCGTGGATTTGGGAGAATATGGTGTAGTTGAAGTGCCGATCATTGTTAAAGGGGAAGAGATCGTTGAAAAACAGGGGATTAGTTTTAATCGGGATACTGGAATTGTTGAATGGGAAGCGTTGATCAACGAAGAACATCGGGCGTTGACAAATGTGAAAATCACAGATTTCTTTGGTGATAACCAGGAATTTGTGTCAGTTAGTATCCAAAAGAAAGAAGTGGAAGATGAACAGTTCCATCCTTTATTAGCAAGTGATTATAGTCAAGCGCAACAAGACAACCAAATAACTTGGACGATCAAAAATAACGAAACGCCTAAACGAACGGCTTATCGATTAATCATCCGTACCAGAGTCAAAGATCTGAGCCAACCAACTGTTCATAATCAACTCATTGTCGAAAGTGATGAATTAGGTCGGACAGAAACGAATGATGTCGAATTTGATATCGTAAAACAAGACTTTTCAAAACGAATAGCTAAAAATCCAAATGGATCAGACAAAATTGATTTTTATCAGGCGACAGATGAGCCTGGTCAACCAACAGGTAATCGAGAAGCGTATGACTATGTACTCGTGACTTGGCAAATCGACACGTATTATTACGTCGATGGTGAAAAAGACCCTATCGTCGATCGATTATCCGTCATTCCAGCAAATGCTGCGAGCCATACCTTTGAACAAAACTCACTGCAGATCACTGGAACGAATGCGGAAGGCTTTACAGTCGGATTCAATGCAGAAAACACAGAGATGACACTCACACCACCAGGGGATGCGAATGGCACCTACCGAATCACCTACCAAACGAGGATACAAACGACGGATGGACAGGTTTCAGCGGATACGATCCAGTTTTCCAACCATGCAATCCAAGGAAGTTTTGGTGAAGGTAGCGCTGGCGGAATCATTCCTAACCCAAGCATGCCAGGGATCGTAAAACGTGGAGTTGGGGGTGACCAGACTCAGCAGATCCAACATTGGGAGATTTTGTTCAATCAGGAAAACAAATTAGTTGAACAAGTAGAAATCCGTGATTCTTCCATCATCTTTGAAGAGGATCTCGTGCGATTGTTCGATCCTAATAACTATCACGGCTACTATGAGAACAATGTTCGTCCTTTTAAATGGATCTATTATGCTCGCTCATTACTAGAATCGACATTAGTCATCACAGATGACGTAGGCAACACATTAGAAAAGGGTGTTGATTTTGAGTTGGTTTTGCATAATCTTTCTGAACCAGGCGAACGATTGATGTTGCCGGATGGGAGTTATTTACATCAAGCGAATAGTGCTTATCAAACAGGGTTTACGATCCGCTTGATTGGAGATTATGAAACAACGGATCGAACCATTAAGATTCATTTTTCAACGAAAGAGCATCAGTTATCTAGTAGAGGGTATTTAAAAATCTGGGATGAAGATCCTTCTCAGTTCAATAGAAGTAATTACTATTCCAGCGATCCAGTAGTCCAAGGGATCTATCCTTGGTTAGGTGGAACATATATCCATCCAGATATTACGTTCTTCAACTACGCCAAAGCAACTTGGCGACAAGGAGACGTTCAGTATTCTCAAGATTCAGTTGGTTATGGAACATTTGGCAATTGGCACTATAGCCTCATAAACGATGGACATAAAAAAGGGTTATTCCTACAGCCAGGACAAAAGTATGAAGAAGCAATCGCTGAAGATGCAGAACAAGCTGATGCTGGAAATATCGGAACGTTTGAATATTGGACAGATGAAAGTTTTTCAAATGAGAGCCGACAACCGGTCTACACTGGAATCGTTGATCGCTACCAAACACTGTTTCGTCTAGAATTCAATCCTTCCAGTGGTCCATTACCAGCAGGAACCGTCATTGAAGATGATTTTTCGGCCCTTGCTGGTTGGGAGTTTAAGCCAGACTCTGTTCACGTCTTTCATGGGACCGCCAACCTAACTGGTCCGATTGATCCTGATACGAATCAACACCGCTGGAAAATAGCGGCAGGAGATTATACAGGGAATGAACGACTAGTGGAAGGTACGGATTATCGCCTAGAATATGATCCGCAAACACAATTGATGCGGATCGTTCTCTTAAAAGAGAGTCATCGACCAATCGTTATCTTCTTCATTGCCGATTATGTTGCCACTCAAGAACTAGCTGATAATCCATTACTAGCAGGTTCTTATAAAAATATAGTGACACTGACAAGTCCTGGTGGGCGCAAGACAGAAGTAGAAACGCAAGTCACGATACCGACAGAAAGTTTAGTGATCAAGACGGGTGAAGTAGCAGACGACGGCGAACATATCACCTACCGCGTGATCGTGAATCCAGGTGGCGCCAAATACCAGAATTTGTATCTCTTTGATCTCATGGATCATGAAGAAGAAACGACGCTTCTGCTAGATCCCGATACTGGAAAATATCGAATCAACGTTTTTGAAGGAAAATACAATCCCCAGACTCAGCAATTTGAAAAAATACGCCGTTTAATCGATGAACAAGATTTTCTACTGTTGGCACCACAACAACTCTTAGTCCCATATTTGCCAGAGTACATTGGCGTAGATGGGCGAGGTGCTTATCAAATCTTTGAATGGCAAGCAAATCCAGAAAATGATACAAGTGAAGCTCATTGGATCAGTCAGCAAACAGGAAGAGCTTTAAGTGAGCCAGGTGTGAAGGCAGAAACCGCCTTTGACCAGTTAGCTGCGGACGGTTTGATCAATTTATCGCAAAAAACTGCTCATTTCCAATTAGTTGTAGGTGATAATACCGGTCAGTCAGAAGTGACAGATAAAACATTGATCGTAGAATATACTGCCCAAACAACCGCTGATTCTGTCAATAATCGTGCAGGTGTTTTCTTGAATGGAAAACAAAAAGTGACGGAAGAATCCATTACGGACATCACGACGGGCGAAGGTTATGCTTCAGGAATCCACCGAATCGTGGAATTCTATAAAGCCGATCACGAAGGAAATGACCTTACAGGTTCAGAATTCCGTTTAGAGAAAAAATCTAAAAATTTTTTCCAAGAACAATTTCCTGAAAGAGTATTAGGGACATTTACGGTAGATAATCCTACTCAGATCGGTGGTGTTCATGAAGAAGAGGCTTATGGATTGACGAACGGAATCTATCGTCTGACAGAGATTACTCCACCAGCAGGTCCGTTTGCTGTACTACCAGAGCCCATTTATTTCAAGGTACAGGCATCAGGAACGACTAGTAGAGAAGAGGAAATTTTTTTCACCGATGAACAAGGGATTCCAGTGACACAAGAACGAGCAACAATCCAATTAGACAATGGACAGTTCAAGTTGACTGTTGAAAACCGACCAAAGCCTTTCATGATCGAAAAAAATTGGGATTTTACCACGCCTAATGCGGCAGTACCAGAGGAGATCAAAGAAGATTATGAAATTACGGTCAATTTATTAAGGGAACAACGGCATGAACAAAGCGATGAGTGGCGCTTGGATGCTTCATTCACACCCATGACTTTCACTTTGAATCAGGAGAATGAGTTTAAAGTGCTGGTCGAAGAGTTAGCCGATCTAGGTGAGGATTATCGATATATCGTAAAAGAAACCAGCATCATCAATACCAAAACAGGAAAAAACCTGCAACCATATTTTGATTTAAGTAGTGGGGAAGAGGGCGATCAAGTTGATAATCTCAATAAGATCGTGAAAGATGCTAATCAAAATTGGCAAATCATCCTGAAAAATAGCACGACACCTGAAAGTACCCCTGAACGTGTCTATGTGGGATTTGAGAAACAATTTGAATTCAGCGATTTAGATTACTCGAGCATTAACTACATTACCTTTGAGTTATTTAGAAGTGTCGAAGAAGGGGAAAAGCAGAAAATCCAAACGATTCTCTTAACGCCAGGAGATACAGGTGAAGGGTTGAAATGGATCAGTAACCGCTTAGAGAAATTTACCCCAGATGGTCAAGCTTATCATTATTACATTAGAGAAATAAGTATTACTGATCACGAAGGTAGTGACCTTTCTGAACGATTTAGGCTAGCTGATACAGATTACATTTTGTTACAACCACATGAAGCTGTCCAAAACTTGGACGAAATGGAAGTCGTACCAATCATGAATACGGAAACGTCTGGCTTATTGCCAATGACAGGTGGACCTGGACTTCGCTTCTTTCTAATTGCAGCCCTCACTACCATTGTTTTATTACTAGGTTGGTTGTTCTATCGCTTGAGAAGTAAGCGAAATAGCAAATAGTAATTAGGACGGTCTGATGGCATTTCAGCAAATGAGAAAGGAGTAGAGGATATGCAGAAAAAAAGAATGTTTCAATGGCTGCTGCTAGGTCTGCTGTTAGTAACCGGATTCTTCCCATATAGAGGCTATGCTACTGATCCTGAGACTGTGACGTTCATCTTACACAAGAGAGTCCTTGTAGATGAGTCGATCACAGATCCACAGACCTCTCCATCAAATGGCAGACAATTGACAGAAAATGAATTGGCTAACTTAAATGGCCTTGGTCTGAGTGTTCCTTATAATGGCGCCACGTTTCATGTCTATCATTTGACGGATTATTATCTTCAATCACAAGAAGATGCGCAAGCTTTAGCTAAACGCTTGGGACAGATGAACCCGATCCAGATCGAACAATTTATTGCAGAGCAGCAATTAGAAGAAGTGACAGGTAGTCCTGTCCTAACGCAGACTCATGCTGAATTTGGCGAAGGAGTGGGTGTGGTCGATGTTCCCAGAAAGCACAACGGTCACTATGGAATTTATCTGATCGTTGAGGATCATTCCCAGCAAACTAGTTATTTCAATGTGACAAATGCTGCACCGATAATGATTGGCTTGCCTCTAATGGATCCACTAAATGAAGTAGAGCTGACTCAGATTCATCTTTATCCTAAAAATGCTGGGTATTTTCGACAACCGTATTTTTACAAATATGGCAAAGAAGAAGACACTGAGCAGACCGAACCTCTCGAAGGTGTGATTTTTTCCCTGTTTCGTTATAACGAAGCTGGGGAAAAAATCTATTTAGCGCAAAATCAGGAGGCATTAGGGGATGTGTGGAAACAAAGTGATGATCCCTTAAACGATGAAGCAATCGCAACCTTCATCTCTGATGCTGCAGGGCGTGTCAAGATAGCAGACCATTTTTTGATCGGTGGTGAATACTATTTTGAAGAATTGCAAACTCTTCCGGGGTATGAGATCAGTGAAGAAAATCGGCAGATTCCATTATTTATCCCAAATACTTGGAAAAATGAATCAGGTGAGTTTTTATTCATGACACTTAATGAACAAAAAATGTCGGAACCTTTTTCTGATGAACAGGACGAATCGATAGAGAAAGGGCCTAGAATCTATAACATTTCACGAGCAGGAGAGTCTCAAAAGGACGATGATCTGCCAACGGATGCTGGGGGAGGACAAGGAGGAACAGCGACAGGGACGGAACAGTTATTCAATCGTCTGTTACCACGTACTGCAGAAATGAGACAAGCGCTAGCTATTTTAGGCATTGCGTTGTTATTACTGGCTTACTTGTTAAGGAAGTACATGAACAAAACTAGGAGGGAAGAAGATGACTGAAAGTAAAAAGAATAAATTCAGGATATTCGTGATGCTTGCTACGTTGTTGTTTTCGGCATTCAGTATTTTAGGAATGAGTCTTCCAGTAGCAGCAGCCCCAGAGCATGTGAATGTCACGCTTCATAAACGTGTTTGGCAGGATGAAATCCCGAAAGAAGCGTATCAACAAAATACTGGTGAACTAATGGAAAACTTTGGCGGCGATCCGTTAGACGGCGTGACATTTTCTGTCTATGATGTCACAGAACAATATTTTCGTTCTATCAGAGAGGATGGGAAAACAGCACGAGAAGCCTTGGAAAGAATCCAGTCTGATGCGGCTTTATATAAAAGAGCCCCTGATTATGCCAGTGGCCCTTTGCAGACTCAAGTGACAGCAACAGCAAGTGGCGAGACCGATCCAAACAGACAGGGGATTGCGGTCTTTGACCAATTACCTCGAAAAGATGCCCAAGGTAGAGATGCTGTTTATCTCTTTGTCGAAGAAGAATCACCAGCGAATATATATGAAATGGCATACCCACTACTTTTGGCTTTGCCAGTCTATGCTGGTGATGGAGAACTAACAGAGATCCACCTCTATCCTAAAAATATTTTGAAAGAACATTCGAAAACTTTAGTAGATAGCGGTCGGTTTAATGAAGTAACAATCACTCAAGATGGGAATCAAGTAACCTACTATGATGTTGGAACAGATGACATCTTAAATTATCTGTTGACGGTTGCTGTTCCCCGTGACTTAGGTAACAAAGCATTTTTCGAAATCACGGATACACCAACTAATGGGTTGCGACTAACGACCCCTGATTCAATCGAAGTATTGATTGATGGTGTAGCGGTACCTAGTAGTTATTTTACGATTGATACAGCTGCTCCGAATGGTGGGTTTACGATTACTTTCCACATTGACAATGAGGAAGTGGTTGAATTATTACAAGGAAAAACGCTCACGATTTCTTATGACATGTCGCTCACGGGTGATGCAATCACTCAACTATCTGATAATACCGCCACAATCGATTTTGGCTCGGATCCTACGATCTTAGATGGACCAAAAGTCAAGACGAATGAGCATCAATTTAGAAAGATCAATAGTCATGATGGTAATCTATTAAGCGGGGCGGTCTTTCGGATTTTTAAAGATTCTGATGGTCAAGTATTGTACGCACGTCTGAATGAAGAGAATGTCTTGATTGGTTGGGATGATGTCGGGACAGAAATAACCTCAGGACCAGATGGCTATTTTGATATTCGGGGCTTTAAAGCGGGAACTTACACGTTGGAAGAGGTGACGGCTCCAAGTGGTTACGTCATTTTAGATCCTTATACCACTTTTGAAATTGATCCAACTGCTTCAGAGACACCTTTAGTTACGATCGAAAACCAACCTCAAGGGCTTTTACCGGAAACCGGTGGTATGGGCATCTATATTTTCCTGCTGATCGGGGGACTGATTCTCTTAGCAGCCTACGTCGTTTATCGACAAACGAAAAAAAAGCCAATGTAAACAGGTTTTGAAGGAGGGAATATCCAATGTCCCAAAAACAGCGACCAAAAAAGTGGCTTCGGATCGTGATGTATCTCCTTTTTTTAACAGGTGGATTAATTGCGAGTTATCCTTTTTATGTCAATGCCTTCAACCAACTCGTTGATCATTATCGTATCAATGAGTCTCAAAAAACGAAAGCAGAACAGCAACAGGCACGAGAAAGAGCCAAAAAGTATAATCAAGAACTAGCAGAAAGAGGCATGGGAGCGATCACGCTCCCAACCTACACTGGACGGAAAGAAGCGGACCTCGCTAATTATTTAGCAAATCACTTGATTGGTTCGATTCAAATTCCTAAGATTAGGATCAGTGTTCCGCTGTTTGACCATGCAAGCCCAACGATCCTCCAATATGGTGCTGGTGTTTTGGAAGGCACATCCTATCCTACTGGTGGCAAAAATAATCATAGTGTGATCTCTGCCCATAGTGGGATTCCTGAAAGAAAACTTTTTACGGATCTCGATCAACTGGAGTTGGAGGATATTTTCATTATCACCTATGCAGAAGAAAAGTTGGCCTATGAAGTGAATGACATCACTATTGTGACCCCTGACGACGTTAGCTCTCTAAAAATTTATCCAGAGGAAGATCTCGTGACTTTAGTCACCTGTACACCGTATATGATCAATTCCCATCGATTATTAGTCAGAGGACATCGAGTGCCTTATACAGAAGAACTAGCCCAAAAAGAAGCGAATGCAGAACAAAGACAATGGTGGCTCAATCTCATGATCTTACTCATTTTATTGCTCTTTGTAGGAAGTCTATCCCTGTTCATTCTGCGAGTCATACGTGAAAAGCCAATAGAATAGAAAAAGACATGTTGGATTACTTGAGAGAACCAACAATGAGAAAAAGCCCATAACCATAGAAAGCTTAGTGAAAACTTTCTAGTTATGGGCTTTTTTATATTCGTCAATTAGCAAAACTGTCCAAAAACATTGATAAGCCATAAAGAAGCGAACGGAGTAATTGAACAAAGCCAATTATTTCAACATTTTTTCTTCTCCACACAATACAAAATCGGTGGATTGTTTTTTTGATTAATAAATTGATAGTTTAAAACATTATACTGATCTTGAGGGAGCATTTGACAAAACTGTTGTACCATATCCAGTTCTGATTTCCCACCTTCATGACCATAGTAGACGACGATAATCATGCGTCCTCGAGGGGCTAAACGTTTCAGTATCTCTTCCATTGCGATTTTCGTTGTTTCAGGTAAAGTAATGATTGCTTTGTCACTCTTAGGAAGATAACCTAGATTGAAAATCCCTGCTTTGATTGGTTGCTCTGGAGAAACGACCTTCCCCAGTGTCTCATGACCTTGTAAATAAAGAGAGACTCGATCGGTCAATGCTTGTTCAGCGAGTTTTTCTTTCGTGGATTGCAAGGCAGCAGGTTGGATATCAAAACTGTAAACATGTCCGGTCTTCCCGACCAATTCAGCCATAAAAAGCGTATCGTAGCCATTACCCATGGTGGCATCAATAGCATGGTCACCTGGTTGCAGGGTTTCTTTTAATAACGTATGGCTAAAGTGTAAAGCAGTTTGTAGCATTAGCAACGCACTCCTTTACGAACATCAAATTTCCCTTGATAACTATTGCGACGAACCAATTCTTCATCTATCGCATTCAAGACTTCCCACTTTTTCAAACTCCACATTGGTCCGATCAACGAATCCCAAGGCGCATCACCGGTAAGCCGATGGATAATGATTTCTTGAGGGATCATTTCCAATTGATCACAAATCACGTTGACATAATCAGGACGGGTCATCAGTTGCAAACGACCTTCATGATAATCACGAAGCATCCTTGTTTTGCGCATCAAGTGCATTAAGTGAAGCTTGATTCCTTGGATATCTGAATCAAGGATCGTACGTCGGACATTTTCACGCATCATTTCTAATGTTTCACCAGGTAAACCGTTGATTAAGTGAGTGCAGACACGAATGCCATGTTTTCGTAATTTATTCACACCATCAAGGTAAGTTTGGTAGTCATGTGCGCGATTGATCAGTGTAGAGGTTTCTTCAAAAGTCGTTTGTAATCCTAATTCGACCCACAGATAAAGCCGTTCATTTAGTTCTGCGAGATAATCCACGACCGCATCTGGTAAGCAGTCTGGGCGAGTACCAATCGACAACCCGACAACACCAGGAAGGTTGATCACTTGTTCAAAACGCTCGCGAATGATTTCTACAGGTGCATGAGTATTCGTGAAATTTTGGAAATAAACGATATATTGGGTTACCCCTGGCCATTTTTGATGCATCATATCGATTTCTTTATGGAACTGAATAGGTAATGGGTCTTCGGGAGCGACGATCATATCACCTGATCCAGAAACACTACAAAAAGTACAGCCCCCGTGAGCTACTGTACCATCACGATTGGGGCAGTCAAATCCTCCATCGATTGGCACTTTGAAAATTTTCCCGCCAAATTCATTTCTTAACGCATAATTCCATGAGTGGTAGCGTTTATTTCCATCTGAATATGTAAATTCCATTGTTATCCTTCTTTCTTAATGGTGCTAAATTCATCACTTTCTTCTACTCGTATTGAACGATTCAGATCATTATACCTGATGAATGACGTAAAATCTAAGCACTTTATAACGATAATCGTTCTTAGGATCAAGTAAAGAGACAGATTAACTAATCATCAAAGAAAAAAGTTAACTGTCTCTCCACAATTTTTTATTGATTTGGATGATTTGTAACAAAAGTTCTCACTAAAAAATACTTGTGTGAGATCAAGACGTTTTCTGCGTGTTTAGCCATTTTTCTTTTTGGGTTCGATAAATTGGATACGTGAAGCATAACCACGAGAGGCTAAGTAAAAAGCCACCTAGAATATCACTTGGAAAATGAACGCCTAAATAAATACGGCTAATCCCAACACTTACTATAATAAACGCTAGAAGTATTTGAATCAATGGACGAAAGACCTTTTTTTGAATAATGACAGGAATTAGAAAAATCAGTGTACCATATAAAATCATACTACCAGCTGCATGACCACTAGGAAAACTGTAACTGTGCTCTACCACAAGGTGTTCAAGGGTTGGGCGAACGCGCATCACGAATAGTTTGATCACAGGATTGATGATCCCAGCAATGGCAATAAAATTAACCGCTAACCAAATCATTTCAGGTCTTTTTTTCTTCCACCATAACAAAAATGAAACCAGCAAGAAGACTAAGATGACCGTGAGTGGATTGCCAAATTTTGTCATAAACAGCTGATAAGCATTCCAATGGGGATAGGGAGCGCGGATCATTTCTGTTATTGATTGATCAAATCCCGCCAGTAAAGAAATACGGTATTTGACAATGTAGCCTAAGACTAAAAAGAGCAGTAAAAAACAAGCTCCAGCTACATGAAAAGTTGTACGTTGCTTCATAAATATCCTCCTTTTCAACAATGACTCATTATAGCATTATTCTCTCTATAAATAATATCCATAATTATTTATAGAATCGAGCACTTAATCAAAAAATAAAAAAGGTATTTTATTTGTAAATCACTTTGTAATCTCCTAGACATTTTCAAGTAATATAACTGACATACTTTGACTGGGAAAGTTTAAATCGATTATTTGTTAAAAGTCGTTAAAATCAAGCGGGGAAAGGTGCTATTTTTTTCTCAGTGTTGAACATTACGAAAGGTTACAGTCTGATTACAATAAGCAGTCACACACTTAAATAACTTTTAATAAAGATTAAGAGAAGTTATAATTATTATAATAGTATAGAAATTGTAGATAGAAGTTGGAGGATAGAAGATGGAAAACATTGCAAGAAAAGAACGTAGACGTTTAAATGAAACCAAACGTTTTCGTAAAGTAAAACGTAGTGCTGCACTTGTCGGTACGGCGATGGTCGGCTGTTCTGTGGCAGCGCCATTGATTCAGCCTGTACAAGTAGATGCTGATCAAACCCCCACACAATTCGGTGCCAGAATCAATACAGCAGCGTTTATTGCTGAGATTGCTACGTATGCACAACCAATTGCCCAAGCCAACGATTTATATGCCTCAGTCATGATTGCTCAAGCAGTCGTCGAAAGTGGTTGGGGAAGTAGTGCCTTGTCACAAGCACCTTACTATAATCTATTTGGGATTAAAGGAAGTTATCAAGGTCAAACTGTTTATATGGATACACTCGAATATCTTAACAATAAATGGGTATCTAAAAAAGAACCTTTCCGTCAGTACCCTTCTTTTGCAGAGTCATTTAATGACAATGCCTATGTTTTAAGAAATACCTCTTTTGGTAATGGCTATTATTATGCAGGTACTTGGAAAAGCAATACTAAATCTTATACTGATGCTACTGCTTGTTTGACAGGTCGTTATGCAACTGATCCAGGGTACGCTGGAAAACTAAACAATATTATTACAACCTATGGATTGACCAAATACGATACACCAGCTAGCGGCAACGCTGGAGGCGGTGCAACGATTGGAAATGGCGGGAATACGGGAAATACATCCAATTCTGGAAGTACTAGTGGGAACTCAGGCGGTTCTGCAACTACGACTGGTACGACTTATACCGTCAAATCAGGAGACTCCGTTTGGGGAATCTCTCATTCATTTGGAATCACGATGGCGCAGTTAATCGAATGGAATAATATCAAAAATAATTTTATCTATCCAGGACAAAAATTAACGATCAAAGGTGGCCAATCTGCAGGTTCTTCAACCACTAACACTGGTAATAATGCTTCTTCTGGAAATACTTCTGGCAACACGAATACGTCTGGCAGTACGGGGCAAGCAACTGGTGCAAAATATACGGTTAAATCAGGCGATTCTGTTTGGAAAATTGCGAATGATCATGGGATTTCGATGAACCAACTGATCGAATGGAATAACATCAAGAATAACTTTGTTTATCCAGGTCAACAGTTGGTTGTTTCAAAAGGTAGTTCTTCAGCAAGCGGTTCTACTTCTAATACATCGACAGGTAATACATCTAGTAATACGGCAAATACAGGAAGTACTACTTCTGGAAGTACTTATACTGTCAAAGCAGGCGAATCGGTTTGGAGTGTTTCGAATAAATTTGGAATTTCCATGAACCAACTGATTCAATGGAACAATATTAAAAATAATTTTATTTACCCAGGGCAAAAATTGATTGTCAAAGGTGGCTCATCTTCAAGTAATGCGTCCGCTTCGACAGCTAATAACAAGAACACCGCATCAAGCAATACCAGCTCAACTGCGACAGGGCAAGCGACTTATACTGTCAAGGCAGGCGAATCAGTATGGGGTGTTGCAAATAAAAATGGGATTTCCATGAACCAGTTGATTGAATGGAACAATATTAAGAATAACTTCATTTATCCAGGACAGAAATTGATCGTCAAAGGTGGAAGCAGTAAAGCAAGCGCAACAGCAACAACCAAACCAACAGCTTCAACGCCAGCTTCTACAACTCCAACGGCTTCTTCAACGGGCGATACGAAGTACACCGTTAAAGCAGGCGAATCGGTGTGGGGCGTTGCCAATAAACACCATATTACGATGGATCAGTTGATTGAATGGAACAACATCAAAAACAATTTTATTTATCCAGGACAAGAAGTCATCGTTAAAAAAGGCACTGCACAATCAACGCCAGCGAAATCAGATGAAAAAACCTATACCGTCAAAGCAGGCGAATCAGTATGGGGCGTTGCCGATAGTCATGGAATCACCATGAATCAATTGATCGAATGGAATAATATCAAGAATAACTTTATTTATCCGGGACAACAGTTGATCGTCAAAAAATAAGTAATGACACATGGCAGGAAATCAGTAAATGTGTGAAATAATATTTGAACTTGTAGCATTTATTTGTTACTATGAATCTACACTTTTGAGTAAATAAAAATCAACGCCTGAAAAGGAAGTAGTAAAAAGTCGAAAGTTTTAGAGAGCACATGGTTGGTGGAAATGTGTACGGACGCTTTTGAACTCGCCTTTGAGTTGCGCCTACTGAAATCACAAACAGAGTAAGTAGGAGCGGTGACGACCGTTACAACGTTTGAGGCCTTTGTGAAAAGGCAAAATTAGGTGGTACCACGTAGATTACGTCCTATAAAAAGAGCAATCTTTTTATAGGACTTTTTTGTTTTCTTCAGATGAAAAAAACAAAAAGGTGAGGCTAGACTTCACTAAACTTCGACAGATTGATGTGGAAGTACAAATAGATCAGGGGGATAGAAAATGAGTTATAACCATAAAGAAATCGAAAAGAAATGGCAAAAATACTGGGCAAAAAACAATACCTTCAATACCCATGATGATCCTGAAAAACCAAAGTTCTATGCGTTGGATATGTTTCCATACCCATCAGGTCAAGGATTGCATGTTGGACATCCGGAAGGCTATACAGCAACAGATATCTTATCTCGTTTTAAACGCAGTCAAGGATTCAATGTCTTGCATCCGATGGGATGGGATGCGTTCGGACTACCAGCCGAACAGTACGCATTAGATACAGGAAATGATCCAGCTGAATTTACACAAAAAAACATTGAAACATTTCGTCGTCAAATCAATTCTTTAGGGTTTAGTTATGACTGGAATCGTGAAGTCAACACAACTGATCCAGAATATTACAAATGGACACAATGGATCTTTACAAAATTATACGAAAAAGGTTTGGCATATGAAGCAGAAGTAGCAGTTAACTGGGTACCTGAACTTGGTACGGTGATCTCTAATGAAGAAGTGATCGATGGAAAAAGTGAACGTGGCGGCTACGATGTCGTCCGCAAACCAATGCGTCAGTGGATGCTAAAGATCACTGCATACGCAGATCGTTTACTTGATGATCTTGATTTAGTAGATTGGCCAGATAGCATCAAAGAAATGCAACGCAACTGGATCGGTCGTTCAGTAGGAGCAAATGTTGAATTTAAAGTTGCTGGAACAGACAAAACGTACACGATTTTTACCACACGACCAGATACACTATTTGGCGCAACGTACTCTGTTTTAGCTCCTGAATTAGACTTGGTGCAAGAAATCACGACGCCAGAACAAAAAGCAGCAGTTGAAGCATACATCGAAGAGACAGCTAAAAAATCAGATTTGAAACGTACAGATCTAGCGAAAGAAAAAACGGGTGTCTTTACTGGAGCTTATGCCATCAATCCAGTTAATGGAAAAGAGATCCCGATCTGGATCGCTGACTATGTGTTAGCTTCTTATGGTACTGGAGCAATCATGGCTGTTCCTGCTCACGATGAACGTGATTATGAATTTGCAAAAACCTTTGATTTAGAAATTCTTCCCGTGATCGAAGGAGGAAATATTGAAGAGGCTGCTTATACAGAAGATGGTCCTCATATCAATTCTGAATTTTTGAATGGCATGAATAAAGCAGAAGCCATTGCTAAAATGAATGAATGGTTAGAAGAAAATAGTTGTGGGAAAAAAGAAGTCAGCTATCGTTTACGTGACTGGTTATTCTCACGTCAACGTTACTGGGGGGAACCAATTCCGATCATTCATTGGGAAGATGGTACGGTCACAGCTTTACCAGAAGAAGAGCTGCCATTACGTTTGCCTAAAACGACTAATATCAAACCAAGTGGAACAGGAGAATCGCCACTGGCTAACATCGAAGAATGGGTAAATGTTGTCGATCCTGTGACTGGCAAAAAAGGTCGCCGTGAAACCAATACAATGCCACAATGGGCAGGAAGTTCTTGGTATTATTTACGTTATATCGATCCACATAATAAAGCAGAATTAGCGAACTATGAGAAATTAGAACGCTGGTTGCCAGTAGATATCTACATTGGTGGAGCAGAACATGCCGTTCTTCACTTGCTGTACGCTCGTTTCTGGCACAAATTCTTATATGATATCGGTGTTGTACCTACAAAGGAACCATTCCAAAAATTATACAACCAAGGAATGATCTTGGGAGAAAACAACGAAAAAATGTCTAAATCACGTGGCAATGTCGTTAATCCAGATGATGTCGTGGCCAAATATGGCGCAGATACATTACGATTATATGAAATGTTTATGGGACCATTAGACGCATCGATTGCTTGGAGTGAAAATGGACTAGAAGGAAGTCGCAAATTCTTAGATCGTGTTTGGCGTTTGATCGTGGATGAAAACAATAAGATGCGTGATCGAATCACCACTTTAAATGATGGAAAATTAGATAAAGTGTATCATCAAACCGTCAAAAAAGTTACGGAAGATTACGAAAATCTTCACTTCAATACAGCCATCTCTCAATTAATGGTGTTTGTCAATGAAGCGTATAAAGTGGATGCACTACCTTATGAATATATCGAAGGATTTGTTCAATTGTTGGCACCGATCGCACCACACATGGGTGAAGAACTATGGGCAATCTTAGGAAATGAGGAAGGGATTTCTTACGCACCTTGGCCAACTTATGATGAGTCAGCTTTAATCGAAGATGAAATCGAAGTTGTCTTCCAAATCAATGGTAAGGTCCGAGGAAAAGCTAATGTTTCACGTGACTTACCAAAAGATGAACTTGAAAAAATAGCGATGAACAATGAAACGATCAAAGAAAACATTGCTGGCAAAACTGTTCGTAAAGTGATCGTTGTACCAAATAAATTAGTAAATATCGTGGCTAATTAAAAAGCAGGAACAAGTGAATTATAAGAGATTGTTGAAGGAGCTTTCGATGAAACCCAGAGCCACTTTCAGAATGAAGAACAGATCATTAAAAACAATTTTGGCTGTTTCAGTATTTTAAGATGTTTTATAAGTCGCAATCAGTTCAGCAAGTTTATAACTGAATAAACAAAAAAGAGATTATGACAAAAGTGTCTAGCTCTGAGAAATAAGCCGGAAAAGAGGTTGAGCCATGTGTTGGCTCAACCTCTTTCTTCGGCTTATTTTCCGTTAGAGCTTGAAACACCGTGGATAAGATCGTGAAAGAGGCGGATAGCTCCGAGCAGATGCTTAAATACTATTTATTTGTCTTGGGTCGCTTCCTCTCAAACTCTTTTATAGAAAAATAAAGTGAAGAGAAACTAAAACAAAGAAAATATCAATTGAAGAGTTAGAACCATTCACCGAGTGGAAGTTTGCTGACGTTTTTTTTTGTGAATGACTATCCAAGATGAACAGTTATTTTTTGTTAGTTACAAAAGTGAAAAAAACAAAAAGTGTTTTATTAAAATTGCTTATGTCTCACAATATTTGCATCGTGATACCTTTTGAACGTAAACAAATGACACATTTTTTTAAAACATTGTTATTTTTATTTAGTTGGCATGTTTTCTTTTTTTTTAATACCAAGCTATAGTATTACGCTATTTTGTTTTTTTTATTTTAGAAAAATGACAGGCCGATGAAACAACCGCAAATCTGTTAAAAATTACCATTCTATCGGTAAAAAAAGGTTTTGCTCTAAGCGGATAATCGTAGATAATTTTAGTGTAGGTGTTTCATATGTTTTTGGAGGTGAGTATACGTAAGATTAAAATGAAAAATTTTTCTTTACATAGTGATTTTTGTTATGTTAATAGTCAAATAAACTATCATCTCATGAGCAAAAAAGTAACCTTTTACAAATATTAGGAACGTTCACACTAGGAATGTTCATAAGAAATAATAAAAATTTTGTTTATTTAATCTTTCCTTTTAGAGAATTTGAGCAAGGAAAAAGAGTGAGTGTATTAGTAAGAGAGGAGGACAGAAAATTTGAAAAGCAAGCATTTGCGAACGATAACAACCTCTTTGTTGTTGTTCCAAAATTGTCTTTATCCATTAACCGTTTTTGCTGAGGAAGCACCACCAGAACTAGATACGGAGTTTGTACAGGATTTACAAAATCAAGGGGAACAACCAGTGATGCAAGAACCTGTTTCACCTGAAACAGCTGCAAACGACTCAACAGAAGAGTCAATCGAGGTAGAGGAGCCAGTAGAAGAAAATACAGAGGAAATCGTAGAAGAAGCACCTGCAGTTGAGGAAGTACCGATCGTTGAAGAACAAGAAGTGGAAGAAGTACCAACTGAAATACCAACTGAACAGCCAACTGAAGTAACGGAACCTGTGACTCCATGGGAAGATCCTGTACCACCAGTCCTTCGACAAAGTGCTGAGTTAAGGAAGAATAATTTACCAAACCTAGATAAATATCGACCTGATCTGATAGCAAATGGGAAAAAAAGTTATATTGAGAAAACGTTAGCGACACAGATTAATCGCACTATTATGTTGGGAGCTGCCGTTGGTTCGAAGACTTCCTTTACTGTGAATGTGCCTACCTATGAGAAGGTCACTCAAGATAAAGATCATGGTTGGATTTCTTGGATAGCAAGTAATCTAACCACAACGGATGATTATCCATACGATACGATGTATTATGGGAATCATTCATCTTACCGCGGAACGTATACGTTAACGATTCCATCTGATCAAAGTGTCAATGGGTATCAAGTGACGGTTACGAAGCCTAGTATTTCTTCTTATGCCGCATCTTTTACCGTCACGATCACTAGGCTGGCATCGACCAGTGCAAAAGAAGATCGATTAGTACTTAACGGAGACGTGAAACTAGGGACGACGGCTGTAGCCTCCCAATACTCTGTTTTAGACTCGATCCCGATCGAAGATGTTTCGTATGTCAATGCTTTGCTGGGAACGATTACAGTGAAGAAAGAGCAACCTGAATTTGAGATCAAAAATGAAGTGATCGTTGAAGCACAAAGAGGAAAAGAACTGTCTACGAGCATCCTAAAATCTTGGTTTTCTACGATATCGGAGAATTCAGGGAATTATGACTATAGTCTGTCTTCCGGACCGGCAGAATGGGCACCTGGAGCAACTGGAAAAGCTACAGTTATTGTCAAAAATAAAACAACGAATAACACGCAAGAATTTACGACTAACTATACTGTTGTAGATACTACTGCACCAAAATACACAGTAATCAGGGATGCACCATTGGAGGCTAGACGAAAAGGGAGTCTCACTGATGAAGAACTAAGGAGTATATTTGAAAAACTAGAAGATAACTGGAGTAAACCGGAGGATCTCCAGATTGAGTTATTTGATTATAACGGTTCCAACGTTCCTTGGGAGATTGCTGGGACTCAACCAGGTGTTGAAATTGTCAAGGTACGTGTGACCGACCAAGCAGGGAATGCTGCTACGGGAAGTGGTTATCGTATCCAAGTGGTTGATACTACGCCTCCTGATGGGAAACTAAAAGACAAAATCGTGATTGAACAAGGAATGGAACTGAAAGATTTAAGAGATTTACTAGAGGGTGATCCAACCGACAATTGGTCCTTGCCAGAAAAAATCAGTCTTTCGTTGGCTGTTGATGGCGGCAAGCAAGTCTCGGAATTACCTAGGGGAGAGCATAAATTTACGCTAACCTTGACGGATGAGGCTGGAAATCCTAAAGAGCTCAAAGGTACGTTACACGTCGGTGATGCGTTTAAAATCAAATCGGAAGTGGTTGTCCAAGCACAAAGAGCCAAAGAGCTATCAACTGAAATTCTCAAAAGCTGGTTTGAACAATTACCAAACAATCCTGACAGTTATGACTATCGTCTGTCTTCCGGACCGGCAGAATGGGCACCAGAGACTAACGGACAAGCAACAGTCGCTGTCACAAATAAAGCAACAAATGAAACAAAAGAATATGAAACGAAATACTCCGTCGTAGACACTAAATCACCCACCGCAACACTTAAAAAAGAGATCGTGTTTGAAGCAAGGCGTACAGGTGCGCTCACGCAAGCAGAACTACGAGAACTGTTGATTGAGAGTGATCTGCAAGATAATTGGAGTTTACCAGAAAAGATTACGATCGGATTGACTAACATCGGATCCGCAAATGAACCGTTTGAACTTGTTGGAAAGGCACCAAGTATGTACAGTAATATTTTTATTACCTTAACAGATGAAGCAGGAAATACGAGTCGATATCTGAAAAATATTTCAGTCGTTGACACGCAAGCACCAGAGGGCAAGCTTAAGGAGTCACTGTTTTTTGAAAAAGGCAGTAAAGAGCCAGATTTACGAGAGTTATTAGATGGCGAACCCACCGACAACTGGTCGCTACCAGAAAATATCAAACTTGCATTAAGCTTCAAGGACGGCAAGCAGTTTTCAGAATTACCTGAAGGGGCGCACGAGTTTACGTTAACCTTGACGGATGAAAGAGGAAATGCTAGAGAACTTAAGGGTAAGTTGTACATCGGTGAACGGTTTGAAATAAAGTCTGAAGTGGTTGTTGAAGCCCAACGAAGCCAAGAATTATCTCGGACGATTCTAGAATCATGGTTTGATAAACGACCAAAAGATACCGATGATTATGAGTATCGTCTGACTAATGGACCGAAAGAATGGGCACCTGGAGCAACTGGAGAAGTAACAGTTGCTGTCAAAAACAAAACAACGAATCACACGCAAGAACTTACTACTAAATATACAGTAGTAGATACGAAGGCACCGACAGCAGAGTTTGAACGGAGTGTTTCATTTGAAGCAAGACGTACAGGCAGTCTTAGCCGAGAAGAGTTAATGAGTGTGATTAAAGAAGGGACTTTACAAGATAATTGGAGTTTACCAGAAAAGATTACGATTGGGCTGGAGGATCTTCAAGGAGGAAAGTTTGAAATTGCTGGGAAAGTGCCTTCATCTACTGCGTATGTTGTAGCCTCTGTTCTAACAGACGAAGCAGGAAACCAACAACACTTTTCACCTATAAATCTATTGATCGAGGATACAACACCTCCAGAAGGAAAGCTAAGAGATTCACTTGTCTATGAGCAAGGAAGTGAAATGCCGGATTTACGAGAGTTGTTAGATGGCGATCCAACTGACAATTGGTCCTTACCAGAAAATATCCGACTTGAGTTAACTTTCGAGAATGGCTTAGAATTTTCTGAGTTGCCTGCAGACGATCATCGATTTACGCTGAAATTGATTGATGAATTTGGCAATAAAACAGAACTAGACGGAATATTGACGATTACATCTAACGCACAATACATCGATGTCACCATTCCTGCACGTATGAGTTTTGTACAGGAGGATATTCTAGCTGGTATCGCTTCACCAAATTATGAGATCAAAAATAATTCCAACCGTCCGGTATCCGTTTATGTGGATGCCATGACTAGTCTTGAAGAAACCGAACGATTAACTGAACTGACATTAGGTTTGCAAAATACGGATCATGAACAAGAGGTAGTTTTAGTAGCAAATGGTCAAAATCTATCAGAAACCGTTGAACTTGTCACTTTAACAAGTGAACAGAATGCTTATGAGTTCTCTTTCTTTGGAACAGCAGGTGACAACATCTTGTCGGAAACCTTAGATGCGCCAATCAGACCTAGTTACTTGATGCAGTTGCATTTTAAAACACCATGAGATATAGACCTATTCAAAAGAGGTCGTGAAAGCATCGGATAGTTCCGAAAACAAACAGAAAGAATTTTTTAACCAACTAAAAAAGAAACTGAGGCAAGTTTTAGCTCAGTTTCTTTTTTTGTATGTTTTTTTCTTCCTAATCGATACGGAAGTATTTCTTTTGTAAAGAAAACGTTTACAATCTATACTTTAAATAGAACGAAAAGGAAGGAGCAAATAAAATGAAAAAAGCATTGATTATTTGTGCAGCAGGGATGTCATCTTCTATGATGGCTTCTAAGACCACGGATCTATTCAAACAAAAGGGGGAAGAAATCGAAGTCGATGCGGTATCTGCGACAGAAGGCGATAAAATGATCAAGTCAAGCGACTTTGATTTATTTCTCATTAGTCCTCAAACCACGATGTTTTTAGATAAGTTTGTTAAACTAGGAAAAACGGTTGATAAACCTGTGGTTAGTATTCCCTTTCAAGCGTATGTTCCGATTCCCACAGGTATTCAGAAATTAGCGGAATTGATTGAAGAAAATATCTAACTAGGAGTGGATAAAGATGAAACAGATCGAAAAAGCATTGTTAGGGCTATTGATCAACTACCAAAAAAAATATATCACTAGTCATGAGCTTGCTTCTGAATTGTCTTTATCTGATCGAACAATCCGTAAATACATGGTTGATGTCAAAGAGAAAATTGAAAAAAATGGGGCAAAAATCATTGCCAAACAAGGACAAGGATATCAGTTGGCGATCTTAAAGCCTTTGGCATTTGCATTTTTTTTAAAACATCAAAATATCGCAGCTGATCAAGGCATGTCTGAAATGGAATTTTTTGAAACTGAAGACCGGCAAAAATATCTGTTGAATAAGTTATTGCTAGAAGATGAAGCCATTTTTATGGATGAATTAGAGTCGGAACTCTTTATCAGCCGTTCTAGTTTATCCAATGATCTAAATGAGATAAAGGCAAAAATCGAGCCCTATGCGTTAAAAATTTGTTCTAAACCACGACAAGGAATGTGGATCGAAGGATCAGAGCAAAACAAGCGCCATTTTATTATGGACACGTTTTTTGGAGATCAAGCAGCGAACTCTTTAAAAGATTATTTAGTGAACAGTCACTTTTTCAATGAATTCAATTTTGAAGAGGTTTTAATCATTATTTTAGATGAGATCCGAGAAGCAAATTTAAAAGTTTCTGATTTTATCATGCAAAATCTAGCATTGCACCTAGCATTGACGATCAAGCGAATCAACGAAGGATTCCCCATTGAAGCTTTAGATTTTAGTGAAGAGTTAGTGGATCGCCGTGAATATCAGGTAGCAAAAAAGATCGTTCAACGAATGAATCGTGTGACAAAAGTACCTTTTCCAGAAGCGGAAATTCATTATCTGACATTGCATTTGGTTGCTAAGTCTAATCCCATCGAAAAAATAAATGATGAGCTGCTTTACGAGGAATTAGCAAGAGTGATTGAGCAGCTTGCCGACTTTTTTGGCGATTCACTGATTGAGGATCAACAATTAAAAAATGGTCTGCTTAATCATTTGACGCCAATGGTGGTTCGTCTACGGCAAGGGATTACTTTAGAGAATCCGTTGACTGAGGATATAAAAAAAGAAAATATGGTCGCCTTTGAACAGACGAAAAGAATATTTAGTCAAATGCCTATGTTACGACAATTCACGATCAATGAAGATGAATGGGCGTATCTTACCTTACACATCATGGCAGCTTTAGAAAAAGTCAGAACAGCGAAAAAAATACGGGTATTGATCATTTGTGCAACTGGTTATGGAAGTGCGCAATTGTTGAAGAATCGTGTGCTTGCTGAGTTTGGCGAAATGCTCTTAGTGACCAATGTCAAAGGTTATTACGAGATCAATGAAATGACTTTGATGGGCGTAGATATGATTATTTCATCAATCGATTTATCAACGATGATTTTTAAGATCCCCGTATTACATGTGAGTGTCTTTTTGAATCCACTAGATAGCCAAAAAATTCGACAGACGATTGCGGACTTACAACCTTGTCCGTCAAAAAGAATAAAAACTATTTGCACAGATTCTCCGAAAAAAAGACAGGATTATCATGGCCAGCTTTCTGAAAGATGGTACAAAGTCTATTCTGAAAGACCAACTAAAGAGACGGTGATTTTAGACCTACTCTCGCTTTTAGAAAAAGACGAAGTAAAAGATTATACCCTTGAAATGATGGCACAAATCAGCAAGCGAGAGAAAATGGGACAGATTGTCTTCAGTGAAACCGTTGCAGTCCCACATCCAGCTATTCCAGTAGGGGTCACGACAAAAATTGCAGTCGCAGTGATTCCGGAGGGGATGTTTTGGGATGATTACCAACAGATCAAATTTGTTTTTCTCGTGTCACCATCTTTTATTGAAAACGAAGAAATTACTATAGTGACAAAAGCAATTGTGCAATTAATTGATCGCACAGATTTGCAACAACAAATTTTAATTGAACCAACGTTTGAAAATTTTAGCAATCATTTTGACGAGGTGATTGAATAAGGAGGAATACGTGTGACTGGAAATATGACGAGTGAAGAATTACAAGTCATCGCTTTTGATATTATTTTGCATAGTGGAAATGCCCGAACATTGATTCATGAAGCCTTCAAACTTCTACGGCAAGGAGAAAAAGCGGAAGCGAGTCAACAATTAGATAAAGCAAATGAAGCTATTTTAGAAGCGCATAAAGCCCAGACAAACTTGCTAAAAGAATATGCAAGTGGGCAAAAAATCGAGATGGAGATCATCATGGTCCATGCCCAAGACCATTTAATGACAACAATGACCCTTTTAGAAGTTGCAAATGAAATGAGTTATTTGTATCAACAAAAAGCTTGAAAGAGGAGATTAAGGTGGATGAAACTAAGAAGCAACAATTAGCTTTAGAAAAGAAACAATTTAGTTTGAAAATCATGTACTTCAATCGTTATCTTGTGATTCGTTATTTGACAGCCTTTTTCTTTTTCATCAATCTTAATTGGCTAGTACTACTATTAATCGCAAGAAGCAGTGCCTGGCTACTGCCGCTTAGCTTGCTGGGTTTGATCGTTCCTGCTATCGGTGAACAAGTCATACTTTATCGTACGCACACGAACCGAGCACCTTGGACGAGCAATTATTTTAAGATTCAAGGAATGATGAACGTAGGAATCAGTGGCTTACTACTTACCCCATGGTATCGCTCATTTTTTCCATTTATGGCTAATGATCATAGCGCCAAGCTATTTTTACTCGCATTATTTGTAAGCGGTATCTTTGTTTGTGGCTTTTGCTGGTTCCGCTTAGAAAAAATTGAACGTAATCAAGACCGTCAATATCAACGTGTTAAACAATATGAAAAGAGTTCACAATTAGGGAAGGGGAGTAACTAATGTTTAAATTTTTGGAAAAGTATTTGATGGGACCGATGGGAAAAATTGCACAAATGAAAATCGTTCGGGCGGTAATGGCAGCAGGGATGGCTTCGATTCCATTTACGATTGTCGGGTCGATGTTTTTGGTTTTGAATATCTTACCTTTACCATTTCCATTTCTTGAAGGGTTTTTCAACGCTACATTTTTTAAAGTCAGTGATTTGTACATGATCATCAACACGATGACCATGGGGATTTTATCCATTTATTTTGCTATTGTTTTTGCTTATGAACTGACTTCAATCGAACGAGATGAACAAGGGTTGAATGTCAATCCTTTAACTGGTTCGCTGCTTGCGGTATTTGCTTTCTTCATGTGTATTCCGGAATTAGTGTTATCTGATGGGAAAGTAAGTTTGATCGCTAGTATCTCAGATACGGAAACGGTTGTGAACGGGATTCGGATGGGCTCATTTGTCGAGCGGCTAGGCACTTCCGGTATCTTTACAGCAATCATCATGTCATATATAGCTGTTGAATTATATTGCATCTGTGTCAAACGGAATTGGGTCATCAAGATGCCTGATGTAGTACCTCCAGGTGTTTCTCGTTCCTTTACAGCTTTGATCCCTACATTTGTGATTGGCTTCGTCGTGATGCTTGTTAATGGTCTGTTGGTTGTATTAGGAACAGATATCTTCAAAATGATTGCGATTCCATTCGGGTTTGTTACTCAATTAACGAACACATGGTTAGGGATCATGGTGATCTATTTCTTGATCCATGCACTATGGATCGTGGGTATCCACGGCGCCAATATCATTACTTCTTTCTTGACACCAATCGTATTAGCGAACATGGCAGCAAATGCACAGGGAGCGAATTTCCCGCTTGCTGGCGAATTTAATAATTCCTATGTAACAGTAGGAGGATCAGGGGCCACATTAGGATTGATCTTCTTCATTGCCTTTTTGGCTAAATCCGATCAATTAAAAGTACTAGGGAAAGCTTCACTAGTTCCAGGTATCTTTAATATCAATGAGCCAATTATTTTTGGGATGCCAATTGTTTATAATCCGTATCTGGCTGTTCCATTTTTCCTAGCACCGATGGCATCGGCTTCACTAGCTTATTTTGCCATTCGCTTCGAGATCGTTAAGCCAATGCTGGCGCAAATGCCTTGGCCTTCGCCAGTTGGTGTGGGCGCATTTGTCGGTAGTGGGGGAGACTGGAAGGCGGCTGTTTTAGCAGTATTATGTGCAATTTTAGCGTTCTTCATTTGGTTACCATTCATCAAATACTATGACAATAAACTGTTGACTGAAGAAAGAGAAAAAGCAGCCGAATTAGCTGCGGAATAAAGCCATGTGATTTGCTTCAATTAACTCAATAAAAACAAAGATAGAAAACTACGATAAATATGAAGCGACCTCCAAAAAATCTAATTTTTGGAGGTCGCTTCAATACGTTTCGCATCTCGTGTTTTTTTTATTGTAAACAAGTGGTATTCATTGAAATACTCAATCTTCAATCAATTCTTTGACGACTTCATAATCGCCTTTATAAGGAACATCTATCCCATTGATTTTTTGATAAGGGTCGACTCCTTTTCCAGCGACTACAACGGAATCTTCAGGATTGCTGATCGCTAATGCTTGTCTGATCGCTTCTGGACGATCCATTTCATAATGAACCTCAAGCTCAGCATTAGTGATAGCTGCATTGATTTCTTCAGCGATTTTTTGTGGATCTTCAAACGCTGGATCATCCGCTGTTAAAAAGACGACGTCAGCTGTTTCTGATAATACTTTTCCGAAATCCTGACGGCGAGAAACTGCTTTGTTTCCGGGACTACCTAGAACAACGATGACCCGACCCTTAGGATGTTCTTTTTTGGCAAATTCTAATAATGTTTTTAAACTGAGATAATTATGTGCGTAATCGACATAAACATGACTGCCATTTTTTTGGATCAACTGATCCATCCGTCCAGGCACACGTGCTGCTTTGAGTCCTTTTTGGGCATCCTCGATGGAGGCGCCAGTCAACGCAGCCGCAATGATAGCACTTGCTGCATTTTCTTGGTTGAAATCACCGGCTAATTGGATCTCATAGTCTGCTTCGATATCAAGTTTTCCGTTGTGTTTGATCAAGTGAAAGGCATGGTTCCCTGAAGTTAAACTTTTTACTTCATAATCAGATTCGGCAGAACGTCCATAAGTGATGTAAGGGACGTTTGCTAACTCAGCCGTTTCCTGTAAAAGATCGAAATGATCACTTTCATGATCTAAAATCACAGTTTTAGAATTTAAAATCAATTGACGTTTGCAATAGAAATAATCATCAAAAGTTGGATGTTCAATGGGGCTGATATGATCAGGAGAGATGTTCAGGAAGATTCCTACATCTAGCGTTAAACCATATACCCGTTGCGTTTTGTAAGCTTGTGAGGATACTTCCATCACTAAATGTGTCATGCCATTTTTTACCGCTTCCGCCATCATGCGATACAAGTCTAATGATTCAGGCGTTGTTAAATGGGATTTAAAAAAAGTTTGTCCATCTAAAGTCGTGTTCATTGTTGAAAGCAACGCTGTTTTATTGTTTGTCGCATGATCTAAAATGGCTTTGGTAAAATAAGCTGCCGTTGTTTTTCCCTTAGTTCCAGTGTAGCCGATCACTTGCAATTGTTTTTGGGGATACTGATAAAAAGCCATGGAAAGGATCGCCATCGCTTTGCGAATATCAGTCACGATGATACCAGTTGCTGTATTTTCGTAAGGCTGTTCAGCGACGTAGTAGCTCAAACCATTCGAGATCGCACTTGTTAAATACTCTTCTTTGAAATTCAGACCTTTACAAAAAAACAACGTCTCATGATCTACTTGGCGTGAGTCATAACTTAACTTTTTGAATACAAATTGCTCAGGAGCATCTAAATGCCAACCTTGAACAGAAACAAATTCTTTTAATAAATTTTCTTTGATCAATAATTTACGGATATCTTCTAAAGAGAAGCTCATTGAATCATCCCTCACTTTATTATTCATTGGGTTCTGATCCATTATAGCATATTTCAAAAGGCTTACGGGAAGGGAAGAAAGAGAATAAAGTTGATTGCAAAAAGGAAAAAGCTAGCGTAAGACGATGACCTCACTGATTACAGGGCTAGTTTTTTGTAAAAAGATGAGAGGAAGAAAAGATTTACTCAATTTTTTTGATATTAGTATAGAAATGTTTTAACCTTTAAGTACAAGGATATTCTGTTTTCAAGATGTCTTTGATTACTATAGAGAGGAGGATAAGGAAATTCCTGATTCCAATAAGAAATGATAGATTGATTAAGAAAAATATGAAAATGAAAGGAAAATAGAATGGTTGAAATAGAAGAGAAGCAAATTCTAGTTTTGGGGTTGAAATCAGAAAGAGATAAGTTTATTCTCTCGTATTCAGATGAAAAGTTAACCCGAGAAAACTACATTGATACTTATAACAATAAAATAAAAGAAGCTATTTTACAGGAAGCTGAAAAATTGACCACTAAAGAGAGGTGGCAGAATTTTACCAAGAATTTATATTCCTATATTCCCATAAATATTAAAATGGATCCTATAGGGAAACATTATCTTCAATCTTTGCAAGAAAAAGAGAAAAATAAATTAGAAAATATTTATAAAGATGTACATATATTGAAGTTAAAAGAAAAATGTTTGTTCGAAAAAGATGGAGAAGTTATTTCCCCTATTTTACATGCCAAAAGAGGATGTAAAATAGGGATCGATGCTGCTATAAAAAATGCCAATACTCAATTATTTTTTGTTATAGACGGAATAAATATACGGAATGTTGTTCATAAAAAAGATTTGTATAACCGAAGTATTACAAATAGAGAACTGAGATATATTTATCGTCATCGCTACGCTTTAGAGGGGAAAATCACATTTTTTTCTAATGGAAAACAATGTGAAGCACCTTGGGAAAAAGATCCGCAACTATGGAGTGAATACAAGCATTCCTCACAAAGCTTTATTTATAAATATAGAGATATAATTAGTAAAAAACAAGGCATGTTGAAGTCTGGAGAACATTCGAGTATAAAACAACCACTCAATCACTTAACGGAAAAGGCTATCAATGAACAGAAACACAGGAACAGTTTGTTATCTAATTCTAATGAAAATATAAAAATAAAACAAAACAAAGAGTTATCTAAAGAATAGTGAATTTACAGAAAAATCACACAAAAAAGATTGCCAGTTTCCCATTTTGCTATTAAACTGTTAGTAATGTTTTGAAGAAAGTTGGAATCTGATCGATGACTAATCAACGAAAACCAGCAATGGAAAATTTAACACCTCAAGAAAAAATGGCTCGTGGCTCTGCTTGGATGACAGCTAGTAATATCATTTCCCGGTTACTCGGTGCGATCTACATTATCCCATGGTACGCATGGATGGGAGAGAATGCGAAAGCTGCCAATGGATTATTCAATATGGGCTACAATATTTATGCTTTGTTCCTACTGATTTCAACAGCTGGGATTCCGGCGGCGATCGCAAAGCAAACCGCTCGCTACAATTCATTAAATGAATATGGGACCTCTCGGCGTTTATTTATTCGAGCATTACAGATGATGGGTGTACTAGGACTCTTATTTTCATTATTTATGTATGTGGCTTCGCCTTGGCTCGCACATGCTTCTGGTGGCGGAGCAGAATTGATTCCAACGATGCGATCACTCAGTATCGCGATACTTGTTTTTCCTTGTATGAGTGTTATACGAGGGTATTTCCAAGGAAACCAAGAAATGATGCCGTATGCACTTTCCCAAATCGTGGAACAAGTCGCACGGATCTTTTACATGTTGCTTGCGACCTTTATTATTATGAAAGTCATGAAAGGCGATTATGTCACAGCAGTTACTCAGTCGACTTTTGCTGCATTTATCGGAATGTTAGCAAGTATTTTGGTTTTGTTGTATTTTTTGAAAAAACAACAGGCGTATTCAGCGGCACGTGTCCAGTATAGTCATAACCAAGTCAACGTAGCGACAAAAGAATTGTTACTAGATACGATCAAAGAAGCGATTCCGTTTATTATTGTTGGGTCAGGAGTGACGATCTTTAAATTAGTAGATCAGTTTACCTTTATTAAAATCATGTCAGCAACGACTGAATATTCCAAAGATCAGTTATTGGATCTCTTTTCAATTTTCAGTGCAAACCCAGATAAATTGACGATGGTCGTGATTGCGCTTGCTACTTCCATCGCTTCTACTGGGTTGCCGTTGATCACCGAAGCGGTGACGATCAAAGATCATCGTGGTTTAGCGAAACTGACAAGTGGCAATTTACAATTGTTTTCGTTCTTTATGTTTCCTGCTACCTTTGGCGTGATCTTGCTAGCCTATCCTTTAAATACGTTGTTTTATGCACCTGATAAACTAGGAAGTCACGTGTTGATCCAAGCCAGTTTTGTGGGGCTGTTCCTTGGTCTATATATGTTAGTTTCCAATATGCTTCAAGGGATGTTTGAAAATGCCGCAGCGATCCGTTATCTTGCAATCGGTTTTGTCGTGAAGGTGATCTTGCAATATCCAGCGATCCGTCTGTTTGAAGTCTACGGTCCACTATTTGCGACGATGATCGGTTTTGCTGTTTCTTGCTCGCTGATTTTAAAAAAGATGCGTCAAGTGGCACGTTTCAAACCAAGTTTTGTTTGGCGGAGAACACTATTGATTTTTATTTTGACACTGATCATGCTGGTAGCAGCTGGGGTCACGAAATCTGTTTTCGGTTTATTCCTCAATCAAGATAGTAAAATTCAGTCATTGTTCTTGATTTTATTTGTAGCTGGTGTTGGCGGTACGGTGTACGCATACTTAGCGTTAAAAATTCGATTAGCTGAACGTCTTTTAGGACCAAGTATGGTTCGATTACGCCATCGATTAAGAATCAAGTAGTAAATAAAATTTGAAAAAAGAAGTTAGGAATAATGTTCCCTATTATCCCTTAACTTCTTTTTTCAATCAAATGGAGGAAAAGCATGCGATTAGACAAATTTTTAGCGGATGTCGGATTAGGCAGTCGCAAAGAAGTCAAGGCACTGATCAAAAAAGGGCACATCAAAGTGAACGATCAAACCATTAAAAGTGACAAATTCCAAGTAGATGAATGGAAGGATCAAGTGACTTATGAAGGCGAACAGTTCATTTACCAAAAAGATTTTTATTATATCCTCAATAAACCAGCTGGAGTAATTTCAGCCACTCAAGACAACTACGATCAAACAGTGCTTGATCTATTCGATGATACTTCTTATCGGGAAGACCTTTTTCCAGTCGGGCGTTTAGATAAAGATACAGAAGGCTTATTGGTTGTGACAAATGATGGCGGCTTGGCTCACCGTTTACTTTCCCCAAAGAAACATGTCGAAAAAGAGTACTTCGCTGAAGTCAACGGTATCATGACCGAAGCCGATGTACAGGCATTTAGTCAAGGATTGACCATTGACGGTGGCGAAGAAACCAGACCTGCTCAATTAACCATTGTTTCAGTCAATTCGGAAGATGAAACATCGGTGATTCGCTTGATCCTGCATGAAGGAAAATTCCATCAAGTCAAACGGATGGTCAAAGCCGTAGGAAAAGAAGTCACTTATCTTAAAAGAATCCGAATGGGGAATTTCCTGCTCCCAGAAGACTTGGCACTCGGCGAGTATCGGCAAATGACAGCTGAAGAAGTCAAGCAGTTAGAGGGAAAGGAAATGTAATCGAACGAAATACAATGAAGAAACAAAAGCCAGCTGGCCTGTTTTTAGGCTCATTGTCAAATGATAAAATGATAGTTAGGGTATCTTCGATAAGCTGAGTATAAGACATCTTGAATCCTTCGATGAATTGGTTCGCCCAATTCATTCTAAAGGAGTTCAAGGTGTCTTTTCTTATTACAGCCACATCGCTTTAGTTTATATAAAGCAATATACTTGCTGTTAACAAAAGAGTGAATAGAAGCAGTATAGGATTGATCGTCTGTTCAAAACTCCTGTTCAACTAATCGTGAGTATTGTCTATCTCAAAACGAATATAACTTGTACAGTAGCAACTTAAGTACCTACTAGAATATCAGTGATTTTCATTCTAATGAGCGGCTGATTTTTCTGCATGTTCGACTTCTTTATCTATACCTAACACCCTTTTTTATGCTCATTTCATCCGTGTTTATTTAGAAATTACTGCCATTAGCCAACGATTTTTTGAAAAAATTGATCGCTAAAATTGAACCTCTGCCTAATTTTGTTATCTATATTTTGTATCATTTTATCTATAATTTGTTTATTTATTCCTTTTGTTGTAAGCGCTATAATTGGCTTGTGAATGACACGAAAGGAGTTTTACGATGAAAAAAAGAAAGGGGTTAAATCATTTTTTTGCTAATCTATGGCGCTACAAAGCTTTAGTACTGATGGCTGTGCCGGGGATGCTATGGATGATTTTTTTCTTTTATATCCCAGTATTAGCAAACGTAGTAGCATTTAAAAACTTCCATATTTCTGCTGACGGGTTTTTAGCTAGTTTAAGAGAAAGCCCTTGGGTTGGTTGGGAAAATTTCCGCTTCTTATTTACTTCTGATCAAGCTTTCTTGATCACTAAAAACACCATTTTATATAATGTTACTTTTATTCTTTTGAATTTATTGATTTCCGTTGTTTTTGCCATCATTATGAGTGAATTACGGAATAAACGACTGGTAAAAGTTTACCAAACAATGTCGTTACTTCCTTACTTTCTATCATGGGTCATCATTGGGTATTTTGTTTATGCCTTCTTGAGTCCTGACAAAGGAATCTTTAATCAGTGGATCACTGGGCATGGTGGAGAAGCGATCAACTGGTATAACGAACCGAAGTATTGGCCGTTTATTCTTGTCTTTATCGGTACGTGGAAAGGGATTGGCTATAACAGTATCATTTATTTTGCTTCTGTTATGGGGATCGATCCTACTTATTATGAAGCAGCGATGGTGGATGGTGCCAGCAAATGGCAACAAATCAAACATGTGACGATTCCACAATTGATTCCGTTGATGACGATCTTAACGATTCTAGCTGTCGGGAATATTTTCCGAGCAGACTTTGGTTTATTCTACAATATCCCGAGAAATTCCGGGGCACTTTATGATGTCACACAAGTATTGGATACTTACATTTATAATGGCTTGACCTCTACTGGTGACTTTGGAATGACAGCTGCAGCGGGATTGTATCAATCCGTTGTCGGGTTTGTTCTATTGATGATCACAAATACGATTGCTCGTCGTTTCGACAGCGAATCAGCATTGTTCTAGGGAGGAGAAAGAAATGAAAAAAAAGAAAGTCGAACGAGTACAGATTCGTTCATTTAACAAAACAACCAATTTTTTCTCTAACTTGTTGATCGCATTGTTTGCTCTTTCTTGCATCTTACCGTTTCTATTCGTGATTGCGATTTCTTTTACGAAAGAATCCGCTTTGACACAATATGGCTACAGTTTTTGGCCAAAAGAATTTAGTACATTTGGGTATACTTACTTATTCGGTCAAATGCAAGACAAGATTTTCCAAGCTTTATTTGTGACGATCCTTGTCACTGTTCTAGGGACTTTGATCAATAGTACAGCGACTTCTTTATACGCTTATGCGATTTCACGATCAAACTTCCCATTTCGGCGCTTCTTTACCGTATTTTGTTTGATCACGATGTTGTTCTCACCAGGGATGGTTGCGAACTATTTAGTAATGACAAATCTCTTGCAGTTAAAAGATACGATCTGGGCATTGATTTTGCCAATGGCGGTTAGTCCGTTCAATATCATCGTGATGCGAACGTTCTTCAAACGCTCGGTTTCAGATTCGATCATTGAATCTGCAAGAATTGATGGGGCTAGTGAGCTGCGAATCTTTGTGCAAATCGTTTTACCGCTGGCAATTCCAGGGATTGCAACGATCAGTTTGTTTGCCGCCTTAGGGTATTGGAATGATTGGTTTAATGCGTTGCTTTATATTCAAGATGATAAACTGGTTCCTTTGCAATATTTATTGATGAAGATCCAAAGCAATATTCAATATTTGACACAAAATTCAGGAGCGGGCAGTCAATTGACAGGCGGACTTGCTTCTGTTCCGGGAGAATCAGCTCGAATGGCGATCGTCGTGATTTCTACTTTGCCGATTGCGATCAGCTACCCATTCTTCCAGAAACATTTTGTTAAAGGATTAACGATTGGTGGAGTAAAAGAGTAATGCAATAAAAATATAAAACAATTTAGGAGGAAGAAAAATGAAGTTATGGAAGAAATTAGCCTTTACTGGCGTTTCTGCAATGATGGTTGGAACATTGGCAGCCTGCGGATCGGGGACAAAAGAAAAAGCTGAAGCAAGTGATTCAACAACCCTTCAAATGTATCAAATCGGTGATAAACCAGAGAATTTCGATCAGTTAATGGATATTGCAAATAAACGGATCGAAGATAAAATCGGAGTTAAAGTCAACATCAACTACATCGGTTGGGGCGATTATGAGAAGAAAATGAATGTCATTATCTCTTCTGGTGAAAACTACGATATTGCCTTTGCCAACAACTATGTATCAAATGCGCAAAAGGGTGCATTTACTGATTTGACAGAATTAGCACCAAAATATGCGAAAGAAGCGTATGATTCTTTAGATGAAGCGTATATCAAAGGAAATTTAGTTAACGGAAAATTGTATGCCTTTCCAGTAAATGGCAATGTGTTTGCCCAACAAGTGTTGACTTTCAACAAGCCGTTATTAGATAAATACAATTTATCGATTGATGGGATCGAATCTTATCAGGATGCGGAAAAAGTGTTACAAGAATTCCATAAAAAAGATCCAAATACAGCTGCTTTTGCGATTGGACAAGGATTTAAGGTCCAAGGAGATTTCGATTATCCATTAGGGAATACATTACCATTTGCGGTTGATTTGAACGGCGATGACACTAAGATCATCAATCAATACGACAACAAAACGTTTATCGAATTATTACGTACGATGCACAGCTGGTATAAACAAGGATTGATTCCTAGCGATGCTGCTACTAGTAATAAAGATTACCCACTTGAAGGGAATACTTGGTTAATGCGTGGCGAAACGCAAGGACCATACGATTATGGCGATACGATCTTGACTAATGCAGCGAAACAAGAATTGGTTTCAAAAGCAATCACTGTTCCATTGAAGTCAACTGGACAAGCACAAATGGCCAACTTTGTCGTATCAAATACCTCTAAAAACAAAGAAAAATCAGTTGAATTTTTAGGTTTATTAAATAGCGATCCAGAATTATTGAATGGTTTAGTTTGGGGTATCGAAGGCGAAGCATGGAAAAAAGATGGCGATGACAAGATCAAATTATTAGATGGGTACCAACCAAACATGCACATGTCTGCTTGGAATACCGGTAACAATGAAATCTTATACACACAAGATACGATCACAGATGAAATGATCGCTGAAAGAGATAAATCAATCGAAGAAGCAAAAACTTCTCCAATCTTAGGCTTTAGTTTCAATACAGATAGCGTAAAAACAGAACTAAGTAATATCTCAAATGTCATGAATCAATACCTAGATGGATTAAATACTGGGACAGTTGATCCTGATGAAACATTACCAAAACTAAAAGATGCTTTGAACAGAGCAGGTTATGACAAAGTATTAACAGAAATGCAAAAACAATATGATGCATTTCGTAAGGAAAGTAAATAATTCAAGAAACTGAATCAGTTTCTAGAAAGAAGCAGAACTTTTTCCGAAATTTGCATGTCGAATTTTTGGAGAGTTCTGCTTTTTGATTAGTGTCCGAAGAAATGAAAGAAAAGCAACCAAGTAGCTAAAAGTTCATTAGGCTTTTTATCAAACTGGTTCTTTTACTTTTTTACTACTCTTGTATAATGAAAGGGAATACAATGTTTTTTATGGAGGGAATCGCATGTTAGGTAAAGCACTAGAAACATTATTTATCAGAGTGTGGGTGGTCATGAAATTAACTTTTTATTTTTGGATCTATACACTGATGGGAGCCATCGTATTAGGGATTGGACCTGCTTATAAAACAGTCAACGAATTGTTTTATCTTTATGGTTTTGAATATAAAGAGATTACGTTTAAGCGAGGGTGGGAAACATTTAAACAAACATTTGTCCGTGGGAATGTGTTGTTTGGTTTATTTTTAGCGGGGACATTTTTGCTTGGCTATAATTTATACTTATCTGTTCAAATTCAAGGCATTCTTTTTTTGATTACTGATTTTATCCTGATTTTTAGTTTACTTTATATTTACTCCACTTATCAGTATAGCTTGATTTTAGATAGTGAATACGAAATTTCGATTCCTAACCTACTTAAGTTAAGTTTTGTTTCAGGCTTTTCCAGTTTTTCGACCTTTTTGAAATTGTTGATTGGCGGAGGCATTATTTTTTGGCTAACTTGGAATTATAAAGGACTGATTCTCTTTGGTGTGATTGGCTTATTGACTGTTTGGAATGGGCTGGTAACCAAACAATGGCGGGAAAAACTGGATATGCAGTTAGAAAGCTATGAATAAATGGCGTATTTTATTTTCACAAGGAACACTTCTGAATCGTCTTTTCCGAAAATATGCGCTCGTCCTGATTTTATTAACAACGGTGGCGACTGCTATCATCAGTGTTCATACGTGGGTACAAACGCAAGAGCAAGCCAAGCGAACGACAAGTGAGGCGTTACAAAGTACCAGTCGTACACTGAACGATAAAACGACACTAAGTAAAATCATTAAAGACCAATTGTTGGGGAACTCTGATAAAATCGAGAATGCGACTACTTATCTGACAAAACCGATCAATGAATATTTGATGTACGCTTATGATCAACAACAAAAAACGACCGATTTTGTCTCTTTTCCTTATCTAATGAGAGATATTTATGTCAGCTATGAGGAAGTCAGCTCCGTCTATGTTGTTTTCAGTCAATTGCCTGAGTATCTGGAATCTTCTAGAGCAAATAAAGGTGGGGTGATTAAAAGTGGTACGCCTAAATTGACAGATGCGTTTTATATCAAAATGTCGATCACGCAAGGTGGAAGCGAAGTCGGGAGCATGTTCGTCGGTTTTGAAAAAGCGGAATTGGATGCGGCATTAAAGAGTTTGAATACCTTTAGCGGCTTATCATTGTATATGATCTCTGGTACCACCAACCGTTTATACACATTCCATGATCAAGGAATGACAAAGGATAAACTAGCAACCCAAGAACAATTGATTACAACCAGCCTTCAAGAAAATTCCACTTTGCCACTGATAAACCTTGAAAAAAATAATTTCATCCAGTACCAACAATTACCCGATGATTACCGGATATTGGCTACTTTAGATCGTTCGATGGTTAGACGAGCGGTTATCCAAGATTTAGCACCATTGATTTTCGGTGTATTTCTATTAGATGTCAGTCTGTTATTCTTTTTATACCAAACCTTCAGGCGCTATTCGCAACAAGTAGATCTCGTGATGGATGCAATGAATGAAACGGCTAAAGGGAATTTGGAGACGCGGATCGATACGACCCAAACGGAATATGAATTAAAAGACCTTTCTATAGGGATCAATGAGATGTTGGATAGCATCAACCAATATGTTGAAGATATCTATAAATTGGAAATCAAACAGCAAGATGCCCACATGCGTGCATTACAAGCACAAATCAACCCTCATTTTCTCTATAACACGTTAGAGTATATTCGGATGTATGCGTTAAGTGAAGGCAGCGAAGAATTGGCAGATGTGGTGTATGCTTTTTCGGCCTTGTTGCGAAACAATACTAATCAAGAAAAGACGATCAGTTTAAAGGAAGAACTGGACTTTTGCGAAAAATATGTCTATTTATATCAGATGCGTTACCCCAACCGGATCGCCTATCATTTTTCCATTGATCCATCATTAGCAAGTATCGAAGTACCGAAGTTTGTGATTCAACCATTGATCGAAAATTATTTTAAACATGGGGTCGATTTTACACGTTTTGATAATGCCTTAAGCGTGAAAGTGTTTCGTGAAGGGCAGCGAGTCCAGATTATTGTGAAGGATAACGGCAAAGGGATCACACCGGAGCGCTTGGCAGAGATCGAATCAAGATTGGCGCATCCTAAAGTCGAATTGTACCAATCGATTGGATTGCAAAATGTGAATGAACGTTTGCGTGCTAGTTTTGGACATAGTTATCAGATGAAGCTAAGTACCAATCAAGAAGGAGGATTGTCTGTCACTATTACATTTAAAGAAAAGGGGTAGGAACATGTACCGAGTGTTATTAGTCGACGATGAATATATGATCTTGGCAGGGTTGCAAAAAATTGTTGATTGGGCAAGTTTGGGATTTCAGGTAGTCGCAACGGCAGAAAACGCGATGCAAGGATTGTCTGTTTTAGAAAATCAATCCATTGATTTAGTTATAACAGATGTCACGATGCCCGAAATGAATGGTTTAGAATTTATCGAGGCGGCTCAAAAGGAACATCATGCGTTTGAATTTATGATTCTTTCTGGTTATCAGGAATTTGATTATTTAAAAAGTGGGATGCAATTAGGGGCCATCAATTACTTGATGAAGCCAGTTAATAAAACCGAACTGATTGCTAGTTTAACCAAAGTGAAGCAGCAATTAGATCATCAAATTGAACAGAAAAACCAGCAAGAAATCTATCAAGAAGTCCTTTTTAGTCAGTGGCTCAATGAAGAATTAGATGAAGTGAGTGAAGAAGAGATTTTAGACAAAATCGGAGGGAAACAACGAAGAGTTTTACTCGCTCAAGTGTCTAGATCCGTCGGGAAATCAGTGAATCAGTGGCTGAAAAACCACCAAGAACTTTTTTATTATCAACGAAACTTTGGAGACATGGAACGCTTTACTTTGTTGCTGGAAGAAGCGTCAGTTTCTGCATTTTGCCGCTTCATTCAAGAGAAGAGTATGGAAGAAAACTGGTTAATCAGTATTGGAGATGAAACAGCAGATCCTGATAAGATCCCTGAGAGTTATCAACATGCCAAAGATAATTTACAACTGCATCAATTCTACGGTGAAAAAGACCAACATATCTTTTTTGCCGAACAAGAAGCAGCAAAAGAACAGGCAATTGATTTTTCTTCGTTTAATCGTGTGTTGAAAAGCGGGCAATTGGCTAGTGCCCAACAAATGATTACTCAATTTTTTGACCAATTCCAAACTGCTGTGATGACACCGGAAGATATCCGTCATTTTAGTTTTTTGTTGTTTATGGATATCCACCGGGAATTGATTCGGCTAGAAGACGATGAATATTTAAAAGGGATTCAACAGATCAATCAAGCAAAAACAGTCCAAGAACTGCATCAACTCTTACTATCTTTGATCAAGGAACAGCAAAAACAAGTCCGATATAGCGAGAATGTCGAACGAGTGATGACGATCTTACACGAACACTACCGAGAACCTTTAACCCTGAAAGAAGTTTCAGAAAGCCTGCATTTGAATGTGATGTATTTGGGGCAATTATTCAAAAAAGAAACGAAAAAAAGTTTTTCAACTTATTTAAATCATCTCAGAATGGAACAAGCGAAATGGTTACTGCTGCATAGCAATCAAAATATCAATGAAATTTCTAGTGAAATCGGCTACAACAACACAACCTATTTTTCAAAGTTGTTCAAAAAAATCGTCGGCAAGTCACCAAAAGAATATCGTGAAAAAAATGGAATGATCGTATAAAATCAGCTACTGTGGTTCAGGGGGAAGTGCTCATCACCCTCATCAAGTAAATCCAAGGTGCCGCATGTCTTGAAGCTTGTTTAAATTAGTATAATTCGGTACAATTTTTCTAGATGATGTCTAGAATTTTGAAAGAAAGCGAGCATGAAACTTTCTTTTTTCTGGTTGGTGAAAAGAGGATGCAGGATGGATTTTTTACGTAAATATGGATTTTATTTTTTATTGTCAGGAGTAGTAAGTGATTTTCTGACACCGTATGTTTTAGGAATTTTTTATCCTAAACTTAATCAAATGACTGCTGTGATCAGTCTTTTTGGGGATGTTGGTAGTCCCGTACGAAAAGCATTTTTGATTTGGTCGGTCATATCTGGCTGCTTGTATGTTTTGGCAATGCCAGCGTTATATCAAGCTTTTGTTTCTACTTCAAAACCACTTGCTCTATTAGTGACAGCTGCCATCGGTCTATATGGTGTTACAGATTGTATTTTTACCGGGTTATTTAGTGTGGACACGAACGAAACTTCTTGGAATTTTTCGACTTGGATCCACAATCTTGGTTCAGGGATTGGGTATGGTGGATTTATTTTGTTCCCTTTATTTGTTTTCTTATTGTATCGCAAAATGGGCGATGCACAATTAACTCAATCGTTTTTTATTTTACTAGTTGTCAGTTTGGTTTTTGCAGGAATTTATGGCGCAGCACGTATTCCCGGATTAAATCAATTGCCGGTTTTGAATCAGTTAGGTTTTTGTCAACGGATCAGTTTTTTCTTTAATTATTTACCAATTGTGTGGTTAAGTATCTTACACATTAGGGCATAGCGGACTGTATCCCTAACTAAATGCTAGAAATTCGTAAAACTGATTGAAACCACAGGATAAATGTGTCAGACTAAACCTTGACCGCACATCGTGATGTGCAAATGTATATCGTAGGGGAGTCTAATGAAAGACATGAGAAATATCAAATTAACGATTGAATATGATGGGAAACGTTACTCAGGCTGGCAACGTCTGGGAGATGACGATAAAACGATCCAAGGCAAAATCGAAGCAATCATCTCACAGATGACTGGAGAAAAAATGGAGATCATTGGATCGGGGCGCACGGATTCTGGGACACATGCCAGAGGACAAGTGGCAAACTTTAAAACGACTTCTCAAATGAGTCGTAATGAAATGCTAACTTTTCTCAATCGCTATCTACCAAGAGATATCGTGATCAAAAAAGTGGAAGAAATGCCTGAACGCTTTCATGCTCGATACAATGCGACAGGGAAAAAATATAGCTATTATGTGTGGAATAATCCCATTCCAACTGTTTTTGAACGAAATCATAGTTTCTATTTTCCGCAAGAACTAGACCTGGAAAAAATGAATGAAGCTTGTCAAAAACTAATGGGAAGTCATGATTTTATCGGTTTTTCTGCCTTGAAAAAATCAAAAAAATCAACAGTTCGTACGATTCGTGAACTCTCAATCGAACAAGAAGGCGGCATGTTGCACTTTACCTTTGTGGGCAATGGCTTTTTGTATAAGATGGTTCGGATCTTGATGGGTACACTCTTGGAAATCGGTACAGGAAAGTTACCTGTTTCGGCGATTGATGATATTTTTGAGAATAAAGTAAGACAACAGGCAGGAGAAACCGTGCCGGCACATGGTTTATTTTTAGACGAAGTGTATTACCAATAAACATTCATATCAAATAGAACAAACTGAGAGAGTCGTTTGATTGCCTGTAGCAGGCAAAAGAATGGCTGTCTCAGTTTTTTTGAGTAGCCTACTCTCTCCCATGACTCCTCTAAGCGGTCTATTCGCAATTTCGCTAGTTTCGTGATACATTCAGGACGAATTTACATATTTGACCAAGAAGTGAGGGGAAAAGTGGTGGAGCAAGAGCTAGCAGAATTATACAATCTCATTTTAAACCCTAATACCCGTGAATGGGAGCGGACATTGTTGATCCAAGCGAAAAACCAAGCAGGGGAAAGAAAACAAAGAAAAGAAATCCTTGAAATGATTGAAGTCTCTTTACGACCACTAGCACTTCGGGGGAATTTGACGCCTGACGTCATGGACTTTTATTTGAAGATCACCCATGATCCGATGGGACAAGTGTCTTACGACTTTGCGAAACACCAGATCACCGATGAACGCTATCAAGAAAAAGCCGTCTTTGCCGGGGGCTGTTTCTGGTGCTTAGTCGAACCGTTTGAAACACGGCAAGGGATTATTTCCGTGTTGTCCGGATATACTGGCGGGGAGGTCGAACATCCTAACTATGACCAAGTTAGCAGTGGCACGACTGGGCATGCGGAAGCAGTGGAGATTATTTTTGATCGGCGAATGATAAACTATGAAGAACTATTAGCGATTTTTTGGCAAGTCACCGATCCAACAGATGCCTTTGGACAGTTTCAGGATCGTGGGAATCAATACCGCTCTATCATTTTTGTAGAAAATGAAGAACAAAAAATACTAGCAGAAAAATCCAAGCAACAAGTGATCGCTTCGCATCAGTTTGCGGAACCAATCGTCACACAGATCAAGCCAGCAACAACCTTTTGGCCTGCTGAAAATTATCATCAACAATTTTACAAAAAACAACAAAAACGTTATAAGAAGATCAAGAAGTCTCATCAACAATTTTTATTTTTTAAGCGGGCAAAGAAAAAATGGTCTGGGGGAGACGAATAAGTAATCGTGTAAGTGGAAGATGTTCTGTAAAAATCAGTCATTCCCTTAAAATTGCTAGATGATTTAATAACGATTAAAATCTAATAATACTTTTAAGTAAGCGCTGTTGATTAAGTGGTACACTTATTTGAGAAACCTCTCTCAAATAAAAGAAAGAAGGTACCTATGATGAAGAAAAGGCGTTTATTGGTTTTTAGTGTTCTTTTTTTATTTTCAGTATTTTCAATATTTTCAACATTTTTTGTGGTCCATACTTATGAAAAATCAGAAAGCACCCAAACAATTATCACTGAAAGCAAACAGCATTTACTAGACAATGTGGTGGCAAAACAATGTAATAATCGAGTAAATTTGTTGGATTCGGGGTCAGGCATTTCTGCTTCTGAAAATAGTAGACCACCAAAAGATTTTATTGATGTTTCCTCACATAATGGTTATTTATCTGTCGAAGCATATGAAACAATGAAAAACTATGGGATCACAGGTGTAGTAGTTAAGTTAACAGAAGGGGATTCTTATAGGAACCCACTGGCCCCTGAACAAGTTGCGAATGCTATCCAGGCGGGGTTGAAAGTGAGTGTCTATCATTATGCTTGGTTTAATTATGCAGAAGACACCGAAAAAGAAGCCTACTATTTATTAGCCTATCTAAAAGAATTAAATTTACCTTATTCTACTGTAGTTGTGAACGATAGTGAAAATCCTCAAATGAATCTAGCAAGAGTGACTGAAAATGCGCAAGTGTTTAGTCAGGCCATTCAAGCAGCTGGTTTTTCCCAGGTGGTTCATTATTCCAATCTTTCATGGTTTACGAATGGAACTTTAGACTTGGATGTCTTAGGAAAAGAGAATTGCTGGGTAGCACAATGGCCTCAGAATCCTTCAGAAAACGAACTTTTACATATAGAAAAAGCTGCTTGGCAATGGGCAAGTGATTTATACTTTCCAGAATTTACCGAAAAACAATTCGATATCAACACCGATTACCTAGGGATATTTACCAAATGATCCATGGTGATGATTGAGGCTAAAGAGGATTTTTGTTAGTAATTCGCCAACGATAAGCGTATAATGCACATAGAACGATAGTTATCAACAACGAAATACACGTACGCATACTAGGAAAAAGAAGTGACGAGTCACATTTTTTGAAAGCGTATACTTGTTTAGGAGGAGAAGAATATATGTATGTAGCAAATCAGCAGCGATATGAAAAAATGACGTATCGAAAAACTGGAAAATCTGGGTTGAGATTGCCTTTGCTGTCTTTAGGATTATGGCAAAACTTTGGTGATTATGATCCTATAAGTAATCAACGGGAAATTTTACGTGGCGCCTTTGATATGGGGATCACACATTTTGATTTAGCCAATAACTATGGTGGTCCAGCAGGAGCAGCAGAGAAAAACTTCGGTCGGATCTTTAAAGAAGATTTTCAAACGTATCGTGATGAAATGATTATTTCAACCAAAGCAGGTTATCACATGTGGGAAGGGCCTTATGGAGAATGGGGTTCCCGTAAATCGATCATTGCTAGTTGTGATCAAAGCCTCAAACGGATGGGGTTAGATTACGTAGATATCTTTTATCATCATCGTCCTGATCCAGATACACCTTTGGAAGAAACGGCAGAAGCGCTTATGCAATTAGTTCGTCAAGGGAAAACACTGTATATTGGGATCTCCAACTACAACGGGGAAGACACGAAGAAAATGTCTGCTATCTTACGTGAAATGAACGCTCCATTTATTATCCACCAAATGCGTTACAATATGTTTTCAAGAGAGTTATTAGAAGAAGATTTAGCACCTGTTTTAGAAGAGACCGGTCTGGGAGCTATTACTTTTAGTCCTTTAGCGCAAGGGTTATTAACTAAACGCTATTTACATGGGATTCCAGAAGATTCTCGAGCCCATCGTAAAGAAATTCCTTTTCTATCAGAAGATCAAGTGACACCTACATTGGGTAAGATCAAGCAATTACAGGATTTAGCTGATTTGCGTGGACAGACGTTAGCACAAATGGCTTTAGCATGGAATCTACGACAAGAGTCAGTGACCAGTGTGCTTGTAGGCGCTAGTCGACTTAGTCAATTAGAAGAAAGTGTTCGGATGATGGATAATCTTTCCTTCTCACCTGAAGAAGAACAGAAAATTGAACAAATCTTAGGACACTAATGAAAGCTGTTTTTTCCTTTTTCTCAGAAAAATAACGTAAAGGAGGAGTTGCCGTGGCTCATCAAGATTACGTTCATCTGAAAACAATTGATACAGATATTCGTTCATTTATTTTACAAAAAAATAAGAAACTGACCATAGAGTCCCAAATCCCTTTTATTACTTTTATGAATTATCATTTTGAGTATATAAAAGAAAAAATCATTCAAGACCAGAATGAAACAAAAAAAATTAATCAAGAAATGCTAGAGCAGTTGAAAAATAAGCAAATCATTAGTCAAAATTTAAATACAACGATTAATCAAAAAGCGACTTTTGGTCAAAAATCAGCAGATGCAATTGCCAAGTTTGGTGGTAGTTGGCCGTTTATCTTTCTATTTGTAGTGATTTTAGGTAGTTGGATCTTGTTGAATACGTTACATTTTTTTGGTCTATCATTTGATCGATATCCGTTCATTCTTTTGAACTTAGTGCTTTCTTGTTTAGCTGCTATCCAAGCACCGATCATTATGATGAGTCAAAACCGACAAGCAGCTAGAGATCGGATAGCAGCCGACCATGATTATCAAACAAACCTAAAAGCTGAGTTAGAAATTAGTTTGTTGCATGAAAAAATCGATTATTTGATGTCACAGCAATGGCAACAAATGCTAGAATTACAACAATTACAAATTGAGTTATTAACCCAATTAAACAAAAAATTTCAAGAAACGACAAAAAGTGAATAGTAGGACAAGCAGATGAAAAATAAGCTGGAATTCGCTCAAAGGAGTCATTTTTGCGAAACTACGGCTTATTTTTTTTGATACCATGAATGAGCTACATAAAGTTATCAGAGAAATGATCAACGTTTGCACACTAATTTTAGTGTGCAAAGAAAAAAGAAGTGTGCATCTATACAGTGTCCTCTTGAAAGCGTTAGCACGACAAGGGATTAAAGCGCTTTAAAAGTTGGCACGGTAATTGCTTTATATAAAAGTGTAAGATACAAGAAAGGGAAGTGTAGAAAATGGAAAAGAAAACAATCATGCTTGTATGCTCAGCTGGAATGAGTACTAGTTTATTAGTAACAAAAATGCAAAAAGCGGCAGAAGAAAAAGGAATCGAGGCTGATATCTTTGCAGTATCTGCTTCAGATGCAGACAATCAATTAGAATCAAAAAATGTAGACGTTTTACTTTTAGGTCCACAAGTACGTTTTATGCAAAATCAATTTGCTGAAAAATTAGCACCAAAAGGAATTCCTTTAGATGTAATCAATATGCAAGATTACGGTATGATGAACGGTGCCAAAGTATTAGAACAAGCAGAATCATTAATCAATAAATAATGGAGGAAACCAACAATGCAAGAGCAAAAAAATCTTGAAGCAATCATGGGTTTGATCATGTTTGGCGGAAATGCAAAAAGCGATGCAATGGAAGCGATTGCTGCAGCGAAAAAAGGAGATTTTGAGTTAGCTGATGCAAAAATCAAAGATGCAGAAGAATCTTTAGTGCAAGCTCATCACTCTCAAACAGAAATGTTAACACAAGAAGCACAAGGTAATCATATGGAAGTGACTTTATTAACGGTTCACAGCCAAGACCATCTGATGACTTCGATTGCATTTACAGATTTAGCAAAAGAAATCATTGATTTATATCGACGTTTAGATGCTTAAAGTAAACTGGTGAAATAGAAAAGAGGAAAGAAACATGGATAAATTTGTTGCATTTATGGAGAAACATTTTATACCTGTGGCATCAAAAATTGGTGCTCAACGTCATTTAGTAGCGATTCGTGATTCATTTATGGTCAGTATGCCTTTGATGATTTTAGGTGCGTTAGCAGTAATGATCAATAACTTGCCTATTCCTGGTTTCCAAGAATTAATGAATAAAATTTTTGGTGGCGAAGCTTGGAAAGGATTTGGCGCAGCTGCTTGGAATGGTACATTTGCGATTCTTTCAGTTTTGATCGCCTTTCTACTTGCGTATCATTTGGCAAATGGTTATCGTAAAGACGGCGTTTCTGCTGGAGTAATTTCTTTAGGTTCATTCTTCGCATTAGGCGGAGCGTTGGGCATGAGCTCAAATGGTTTATTTATTGCAATTATTGTTGGGATTATTTCAACAGAAATCTTTGTTCGTTTAAGTGGAAATGAAAAATTAATCATTAAAATGCCTGATGGCGTGCCACCAGCTGTAGCTAAAGCCTTTGCTTCATTATTACCTGCAATGATCACGATCTCATTCTTTGCTTTGATTGCTGCGATCTTTGCTGCATTTGGTGTAGATGATATCGTAGGCGCGTTTTATACAATTGTCCAAGAACCATTCATGGGACTAGCCAATTCTTATCCTTCAGCTTTGTTGTTAGCATTCATTACACCATTCTTATGGTTCTTTGGATTACACGGAGCAAATATGGTAGACCCTTTGATGCAAACAATCAATGCACCAGCAATCGAAGCGAATGTTAATGCGATTGCTGCTGGTCATAGCGCACCATACATTGTAAACAAACCTTTCTTTGATAGCTTTGTCAACTTAGGTGGTACAGGGGCAACATTAGGTCTGTTACTAGCGATTTATTTAGTGGGACGTAGAAATAAACCTTATATGGTTGTTACGAACTTGTCGATCGCACCAGGTGTTTTCAATATCAATGAACCAACAATGTTTGGTTTACCAATCGTATTGAACCCAATTATGTTTATTCCGTTTATTTTAACCCCAATGGTTTTAGTATCTGTTGCTTATTTTGCTACTGCTACCGGACTAGTTCCAGCTGCAACGGTGATGCCACCATGGGTAACACCACCAGTAATCGGTGGGGTATTAGCAACAAAAAGTATCGCTGGCGGTGTCTTAGCTGCTATCAACTTAATCTTATCTGTCTTGATTTACCTACCATTTGTGAAAGTAGCGACAGTTCAAGAAAAAAGAAAAGAAGCATTAAACGGCTAAAAGCACATAAAGGAAAGAAACAGCACATACAATCAAAAGTAGCTATTCTTTAGTGAAAAGATCTTGTTTCGTTTAATGAGCGATCAAAAAAACCAGTTGTCTGACAGAGGTCATGACAACTGTTTTTTTTTGGATAAATGGCTCAAGGATTGCTTTCTTTTTTATTAGCGAAAAAGAAGGATAAAAGGAGGTTTTTTTGGAGTTTAAAAAAAACCATTTCGATAACAAGCGTGCTATAATAGTGCAAATGTATAGGGGAGTGAAAGGACGAAATGAAAGGTTATGAGTTGGTTAAGATCAGAGAAAGACCTGAATGGTTGGAACAGGCAGCGCAATGGTTTACGTCAAAATGGCATCTTCCGCTTTCCTTTTACCAAGAGAGCATGGAAGATTCTCTTCAATCATCTAACGCTGTTCCTCAATGGTATATAGTCGTGACGTCAGAACAAAAAATTATCGCTGGAGCAGGGGTCATCGCGAATGATTTTCATGATCGCCCAGATTTGACTCCGAATGTTTGTGCGTTGTTTGTTGAAAAAGAGTATCGTAATCAAGGAATTGCCAAAGAGATTTTATCATTTATTCGAGAGGATATGGGAGCGCTTGGGATTTCGCAGCTCTATGTAGCGACTGACCATACAGGTTTTTATGAAAGATATGAGTGGGAATATCTGACGACGGTACAAGATAATGAAGGTATCCCGGTTTATTTATATCAACTAGCGATTTTTACAACGTGATCGGAGTTGATTACTCAAAAGGGTTCTTTATCTGATCAGTAATCTTTTGTTTCTGGTGAGCAATGCCAAGAAAAATCGGAAATTGTTTCTTGATGCTATTTTTGTTGGTATATTGGTTATTCGAGTATTATTAGTGGACGGTCCCATTTTTTAGCTTCAAAAAAATTCCAGGAGCAATAGAAAGTTCTATCAGTCCTGGAATTTAGAATGGTTGATTTGTTGGAAAAGCATGAATGAGCTCGCTGTCCTAAATAGGCGTTCCGTCTTTTTACCGAAAAATTAGGAAGCTTTCTTATTCATTCTTTTTTTCGCTCTTTTTTTGTTTTTTTTTCTCGTCATAGATGAAGACATTACGTACTATTTTCAAAATAGGTCGTGCAGTCAAAAAGATCGCTCCTACTAGATAACAATAGGTACTATAACGGTCTGGAATATCTGTTAACAACGCTACGCTTCCAAAAATATAAAAAATCCCTGTTAATAAATCAACTGCAAGAGACAATAATGTATAGCGGTTCTGGAAATAAAGACGAAAACGTTGTCCAGCAATTTCGATATCTTCTTCTTTCCCAATATCTATTTCATGGCTTTTTCGTTTTATTTCTGGCATCTCTCACTCACCTATCTGTGAACAAAGCTAAGGTTTCAAAACAACTTTGATATTTTTATCTTCTTTTTTGTCAAAAATCTCGTATGCTCGGGCAGCATCAGCTAAAGGCATCGCATGTGTGATGATTTGGGTTGGATCGAACAGACCCGCAGCAATCATCTCGTAAATTTTAGGCATCAAATGAACGATCGGTGCCTGACCATGCTTCACTGTGATATCTCTCATGAAAAATTCTTGTAGTGGGTACGAAGAAGCCGGGGTCATATAAACACCAGTGATTTGTACGGTTCCAAATTTTTTGACAGCTTGCGCAGCCATTTGGATCGGTGAAATCGTCCCGCTTTGCAAACTAACGAGATTCTTAGCTTTTTCTTTCACTGGTTCCAATCCATCCATCCCTACACAATCAATGATGACATCAGCGCCACCTTTTGCTAATTCGTAAAGTTCTTTCCCAGCAGACTGAGTATCTTCTAACAAATAAGTTTCTACATGATTGTAACGAGCGGCTTTATCAATACGATGTTGGACCGGATCGACAGCAATCACTCGCTCTGCTCCTGCCATAGCGGCAAATTTTTGTGCAAACAATCCAACTGGTCCTGACCCTAAGACCACTACAGTGTCGCCTTTTTTTACGTTGGCATTTTGAACGCTCCAATAAGCAGTTGGAAGGATATCAGATAAGAAAAGGACTTTTTCGTCTGCAAGATCATTGTCAGGTACGATAAACGAAGTGCTATCAGCAAACGGTACCCGAAGATACTCAGCTTGACCACCCCAATGATTCCCATTTAAACGGCCAAAGCCAAATAAACCACCATAAAGTTGATCTGGATTTGAGCGATCACATTGACTTTCCATCTCATGGGTACAGAAATGACAATGCCCACAACTAATATTAAAAGGAATAACGACCCGCTGTCCCTTTTTTAGTTTTTTTACTGCAGGACCTACTTCTTCAACAATCCCCATTGGTTCATGACCAACGACATATCCTTTTTCTAAGACAGCCTCCCCATGATGATAGAGGTGAAGATCCGATCCGCAAATCGCAGTAGCGGTAATTCGAATAATAGCATCTGTCGGTTCCACGATTTTTGGATCATCTACGTTTCTGATTTCCATTTTTTGGTTTCCTTGCCAGGTAACAGCTTTCATGAAATAAAACTCCTTTCTTCAAACCCTATAACATGTCATTTTTTGAACGAACAGCTAATTTCATTCTAAAGGAGGAGCTGGCTTTTGAGTAGTGAAACGCTTTTAGTAAAGGGAAAATCACTTTAAAATAACTAGTGTATTATTTGGTTTACATTGAGAAGCTCTATAGTTAGAAGTATAATTAAAGTATGTTGATTTCTTAGGTTAAGTAAATAACAGATTAAAAAATAGATCAAAAGGGAGGTTATTTGTGATAAAAGAAAAAAAGGGAGAACAAATCAGAAAACTGATGGTCACATTTGCTTGTTCAGTGACTTTGTTTGTGATTATTTCCGTAGGAATCATTCAAGTGACGTTTTTTGATCAGGCGTATTTACTCGGTCAAATCGAAAAAACAAAGTATAGCGAATTGATCCTCGCAGAAGCTGCTCAGAATTTTCGGAAAGAAAACACAGAAGAAAGTGAATTTTCAGAGGTCGTTGCAACGGCACTTTCACCAAGTTTTGTCGAAGAAGCCCTTCGACCATTTATCCAACATACATATGAAGAAACAAATTATGAGCTAAGAGACAGCAATGAGGTGAGTGAGAAAATTGCTCAGGCTGTGGCTACAATTGCAACAAAAAAACAACTGACTATCGATAAAGAGGAAAAAAATAAAATCGAGACAATGATCTTTATTTACATGTATCACTTCCAAAGTGCGTTAGGTGATCGATACTTGACTATTTTTATCGAAAACATCGTGTCTGCTCGAAAAATAGTGGTACCTCTTTTTTACATCTGTCTGGGTCTATTGGTTTTTTGGCTAGTCTATTTATATCGGTTAATTAACAAAACACCCTTTTCTTTCCCGCGTTACGGTATGTTTATTTTGGGAACGACTGGAAGTATGTTTTGCGTTTTAGCAGGATTGCTTTATATACAAGACGTTTTACATAATATAGCTTTTCATTCACAAGCGACTTTGCAATTAATGACACATTACGTGCAAGATCTACTGATGTATCCAGCGATTATTGGGGGCATTCTTTTGTTTTGTGCTGTATTATTCGGTGGGGGAAGTAAGCTTCTGCAGAAACGGCAAAGTAAAAAGTGGCTGAAAACTGGAAGCAGTACCTTAAAAAAAGCCTAAGATAATAGCTAAATAAAAATCATTCGTTGAATGATGACATACTAAAAAACGACTGTCACTCCCGTTACTAGGAAGTGACAGTCATTTTTTGTTGCGGTTGTTCCTTGTTGATAGCTTGTTGCATCGATCATTCAAACATTTTCTTAGCAGCACGCATCAATGTAGGAATATCTTTGTCATATCTTGGAGTTTTAACAAGACGTGACATTGGAATACCAGCAAAATGGAAAGCAGCGATCTCGCCAGAGCGTACGGCACTTTGTTCCGTAAAGATCATTTGATAAGGTTGTTCGACAAACTCTCCAGTAAATGCCAAGTTCGTTGAGTGTTGAGGAATCACTTTTGGTCGGTCGCTTTTTGCTCGATTATTAAATAATGCAGAAGCATAAGGCATATACACAGGAATATTATTCACAACGCTATCAAAAATCTCGGTTTCCTTCGTTCGAATATTTTCAGGACCAGGATCGACTTTCGAAAGTTGTCCGATCAATTCTTCTAACATTTCTTTCCCAGTCATCTTGATATATTGCTTATCCACAAATTCTCCACGACGTCGAGGGTATAAGAAATATCCCCAAATGACGGTTTCGTTTGGTTTTTGTGAAGTAAAATGTGGTTGGTGATGAACGACGATCGACATATTGACATCTTTTTGTCCGAGTGGCGTGATTGGTGTAGTGGAGATAAATGAATTCAATGCATTACCAGGGACTTGTGTCGTGATCCGAGTAATTTCATTTAAAAGCAAATGATCCTTAGTTGTTAAAGTGAAACTAACCCATTCGCTGGCATCACGATCGGCAAAAAATTTGTCAGGGTTACCTAAATTATAGAAACGTTCACTGGCTTTCTTCCACAAGCTAGAAGCAGCACCATAATCCATATTTTCAACAGCTGGTGTATCGTAGTCACCTAGTGTAGCCGAATCAGTAATTGATCCGTTAGTGAAAAGCACACCTGTATCACCATCAACCACGACGTGTTCTTCCTCATTGGTTAACGTGTTGATCATTTTTAAGCCAGTCACTGTAATTTCATCTTGCATCGGAGTTTCTTTGAATTCCCAATCGACTACGCGGCGGTTCAAAATGATTTGACATCCTTGGTCTTTTAAATAATTGATCAATGGCAACATGATACTTTCATACTGATTGTAGCGAGTTCGGTTTACTCCTACCAAATGTTCGATTTGTGTAAATTCATAAATCATTTGATGCATATAGCGACGAAGTTCTTGGGCAGAACTACGAGTACGAAAAGCAAAAGTTGTTTCCCACATAAACCAAAAGTTTGTCTCAAAGAAGTGAGGATCATCTTTGAAGTATTCTTCAATTGTGACATTATCTAATTTTTCTTCTTCTGAATCAGGCATGGCGATCAGCTTAGTCAATAACAAACGATCTTTATTGTTAAATCCTAGTTTGCCTCCGTCAATAATTCCTTTGCCGCCTTCCATCAAACGTGCTTTATCAAATGTTCGGTGTTTTGCATCAAAATCTCTAGTATCTTCAGCCGCAGTCATTCCTGGTTCGGTGACAGAGGGGATTCGGCTTAAGAGATCCATCAAATCCACGTATGTTCGATAATTGAGCATACGTCCACCACGGGCGATATAGCCCTTTTTGTTTTCTAAGGGATGATTTTTATTCCAATATTCATCGACAACGGTATCCGTTGGGGCACCATCATTGGAGCCATGGTCATCTAAAGAATAAAACGTAATCTGATCACCACGCCAGTTTCCTTCTTGAATCAAATAAACAGCAGCTGCCATATTGGCGATTCCAGCGCCAATCATTATTGCTTTACTTTTTCTCATTGTGATTCCTCCAGTATTTTACAAGTGAACAGTCTGACGATTCGTTTCTTTGACTAGATCGATTCAAATTCATCATACAAATGACGATCATCTTCTAACAAGCCTGTCTTTTTACCAAGATAAACAGCACCCAATGTTAATATGCCTAGTCCAATACCTAGTTTGATCCATTTTTTACTCATAAGATGTTCCTCCTTTGTTTTTTCTCTCGTCCTTCTATGTAAAAGGATAGAACCTTTCATTCTAATTGCCAAATGATAGGGTAACCAAATATCCAAACTTTGGACAGATTGAACAGAGTGTCTAATTTTGAGCAAAAGTAAGTCAATGGAATCGAAAAGTTGGTCAGCTGAAAAAATGGAAAGCTTGGGAGGAAAATCAAGATTGGCAGAAAGTCTGGAAAGAATGGTTTGCCAGATAGCAATGAAAGGATATGTAAGAAATTTTCGTTATTTTATATCTGATGAATCATTAGGTAATTAGAATTATTTTTTAAAAAAAGTTTCATTAGATTTGATTTTAAAATCAAAATTCTAAATAAAATGCTTTCAAAAATAAAAATCGCATAAAAATTTTGTGTTATAGTAAAACTGTTAAAAATCCTATATATAACAAAAAAAGGCAAAATAAAAAAGCACCGAGACAGTGCTTGCTTTAAAAGCTGATAACGGACAATGCCTTATTTTAACTCGCTATGTTGATTTGAATGCTACCAACAAATTGATTATAGCATAATACCAAAGAGTTACAAGTGGAAAAAGAAAATCACTTTGTCTAACTATTCATGATGGTTGGCAATTGTAAAGAAGACAACTTGCTAAGTTGTGTAAATGTTAAAAGAAGGGGTGGATAGTGAATGACAAAGGACTATACGATTGGTTTAGATATAGGAACCAATTCTGTGGGCTGGGCGGTACTAACAGATGATTATCAATTAATGAAAAGGAAAATGAGCGTTCACGGAAATACTGAAAAAAAGAAAATCAAAAAAAATTTTTGGGGCGCACGATTATTTGATGAAGGTCAAACAGCGGAGTTTAGAAGAACTAAGCGAACGAATCGCCGAAGATTGGCTCGCAGAAAATATCGACTCAGCAAATTACAAGATCTTTTTGCTGAAGAACTCTGCAAACAAGATGACTGCTTTTTTGTACGTTTGGAAGAAAGCTTCTTAGTTCCAGAAGAAAAACAATACAAACCAGCATCGATCTTCCCCACGTTAGAGGAAGAAAAAGAATATTATCAAAAATATCCGACAATCTATCATTTGCGCCAAAAGTTAGTCGATTCAACGGAAAAAGAAGATCTCCGATTGGTTTATCTGGCATTGGCTCATCTATTGAAATATCGTGGTCATTTTTTGTTTGAAGGATACTTGGATACGGAGAATACCTCTATTGAAGAAAGTTTTCGTGTTTTTTTAGAACAGTATGGCAAACAATCAGATCAACCACTAATCGTTCACCAACCCGTTTTAACTATTTTGACAGATAAATTATCGAAGACGAAAAAAGTGGAAGAAATCCTCAAATATTATCCTACAGAAAAAATCAACAGCTTTTTTGCTCAATGTTTAAAATTGATCGTTGGGAATCAAGCGAACTTTAAACGTATATTTGATTTGGAAGCAGAAGTAAAACTCCAATTTTCAAAGGAAACCTATGAAGAAGATCTGGAGTCTTTGTTAGAAAAAATCGGTGATGAGTACCTAGATATCTTTTTGCAAGCGAAGAAAGTCCATGATGCGATCTTATTATCAGAGATTATTTCTTCAACTGTCAAACATACGCAAGCAAAACTGTCTTCAGGGATGGTCGAACGGTATGAACGGCATAAAGCTGATTTGGCAAAATTCAAACAATTCGTGAAAGAAAACGTACCGCAAAAAGCAACGGTTTTTTTCAAAGATACCACCAAAAATGGTTATGCTGGTTATATCAAAGGAAAAACAACCCAAGAAGAATTTTATAAATTCGTCAAAAAAGAGCTAAGTGGGGTAGTAGGAAGTGAACCTTTTCTAGAAAAAATCGATCAAGAAACCTTTTTATTGAAACAACGTACTTATACCAATGGGGTTATTCCTCATCAAGTACATCTAATAGAATTGAAAGCGATCATTGATCAACAAAAACAACATTATCCATTTCTAGAAGAAGCAGGACCAAAAATCATTGCCTTATTCAAATTTCGAATCCCTTATTATGTCGGTCCTTTGGCAAAAGAACAAGAGGCTAGTTCTTTTGCTTGGATCGAGCGGAAAACAACTGAAAAAATCCATCCGTGGAATTTTTCAGAAGTTGTAGATATCGAAAAATCAGCGATGCGTTTTATTCAAAGAATGACAAAGCAAGATACGTATTTACCGACAGAAAAAGTACTTCCTAAAAATAGCTTACTTTATCAAAAATATATGATTTTCAATGAACTAACCAAAGTGAGCTATAAAGATGAACGAGGTGTGAAACAGTATTTTTCCGGTGATGAGAAACAGCAGATTTTTAAACAGTTGTTTCAAAAAGAGCGAGGGAAAATCACTGTCAAAAAATTACAAAACTTTTTGTATACGCATTACCATATTGAAAATGCCCATATTTTTGGTATTGAAAAAGCATTTAATGCTTCGTATAGCACGTATCATGATTTTATGAAATTAGCAAAAACAAACCAAAAATCCATGCAAGAGTGGTTGGAACAGCCCGAAATGGAACCGATTTTTGAGGATATCGTAAAAATACTCACCATTTTTGAAGACCGGCAAATGATTAAACATCAATTAAGTAAGTATCAAGAGGTCTTCGGTGAAAAGTTGCTCAAAGAATTTGCAAGAAAACATTACACTGGCTGGGGAAGATTCTCAGCTAAATTGATCCATGGCATCAGAGATCGAAAAACGAATAAAACGATCCTTGATTATCTAATCAACGATGATGACGTTCCGGCTAACCGTAACCGTAATTTAATGCAGCTGATCAATGATGAGCATTTATCTTTTAAAGAAGAAATTGCAAAAGCAACGGTGTTTTCTAAACATAAATCATTAGTTGACGTCATACAAGACTTACCAGGAAGTCCGGCGATCAAAAAAGGAATTTGGCAAAGTCTTAAAATCGTGGAAGAACTGATTGCGATCATTGGATACAAACCAAAGAATATCGTGATCGAAATGGCAAGAGAAAACCAAAAAACGCATCGGACGAAACCACGTCTTAAAGCTTTAGAAAATGGGTTGAAACAGATAGGAAGCACGTTATTAAAAGAACAGCCAACAGATAACAAAGCGCTCCAAAAAGAACGGTTGTACCTGTACTATTTGCAAAATGGCAGAGATATATATACGGGAGAACCGCTAGACATCGAGAATCTTCACCAATACGAAGTGGATCATATCATACCGAGAAGCTTTATTGTGGATAATTCAATTGATAACAAGGTGTTAGTTGCTAGTAAACAAAATCAAAAGAAGCGCGACGATGTGCCGAATAAACAAATAGTCAACGAGCAACGGATCTTTTGGAATCAACTGAAAGAAGCCAAATTGATTAGTCCCAAAAAATATGCGTATTTAACCAAAATTGAACTGACACCAGAGGATAAAGCCCGTTTTATTCAGCGGCAATTAGTCGAAACGAGACAAATCACGAAACATGTTGCGAATATTTTACATCAATCTTTTCATCAGGAAGAGGAAGGAACAGATTGTGATGGGGTACAGATCATTACGCTAAAAGCAACATTGACGAGCCAATTCAGACAAACTTTTGGGCTTTATAAAGTACGTGAGATCAATCCACATCATCATGCGCATGATGCGTATTTAAATGGTTTCATTGCGAATGTTTTGTTAAAACGGTACCCTAAATTAGCACCTGAATTTGTCTATGGAAAGTATGTCAAATATAGTTTAGCAAGAGAAAATAAAGCTACCGCTAAAAAAGAATTTTATTCCAATATTTTAAAGTTTCTTGAATCAGACGAACCGTTTTGCGATGAAAATGGGGAAATTTATTGGGAAAAAAGCTATCATCTCCCACGGATCAAAAAAGTTCTTAGCTCCCATCAAGTGAATGTAGTGAAAAAAGTCGAACAACAAAAAGGCGGTTTCTATAAGGAAACGGTCAATTCAAAAGAAAAACCTGATAAACTGATCGAACGGAAAAATAATTGGGATGTGACGAAGTACGGTGGTTTTGGAAGTCCAGTCATTGCCTATGCCATTGCGTTTGTTTATGCCAAAGGGAAGACACAAAAGAAAACCAGGGCAATTGAAGGAATTACCATCATGGAACAAGCGGCTTTTGAAAAAGATCCGACTACATTTTTAAAAGACAAAGGCTTTCCTCAGGTGACAGAGTTTATCAAATTGCCAAAATATACCTTGTTTGAGTTTGATAATGGGCGCAGAAGATTCCTGGCAAGTCACAAGGAGTCGCAAAAAGGGAATCCTTTCATCTTATCGGACCAATTAGTAACCTTGTTATACCATGCGCAACATTATGACAAAATCACCTATCAAGAAAGTTTTGACTACGTCAATACTCATCTTTCTGATTTCTCAGCCATCTTAACCGAAGTTCTCGCTTTTGCAGAAAAGTATACACTTGCGGATAAAAATATAGAGCGAATTCAAGAACTCTATGAAGAAAACAAATATGGAGAGATTTCGATGATCGCACAATCCTTTTTGCAGTTGTTACAGTTCAATGCGATAGGTGCTCCAGCAGACTTTAAATTTTTCGGAGTAACGATCCCTCGAAAACGTTATACCAGCTTAACGGAGATTTGGGATGCTACGATCATTTACCAGTCGGTCACTGGTTTATACGAAACGAGGATAAGGATGGGTGACTTATGGGCTGGCGAACAGTAGTAATCAATACCCATTCTAAACTGACTTATGCAAATAATCATCTGGTGTTTAAAAATGCGCAACAAACGGAAAAAATCCATTTGTCTGAGATCGATATCCTTATTTTAGAAACAACCGATATCACGATCACGACAATGTTGTTGAAGCGTTTAACAGATGAAAAAATCTTAGTGATATTTTGCGATGACAAGCGATTGCCGTCATCGCAATTATTCTCCTATTATGGGCGACATGATAGTAGTTTGCAGTTATCTAAACAAATTCAGTGGGAATCGGACTTGAAGGGCGTAGTTTGGACAACGATCATTGCCCAAAAGATCCATAACCAATGTCGTTTTTTACAAGAAAATGATTTTGTTGAAAAGGCATCTGCGCTTTCCAAGTTATCAGAAGAATTGGAAACATTTGATCCGACAAATCGTGAGGGACATGCGGCAAGAATCTACTTTCAAACGTTGTTTGGTAATCAATTCACGCGGGAGGAGTCGAATGAAATCAATGCGGGGTTAGATTATGGTTATACGCTGCTAATGAGTTTGTTTGCAAGAGAAATCGTTAAAAATGGTTGTATGACACAATTCGGTTTAAAACATGCGAACCAATTTAATGATTTTAATCTAGCAAGTGACTTGATGGAACCATTTCGTCCGCTAGTTGATCAAATTGTTTATACATATCGTGATCAACCTTTCCCAATTATCAAAAGAAGGCTGTTTGATTTGGTTTCACAAAAGTATTTATATGGGAAAAAAGAAATGTTCTTAACGAATATCGTGACGGATTACACCAATAAAACGATTAAAACATTGAATAATGAAGGGAAAGGAGTTCCTTATTTCGGAATATGAGTTATCGTTACATGAGAATGTTATTAATGTTTGATCTGCCGACAGAGACGAGCGATGATCGAAAAGTTTATCGAAGGTTCAGAAAGTTTTTACTGAGTGAAGGCTTTATCATGCATCAATTTTCAGTATATAGTAAGTTGTTGTTGAACGGTACTGCTAATCAAGCGATGCTCGGTCGATTAAAAGCCCATCATCCTAAAAAGGGCTTAGTTACCTTACTAACGGTCACTGAAAAACAATTTTCACGAATGGTTTATTTGTGTGGGGAAAAAGACCTGAGTCCAGCTAATTCAGACGAACGAGTCATTTTTTTAGGAGAGGATGTGGAGGATGAACCTTAACTTTTCTTTATTAGAACAACCGATAAGCTTTGAAAAAACGCTGATTTTTGTAATTGAAGATGTGGAAGTTTTTTCAAAAGTCGTTCATGGAGTTTACCAGTATGGTGAAAATAGCATGTTAAAGTTTTTCAATGATAAATTACAGCTACTCAAACCATCAGAATTGATGGTTGTGACGGATATCTTAAGTTTTGATAGCCAAGCTCCGACTACATTGAAGCTGATCTATGCTGACTTAGAGCAACAATTAAATGAAAACATCGAACTAAAATCAAGGATTGATCAATTAACCACCAAGGTTCAGGAATGGATTAGTGAGGAACTCTTAGAACATGAATTAGATTTAGTCTGTAAAGAAATGAGTATGGTTGAGCTATTCAAAGCATTAAAAATAAGAATTACGACGCAACCAGAATCAATTTTTCAAAAAATAATGGAGATTTTACAGATTTATAAGTATCTAGTGAAAAAGAAATACTTGGTTTTTATTAATGTTGGAGCGTACTTAACAATCACAGAAATGGCTGAACTACAGGAATATATTTCTTTGTGTCATATGCCTGTCCTTTTTATCGAACCACGAAAAATAAAAGGATTGAAGCAAACTGTTTTAGATCAAGACTATTTTTTGTGTGAAGAAATGTGGTAAAATAAGAACAATCAAAATAACAAAAAAACAGCATGAATGAAGCATTCAAGACGAAAGTTTTGCTATGGACGAGTAGCGCGATTACGAGATCTTGTGAGAAAAAATTTTTCTGCGAGGTTTTAGAGCTATGTTGTTTTGAATGCTTCCAAAACTCCGCTTGGATTTATCTTGAAATGCGGCATTGTTTTAGAGCTATGTTGTTTTGAATGCTTCCAAAACTACACACTCCTTATACAACCTTATTTATAAGTTTTAGAGCTATGTTGTTTTGAATGCTTCCAAAACATTGCACCAGAAGACATATTGAACAAGCGGGTTTTAGAGCTATGTTGTTTTGAATGCTTCCAAAACAGGAATACTTTGATATAAAGCTAGCAAATAGTTTTAGAGCTATGTTGTTTTGAATGTTTCCAAAATGTAGAAGCGTTGTGCTTTACTCGATCGCTGTTTTAGTTTTGTGTTATTTTGAGTGCTGACCTCATCAACTATGATAAGAGGTAGCTTTAGAGTTATGTTGTTTTGAATGAATGAAGATGTCTACTTTATCATGAAAAGTAGGCTCTTTTTTTACTTATATATAGGAAAGTGTCTTCAGTTGTTGAATCTGCTAAGTTTTGATCATTGAAAGGGGGAATCGTGCCTTTTAAAAATGAATGGGTATGTTTACGGAACAGGACACAATTGTTCAGTCTTATCAACATTGAAACGAATTCATTATCTCAAAGAAAAGATGAGTTGCTAATTTCGTGCTTTTTCTCTATCATCAAACAGTAGGCATTTGTTCGTGAACTAAAATGAATGTGAGAGGGGACAGTGAGATGTTTGATACAAATTTGATAACTTATTTGGACTGGTTGATCGCAATTTTAAATATTGCTTCAATCATTATTTTGCTAGTAGGGATTTTTTTAGTCTTAAAAAATCTTTTTGACTGGCACCCACTGAAAAAAGACTACGAACAGCGTAATTTCCGAAATGCGGAAGTACGCAAATTATTGGCTAGTTATATTTTGCTGAGTCTAGAGGTGCTAGTGGTAGCAGATATCATTGAATCAGTTATCAAACCAACTTGGACAGATATTTTAAAATTAGCAGTGATCATCATTATTCGAACGATTATTTCCTATTTCTTGAATTTAGAAACACAAGATAAAAAGCAAGTAAAGGTAGGAACACATAATGGAAATTAATTTGATCGAGAAACTTGCCCCTTATTTGGAACAATTAGTCATCGTATTAGACGTTTTTGCTATTTTAATCATTCTCTGGGGTGCTTGGTTAGCTATCAAAGATTTTCTCTACTTTTCTTTTACGGAACGAAGAATCAAAGCAGAGCGGATTAACCAAAACAATGCAATCAAAAAAATGTTAGGTGGCTATATCTTGTTAAGTTTAGAAGTCCTGATCTCAGCTGGTATCATTGAGTCCATTATCAAACCAACCTTGGAAGATGTCTTCCAGTTAGCTGCTTTGGTTGTGATCCGAACGATCATTTCGTTCTTTTTAAATAAAGAAATCGGCTCGGATGCACGACAATAAGTTATAAGTATCACTCAATTAGTTTATTATGGTGCGCCAACTTAGAAACATTTGCAATATAGAAAAAATCTCAAAACGACTTTCCATGTTTTGAGATTTTTTGTTTTGCTTTTTAATTGCCTAACATCGGCCAGTTTATAGAACGAACGTTATTAAACAGTTGTGCTAACAACTTGGTTTCTTCACTGGAAGCTGGCTTTCAGCGAAGCATATGCCGTTTTTTTCCAGCACGGCTTATCGAACTGCTTGAACTGCCCAGACAATCGATTTTTCAATTGTGTCTACTGAAACGGGAACAATTGTCGGAAACTGTTCTGCTTCTGGTGTATATAGAGTTTTTTCACATAAAATCCGAGTGTTTTCTTGTTGTGCAGCACTTTTTATCGCTTCGTCTAAGTGCTGATAAACAACGGGATCGACTTCCATATCGAAAGTAGTGACGGACTCTAAGGCTTCTCGGTAAATCAGATATTTTACGTCTGAGTTGGTAACGATACGGACGTGGAGTTTTGTTTTATTAATGCGTAAAATGCCACTTAATTCAATAACGAAAGCGTCCAAACAATTGATTTTAAGTCGTAGTCTATAAGGTAATTGGGCTAACCATTGGTTGAATAAAGGCTGTATTTCGGCTAATAAGGATTGCTGTTCTGGGGACAAAAGATAAAATTTTTCAGGTACAAAGAGTTGATAATTATCCCATGCGGTGCGCATCAAACGAATTAAAGCGCGTTCGAATGCTCGGTTACCGATGAATTTTCGATTGAAATAGCTTTCAAACTGGGTAATCAGTTGCTTGATTGATTGGCTATCTTCAATGAAAACTTGATGGAGGTGACAGAAGTCTTCTTCGATTGCTTGGTAAGAATTGAAGCCATAATCACTGAGATTAAATAAGATCAAAGCAAAGTATACTTCATTTTCTTGATAATAATGTTTTAGTTTAGTTGTATGCCATGCATCCATCACATATTGATAAATGGGGCGTTTTTGAAGTTCGGCTATAAAATCTTGTTCAATCGATAAGGGATGCTTTTTTTGAGACAAATAGCTGATCAACAATCCAATACGTAAGATCTCACGATTGTCTTTATCGTAGATACGCCTACTATTAAAGGTTACCGATTCGATAAATTCATCTATTGCCAGGAAGTAGTCTGCTGGAAGTGTTGGGATCTTCAAGGTGCCCGTTCGATAAGTCACATTCAATAATAATAAACGACGTTCGATCTCCCTAAATCGTGGAGAGTGGTGTTGGATTTGAATGTCACAATCTTCAAAATAAGCAAGTACTTGTTTTTTTAATGAATACGCTTTGCTAACAGAAATATACTCGATTTCAGTCAGTTGGAGATAATCAGGTTCATTTTCAAGATATAACTGACAAGTTTTAAGAAATAAAGAAGGGCGTGCTAATTTTTGTATCAGGCGAAAACGAGGGATCGTAGGATCAAAATACAAGGAACAAGTATCTTTTTCTCGTTGGCTATAGATGATCTCATCCTTGAGTTCAGTTCGAATCGCTTTGATGTCATTGAGTAACGTTGTTTTGCAGACTTGTAATAAATGGGATAGTTCGTCTAAATCGATTTCTTTTTTGTGATAGAATTGACCGCAAAGAAATAACTGGCGTAAAATATTTTTTTCCAAATAGTCTTCAAACATTAAAACTCCTCCGCTTTGTAGATGGTTGAACAATGTACCATTCATTATGCCATGATTTAAAGTTTAAAACACCTTTATTTTTTTTCATATGAATGAAAAAGCTTGTGTTGACAAGCTTTTTTGTTATAAAACGATGTTTTATAAAAATATAAAGAGAAAAGATTCTTGTGAAAAAAATACAATAAAAGTAAAAAATGGATGAGTAAACGGATAAATAAAATAATTATTTTTTTAATATACGTATTTATTTTTAAACACACTTAAGAAACGACAGTTTTTTATCTCACGTTTTTATAAAATATTCGTTATTATGAGTAGAAAATTCTGAAAAATCAGACTTTCTTTATTTTTTTCTAAAAAAAGGGGTTATTTTACAATGTTATAAAAAAAATTATCTCATTTTTTGTTCTATAGTCAGTAGTGTGATACAGATGGATGGTTTCATCTGCAGTTACAAAATCGTTGGCCAACGAGAACAATATGGAGGTAATAGACATGAAAGATATGGATATCAAAGCCGTCTTTATTGGCGACAAATCAGAAAATGGCGCATTTTACAAAATGCAATTGAACAAGATGGTCGATGAACATTTAGGCTGGAGAGAGAATTATCTTCCTGGTGACGTTGCAGCCATTAGTGAAGCCGACAAACAAGCACCTCGATATATCGCCACTCGTGAGCATATGGTGGAAGTCTTGGATGAAGTCAGTCAACGGATGCGTGCAGGATCAATCCCTTGGCATTCTGCTGGGCGTTATTGGGGGCAAATGAACGCTGAGACATTGATGCCTGCCTTGCTTGCTTATAACTTTGCTATGCTTTGGAATCCGAATAATGTGGCATTGGAATCTTCTATGGCAACTTCACAAATGGAGGCAGAAGTAGGGCAAGATTTTGCTGATTTATTCAATATGACCGGTGGCTGGGGCCATATTACAGCAGATGGCTCGATCGCAAACCTTGAAGGTCTTTGGTATGCACGTTGTATCAAATCTATTCCCCTTGCAGTGAAGGAAGTTTATCCTGAAAAAGTCAAAGATAAAACAGATTGGGAACTATTGAATCTTTCTGTCGAAGAAATCTTAGAAATGGTTGGAACCTTCAGTGATGAAGAATTAGATGCTGTCAAAGCAGCTTCATCTCGTAGTGGGAAACACCTCCAAGAACTTGGTAAATGGTTAGTGCCACAAACGAAGCATTATTCATGGATGAAAGCTTTAGACATTTGCGGGATTGGGTTAGATCAAATGATCGCTATCCCAGTTCAAGAAGATTATCGTATGGATGTTGCTATTTTAGAAAAAACGATCCGTGAATTAGCCGCACAAAAGATTCCAGTCCTAGGTGTGGTAGCGGTCGTTGGGACTACGGAAGAAGGCCAAGTGGATAGTGTAGATAAAATCGTCGAATTGCGAGAAAAATTATACAAAGAAGGAATTTATTTCTATCTTCACGTTGACGCAGCTTATGGCGGATATGCACGTGCATTGTTCTTAAATGAAGCAGGCGAGTTTGTACCTTATGAATCTCTGCCAGACTTTTTTGAAGAACATCATGTATTTAATTATGATGTTTCCATTGATCAAAGTGTTTACGATGGGTTCAAAGCAATCTCTGAGGCAGATTCGGTCACGATCGATCCGCATAAAATGGGCTATGTTCCTTATGCTGCTGGAGGTATCGTAATCAAACACAAAGAAATGCGTAACATTATTTCCTATTTTGCTCCTTATGTTTTTGAAAAATCAGTAAAAGCACCGGACATGTTAGGCGCCTATATTTTAGAAGGATCAAAAGCCGGGGCAACGGCTGCTGCTGTTTGGACTGCTCATCGTGTATTGCCATTGAACATTACTGGTTATGGTCAATTGATTGGTGCCTCGATTGAAGCAGCTCAACGTTTCCGAGCATTTTTAGAACAATTGAGCTTTACCATCAAAGGGAAAACGATTGAAGTTTATCCTTTGAATCATCCAGATTTTAATATGGTCAATTGGGTATTTAAAGTCAAAGGATGCACGGATTTAAAAACGATCAATGAATTGAATGAAAAAATGTTCAATCGTTCTTCTTATATGGAAGGGGATGTTTATAGTGAACATTTCATTACTTCACATACGACCTTTATGAAAGAAGAATATGGAGATTCCCCACTTCCTTTCATTGAACGGATAGGTCTTTCGAAAGAAGAATGGCAAAAAGAACAAAAAGTGACATTGCTAAGAGCGGCAATTATGACACCATATCTTAATGATGACAAGATTTTCGAGTTCTATACGCAAGGCATTACCAAAGCCATGGAAAAGACACTCAATGAAATCATATAACAATAAAAATTAACCGATAAACTGTCTAGTGAAGAACGGTGTTACAGGAAGCTATGATCAAAGAAGATAGATGATGTACGTTGAATTGTTGTATTCAGAGTAGAAAGAGTGGATGTTCAAACGCTTTTCCGATTCAAGATATCAAGATTATGTCAAACTCAGATAGTTGAAGACTAGTGAGTAATCGGATAAACGCAAGCAGTTCTTTTTCAAAATGAAATACTGCCATTAATTTTTTTCGTTCCTAGCTTTTCCCCCCTGTAACGTTCAAATTAGATAGTTTATTCTGTGTTGATGGAAAGAAGGAAAATAACAATGACAGATTCGAAAACTTCACAAATCACTACACTGACATTCATCGGTATGACTTGTGCCTTAGTTGCTAGTGTTCGGAACATTCCTGATGTTGCAGCCACGGGTTGGACGATGCTTTTCTATATGCTTGTAGCGGTATTATTTTATGCTTTTCCTATTTCGTTGATCTCAGGTGAATTTGCTGGGATGTTTCCCCAAAAAGGTGGACCAGAACTCTGGGTCTCAAATTCTTTAGGACGAAAATGGGGCTTTGTTGTCTCATGGCTTTTATGGGTCCAAATGTTTCCAGGGATGGTGATGGTCGCTTCAGCGCTAGCACCTTTATTGGGTAATATGATTGATAACGTTCCTTTAGGGTTGAACAGTAAATTTACTTTGATCGTTATTCTAGTCGTGTATTGGATCATTACATTATTAAATTTGAAATTTGATATGGCTAAAATTGGTGGGAAGATCGGTGTTTGGTTAGGTCTATATATTCCATTAGCAATTATGCTTCTTTTAGGTATTTTTTCATGGATCAAAGTCGGTATCCAACCACATGCAACATTAGGTCATTTTTCTTGGGCTAAATTGATCCCTGATGCCGAAACAGCGAAATCATTCGTTTACTTTGCACCAATCATGTTTATCTTTACGGGGATCGAGATGTCATCTGTCTACATCACCCGTTTGAAAAATCCTGTAAAAACTTATACTAAAGGGATCTTTGCTGCATTGATTTTTCTCTTCTTTGTGAATACGTTGAATGCGTTAGTCGTAGCAAATGTGGTACCTAAAGGCCAAATGGAGTTGAATAATATTGCGCAATCCATTTCAATCTATTGTCAGATTCTAGGATTACCACATATCATCGTTAATATTTTCAGTTTATTAGTCTTTGTAGGTGTAGCTGTCCAATTATCTGCATGGGCTTCAGGACCAGCCAAAACAGTCACTGCAAGTGCGAGAAAAGGAGCATATCCACCAAAATTCAATTTTTGGAAAACGAACCAATTTGATGTGTCAAAATCAGTGATCTTAACACAATCAACGATTATTTCGATCTTTGCTTTGTTTTATTTGTTGATACCAGGTGTCAATCAGGCATTTCTGATGTTAGTGAACTCCACGACAGTGATTTATTGTATTGTATATGTCATTATGGGAATTGCTATTTTGAAATTAAGAAAAGCCAAACCTGAACTTGCCCGACCATTTAGAATCGGTAAAAAAGGTGGCAAGGGTGATTTAGGTGCATGGATCGTTGTACTTGTTCTTTTTGCAGCAATTGGCTGTTCGGTAGGCTTGACGATGCAAGCTGGAACGTTGATCAACTTTATCGCAGTAACGTTGATTAGTTTGATCTTATTTATTGCCCCATTATGTATTGATAAAATCAGAAAACCATCATGGGAACAAGAAGTCCAACAAAAATTGAATCAAGAATAAAGAAAAGGTGAGTAAGATGGAAAGAACCACAATGAAGAAAACTTTGACGAACCGGAATATCCAGATGATTGCGCTAGGAGGTGCGATCGGGACTGGACTATTCTTAGGTTCTGCCAAAGCAATCAAGTTGGCGGGACCTGCTGTCTTGCTTACTTATTTTGTTTGTGGTCTCGCTATTTATGGGTTGATGTATGCGATGGGTGAGCTCTTTTTATCCAATAATGAGTTTCAATCGATCGGCGATTTTATCCAATACTATTTAGGCGAACGATGGGCATTTTTAGTCAACTGGACGTATTGGTTATGTTGGATGGGTGCTGGATTGACCGAATTGACAGCGATTGGTTTATATATCCGCTTTTGGTTACCAGCACTCTCTCCCTTAATCAGTGGGATCTTCGCACTTATTGCCTTAGTGATCATTAACGTAGTTGCGGTTCGTTGGTTTGGTGAGTTGGAATCCTTGTTTTCAACTATCAAGATTTTTGGGATTTTATTATTTATTCTTTTAGGGATTGGCGTTTGCTTTTTGTACTTCAAGTCACCAAGAATTGGTGTTAGAGAAAATTTTGATCAGCTCCAAACCATTTTTCCATTTGGACTAACCGGCTTAGTTGCTGCTTTTCCAATGGTTTTATTTAGTTTTGCCGGAGTTGAAATGATCGGTTTAACGGTGGGCGAAACAGCAGATCCACAGAAAAACCTTAAAAAAGCGATCCAATGCTTACCCGCACGTATCCTCTTTTTCTATATTGGAACGATCGTGGCGGTTTTGTTAGTCGTTCCTTGGCAATCTTTAGATTTAAAAGAAAGTCCGTTGGTCACGATGTTACAGTTCATTCATTGTAGCAAAGGGGCAGGAGTCATCAACTTGATCATCTTGGTTGCTTCACTTTCTTCCACGAATAGTGCCATTTATAGTACGAGTCGTATCTTATATAATACGGCAAAAGAAAAAAATCTTTCAAAATGGTTTCTAACATTATCTTCTCGGGGTGTGCCCTTGCACGGTATCTTATTTACTGGAGGCATGTTTTTATTAGGTCTTTGTTTACATTTTTTTGTATCAGATAGTCGGATTTTATTTCAATTACTTGCAGGCATGACCACGATTTCGTTCTTATTTGTCTGGTCAGCTATTTTATTTGCCCATCTAAAATTAACGAAAAGTCAGTTGAAAAAATGGAAAGATCGACTCATTCTATGTTTTTTTGGTTTGGTAGGAATCAGTTTGTTTTTTGAACCAACTACTCGTGTGATTCCCGTAGTTTCCGTTGTTTGGTTTGGTGCCTTGAACTTGATCTATCAACGGATTCGTCAGACCTCTCCAAAATGATTCGATATTTTTCCCCTATTTTTTTCAGGGCCCTCTGAAATAATTGACGTTAAATCAAGTCTCTCCTACCTATAATAAAAGTATCACAACCGAAAGAGGAGGGATTGCGATGGTCTGGTATAAAGAAACAGCCCAAGAAGTGATGAAGACACTCAAAACGACTCCAGATGGGCTAAACCAAGATGAGCGTATCAGTCGTTTAAAAGAAAACGGCTATAATCATATAGAAGTAAAAAAGAAAGTTAGTCCATTACGAAAGTTTTTGAAGCATTTGACAGAATTATTGATGATTATCTTATTGGTTGCTTCTTTGTTAAAATTTTTTACAGGAGAAGTGATTGAAGGCAGTATTATTCTGGCAGTCGTTCTCGTCAATAGTTTTGTTGGTTATTGGCAAGAGCGAAAGGCTGAGGAAGCGTTAAACGGCTTAGAAAAACTTTTAGGACAGAACGCGGTGATTTTCACAGAAGGGATCAAAGAATTGGTTCCAGCTAAAGAATTAGTGCCAGGTGATTTGTTAGCGTTGAAAGCAGGCGATGTTGTACCTGCAGACGTTCGCTTGATTGAGGTCCATGACTTCATGGTAGAAGAAGCCGCATTGACGGGGGAGTCGGAAGCAGTTGAAAAGACTAGCAAACGATTGACGACAACCGTCTCAACCGGAGATCAGAAGAATCTGGCATTTTCTGGTACCTTAGTTCAAACAGGGACTGCGATTGGTGTGGTCATCGAAACGGGAGATACCACTGAAATCGGGAAAATCAATCAGGCACTACAATCAGTCCAACAACAAACTACACCACTCGTTAAAAAAATCAACCAACTAAACAAGCAGATCTTTCGTGGGATTCTTTTCCTTAGCTTGTTCTTACTCTTTTTCACGACATTTAGATATGGCTTGGAAATGAACTTCTTATTTTCAACGATTATTGCTTTGATCGTTTCGATGATCCCGGAAGGTTTACCAGCAGTACTCACGATGATCCTTTCTTTAGGTGTGAACGAAATGGCTAAAGAGCAAGCGATTATTAAAGGTTTGCCTTCTGTGGAAACTCTTGGCTCTATGACCGTGATTTGTTCGGATAAAACAGGAACCCTGACAAAAAACGAAATGAGTGTTGTCGAAACAGTGACGGATCAAGAAGAAACCATGTTGGCAATCATGAAAAACTGCCAAGAGATCCAAACCAAAGCAAATCAAAACGTGGCCGAATTAACAGGAAACCCGACCGAACTTGCTTTACTACGTTACACGGCAAAAGCATCACTACCTTTGGAGCCAGTCAAAGGAAAAATCCCATTTAGTTCAAGCTATAAATACATGGCAACAATGCATGACAAACAGGAACATGCGATTGTTTATGTCAAAGGGGCACCAGAAGTATTACTAGCAAAAGCGAACTTGACACCGAAACAAGTCGGAAAATGGCAAGAGGAAGCGATGAAACTCGCCCAAAAAGGACAACGAGTCTTAGGCTTTGCTTATAAGACACTTGCTCCTGATCAAGAATTAGGACATGATCAATTGAATGAACTGACCTTTGTAGGGATTGCAGGAATTATCGATCCACCAAAAGAGAGTGCGATCCGAGCAGTCAAAGAATGTCAAAATGCAGGGATCTCGGTGAAAATGATCACAGGAGACCATAAAGACACTGCGCAGGCAATTGCTGAACAAATCGGTCTCAAACACACAAAAAACGTGTTAGAAGGAATTGACATTGATCGTTTATCCGATGAAGAACTAGCGAAACAAGTGAAATCAGTAGATGTATTTGCCCGAACGACACCGGAACACAAGTTACGGATCGTGGATGCTCTTCAAAAAAATGAAGAAATCGTTGGGATGACGGGTGACGGTGTGAATGATGCGCCAGCTTTGAAGCGTGCTGATGTAGGAATCGCTATGGGAATCAAAGGGAGTGAAGTGAGCAAGCAGGCAGCGGACATGGTACTGGGTGATGATAATTTCCATACGATCGCTAAAGCGGTCAAAGAAGGGCGGAGGATTCTCGACAATCTTCAAAAAACAATCAATTTTTTCTTACCAACAGCTTTAGCCCAAGGACTGGTCATTATTTGGGCACTACTCGTTAACCAGCCGTTACCACTGACACCTGTCCAAATTTTATGGGTGAACATGGTTACTACGATCACGTTATCCTATGCTTTAGGATTTGAAAAAGCTGGTAAGGACACGATGAGTCGCTCACCGAGAGATCCAAAGCAAGGGATTCTCACCCGCTACAGTGTGTTTCGAATCTTTTATGTGTCATTGCTGATCATGATTCCTGCTTATTTACTAGCAATGAGCTTTGAAGGACAAGCGCTCCAACAAACCATGCTCTTACAAAATATCGTAGCTGCTCAAGCTGTGTATATGATCAATTGCCGCGAGTTACTTGATCCTTCATTGAATCGAAGTTTATTTGAAAACAAAGCGTTGTTCTTGTCACTCGGGATGTTGGTCCTCTTGCAAGCAGGAGTGATTTACTTACCGATCGCACAACAGCTAATTGGGACAACAAGTCTTTCCCTGACAGAGCAACTACCGATCTTACTAAATATTCTATTACTTTTTGTAATCGTTGAGATCGAAAAGCGGATCAGTAAGATGATCGCCAAAAAACGAAATGCTGAGTTACCCACGTAAAAAGTACCACCACAAACAGGAAATAAAAGCTTATAAACGTACTCTTTGGCCATTACCAAATAGACATTTATAAGCTTTTGTTAGTTACTTGATCATTGATCGATGTTAAAACAGAGCATAAAAAAACTAAGTGTGAGTTACAAATACGATCGCAACGATAAGTCACTTAAACGATCCAATTCATTTTTTGTCGGGATCGTTGAAAGATAAATGACAGGCATTGGCGGCGTATCGATCGGAATATTTGAAACTAATAAATCATTTTTCTTGATAGTGATATCTGACAATTGACTCAATTCAATTGGCTCCAAGATCACTCGTTTTCCTAAATAAGCATTTAATTCTTGTTGCAAAAAAGCTTTCCATGAAGGTTCCCCTTGAAAAATAAAATAAATCGTTGCTTGATACGGCTGCACGGCTAAAAGTGTCTGTTGGATCAATAAAGAAAGTAAATAAAAGAAATAAGTCTCATTGGTGACCTTTTTGACCATGCTCGTTGATTCTTTGACTTGTTGCAACAAAGCGAATTTATAAGGATATAACTCTGGGTATTCTTGTTCATATTCTTTTAAATAATAGTGATATTGCTTGGTTGTTTGTTCGATCAATAACGGTGATTCATAGTATTTCAGGAGTAGTAAAATCAAATTTTCTGGTAAGTTTGTTTGTTCTAACTCTTTGATAGCTAAGCTTTCTGATAGACGATTTACAAATTCACGAATGTTTGTTTCTGCAGGGTGACGGTGTAAAATATCCAAGATCATAGGCGGGTAAGAGTTGTTATAGTTCCAGCTGTCAAGAAAACAGGAAAAAGCAAACGCTGCTTCTTTATCTTTAAGATAGACCCCTTCAGTTCGGTACAGTTTTTCTAATTCAGGAGCATAGAGTAAAAATAATTGATCCTGGGTAGAAAACAATGAAGTCGGGATTCGACAACCAGCTTTGATCCGAATCGTGTTGATAAAAAACCAACAAATCCCGAATACCTCTTCGGTGTCAACAGCTAACTCAGCTTGTCGTAAACGTTTGAGAAATCGGAAGTAGTGAGATTCATGGATCGAGTAATCCTCGAAGAAATAGTTGTTATGGGTAAACGGCATAAGTAACCGATGGTAAAATAGCCGAATGGTTTCTTCTTCACCTGAAAACGACAAACGGTGGCGGTTTTGTTCAATCTGTAATTCGTAGACGACTAATTGTTGATTCAATTTTTTGACATGACGATTCAATGTTTCATAAGACAAGCCGTTACGTGCTAAAAAGGTGGGGGTAGCGACTTCTTTAATCGTTAATAATTCTTTCAATAATTGGACACTGATTGACTGTGTCAGAAAAATTTCCCACAGTTCATTTGTCAGGAGATTCTGTTCGTTTTTTAGTTGAATCCCTGATTGGTCACTATTGATTAGCCAGCCTTTAGGTAATTGGGTTTTGATTGTTTGAAGATCAGAAAAAATCGTACGCTCTGTGGTATTAACAGCTTCGGCTAACTCGTTCACAGTTATTTGCGAGTGATTCAGTAATAGTTCCACTAAAGAGACTTGGCGTTTGATATCTTTTTCAGTAATGATTTTTTTCATTAAAGAATACATCGGATCAACCTTTCTTTGTTAAGTATGACAAGTGAGGAAGACACTCGTTTCGCCGTATCTTCATAATGAAACCTGATTATTTTAGATAGCGCTTACCATTAGTATAATGAAAAAAGGCACAATATCAAATAAAGGATGAGTTTTTTGGATTTTTTACTTCAATCAGCCTTCGTTTATTTAAAGTAGAAGTTAGCTAAAAAATTTGACTTATACTAAAATAAGTAAAAAGATAGTCATGTGAGAGGAGTGAGTAGAATGGAAACTAGACTAAACGATTATCGCCGCTTACTAGCGATTGCTCAAGCTGGATTGCTTTATGGGAAAGACGTATTTGACAAAGAACGATATGAAGAGCTGCAAGAAATCTCGTTGAAGCTGCTGAGTGAAGTGGGATTGGAAACAAAGGAAGAATGGACAAGCCTAATAGAAGCTCATGAAGGATATCCAACACCAAAAGTTGACGTACGTGCATGGATCAAACAAGACGAGAAGATTCTATTGATCGAAGATACAAAAACACAAGAATGGTCATTACCAGGAGGATTTGCAGAAGTTGGTTTGTCTCCTAAAGAAAATATACGTAAAGAAGTCAAAGAAGAAACTGGGTTAGAGGTAGAAGTAGGTCAATTATTAGCGATATTTGATACGAATCTGCGCACAGACATCCCTCAAGCCTTTCAGTACTATAAAATTGTTTTTTCTTGCGCTATCTTGTCAGGTACGTTTGTGGCAAACCATGAAACTTCTAATATGAAATTCTTCCACTTAAATGATTTACCAAAACTCTCGCTGAAACGTACGACCAAAGAGCAACTATTGATTTTAGAAAAAGCTACCTTGCCTTATTGTGATTGATCAGGGAAGGTAGTTTTTTATTTTCAGTGATTTTTTGTTGCAAATGCAATAAAAAAGAGTAAAATCATACTAAAGCTAGGTAAGGGAGGGTTAAAATGGACGAAATCATTCGAGAGATTGGAGCAATTGCCCGTGCCTTGGACTCGATTAGTAACATTGAGTTTCAAGAAGTTGATTTGACAAGAGGACAATATCTGTATTTAGTACGAATCTGTGAACATCCTGGCATTATTCAAGAAAAGTTAGCTGAGATGATCAACGTTGACCGAACAACAACGGCACGTGCGGTGAAAAAATTGATAGCAAAAGACCTGATAAAAAGCATGCCAGATAAAAAAAATAAAAAGATAAAAAAACTTTACCCAACGGATCGTGGAAAAAAAGTCTATCCGTTTATCCTTCGAGAGCATCATTATTCCAATCAAGTAGCTGTCAAAGGGTTATCCCAGCAAGAAGTTTTGCAATTACACACACTTTTGCAAAAAGTTCGGAAAAATGTGAGTGAAGATTGGCATTATATAAAAAAAGGAAACAAAAGAATTTATTGAAAGGACTGGAGCGGTGAAAACAATCGAAATCGTAGGGATCAAAGAAACGGAAGTAGAAAAATTACAGGCAATTAGTATCGAGACCTATCAAGCTACCTTTGGTGAACACAACAGTGAAGAATTGATGACGACCTATTTGGATGAAGCTTATGCGCTCGATAAATTGAGGCGAGAACTACAAGAGGAACAGTCAGAATTTTATTGGGCAGTACTAGATGACCGGATTGCTGGCTATCTAAAATTAAATATAGGGCAAGCACAAACAGAAGCAATGGGAGAAGGATTTTTAGAGATCGAACGTATTTATGTCCGATCGCCATTTAAATCTAAAGGGATTGGATCTAGATTGATCGAATTTGCTGTGCAAAAAGCGCAAGAAAAACAAAAAGAGGCGATTTGGTTAGGGGTATGGGAACATAACTATCCTGCCTTAGCTTTTTATAAAAAACATGGATTCCAACATCATAGCCAACATATTTTTTATATGGGAGATGATGCTCAGACAGATTATCTATATGTCAAAAATTTACAGAAATAAAAGGAGTAGAAACATGGAAAAAATCATCGCGGAACAAAATTTTTGGGAAGTCTTTCCAGAAGCAACAATTGAAGTTTTGGTAGTCGAAGGTATCGATAATCATGTAGATAAAGCCAAAGAAGAACAATTCCATCAACTATTGAATGATGCAGCGAAAGAAGCAAGAGGATATTTGACAGAAGAAACATTCAGTCAAAATGAAGTCATTGCCCAATGGCGTCAAGCTTTTTCACGTTTTAAAACCAAAAAAGGAGCCCGTTCATCGATTGAAGCGTTATTAAAAAGAGCTAGCCAAGAACGTGAATTTTTCCCTATCAACCCATTAGTCGATATCTATAACAGTATTTCTCTAACATTTGGTGTGCCATGTGGAGGAGAAGATCAAGAAAAAATCAAAGGGGATCTTCATCTAGGAAAAGCTCATGGTGGTGAAAGTTTCTTACCTCTAGGAGCAGAAGCTGATGCACCAGCTTTACCAGAAGAAATCATTTATTACGATAACGAAGGAGCAATCTGTCGCAGTTTCAACTGGCGAGAAGCGCAACGGACAATGTTGACGGAAGACACGACTAAAGCCATTTTGGTTATTGAATCAGTCACAAAAGAGCAAGCATCACGTGGCGCAAAAGCAATGACAGAATTGAAAAAACGCGTGGAACAAACATTTGGCGTAGAAGGGAAAACATTTACGCTAACGAAGGAACATCCAGAAATGAACATTTGAAGTAGGAGCGAAACGTAGGAAGAAAAAGTAGCTCAACCAATAAGATCACATAGAAAAACGAGGGATTTTTCTATGTGATCTTGTTTTCTCTAACGAGTGTAGTTTTGAATGGTTTCGTTTCATTGTTGTGCCATCAAATCTTATCAAAACAAGACAAACTGACAAAGAATCGTCACAGTCTGTCAAATCTTGTCGGATTTTTCGATTCTTAAACCGAGAATTCTTTGATTATCCGCTTTCATGATATACTTAATGAAAAGGATCAACACCATCAAAGGAGGATCAGAGATGATCGGTAAAACCAGAGTCATGCTTTATGCAGAAAATGTTGAAGTGCTTAGTCAATTTTTTGTCGAAACTCTAGGCGCAACAGTTAGTGAAACGATTGAGTTACCAGAAGAATTTCAAAGTACGATCGTGCAACTTTCACCAGAATTTGAATTAGGGATTTTTCCAAAAGTTTTTGTCCAACGATTTTCGCCAGAAGTGTTAGATACGACTCCTTCGATCATTTTCTTTACGGATCAATTTGAGGAGATCTATCAAAAAATAGAGAATGCTGGTGAAATCATGGAGAACAATGGCGTAGAGACGTTCAACTTTTCTGATCCAGAAGGAAACTACTTTGTGATCGGTAAGTTGTAATGTTTGAAATCAGAAGAGGTCCTGGTGTTTGAAAAGGAGATGCACAGGACAAGGAATTTAAATAAATGAATAACAAATTTTTGAAGGAAAGGAGAGACTGTCATGAATCTAATCGCAAAAATGGAAGAATATTCACAGAGACGACGAGAAGAAAAAAGTGAAAAAATCCGTATGAAAAACTTGAAGACAGGGAAAAAGCCAACAAAAGGTTGGGGGAAAATGGTAGATACAGGATATGGCGGCTTGAATTCGTTGACTCATTCTAGTGAAATTAGTAAATATTTTTCGGCAGAAAGTGACATCAAGGGATTCATTGCTGAAGAACAAAAACGCATCGGAAAAGAGCAGCTAAAAAATAGCTAAAGCAAACCGATTTGGTACGCTATTTTGTTTGAAATGCTCCTTTTCTATTAAAAAAACTGTTAAATCAGTACATAACGATCAAAAAAACTTAAAGTTCGGATTTTGCTTAAAATCCGACTTTTTTGTTTACTTATGTTCTGATTTAGTATATGATTAAACACGTTGTTTTTAAATAATTCAAAATTTTGAGGGACTTTTTTATAAATGTTCGGTTTTAGGGGGATGAAAGATGAAGGAAAAACTACTTTCCTACTTCGAGATTGAAAAATTAGGTACCACCGTCAGAAGAGAAATACTTGCAGGCTTTACAACATTTATTTCAATGGCGTATATCTTATTTGTCAATCCAACAGTTTTAGGCGCATCAGGAATGGACGAAGGTGCGGTGTTTACGGCTACAGCATTAGCAAGTGCGATCGGCTGTATTTTAATGGGGGTCTTAGCACGTTACCCGATTGGTACTGCGCCAGCATTAGGGATTAATGCTTTTTTTGCTTACTCCGTTTGTTTGGGAATGGGGATTCCTTGGGAAACAGCTTTAGCAGGCGTGTTTGTTGCTTCTTTGATTTTTATTTTGATCACGATTTTCAAATTACGTGAAATGATCATTGATGCGATCCCAGCTGATTTGAAATATGCGATCTCAGGTGGGATTGGTTTATTTATTGCTTTCCTTGGCTTGAATGAAGGGGGAGTCATCGTTTCAAATGAATCTACATTAGTGGGGTTAGGTTCACTAAGCGTAGGTTCAACATGGTTGACGATTTTTGGCTTAGTTGTGACAGCGATCTTATTGATAAGACGTGTTCCAGGAGGTATTTTTATCGGGATGGTAGCTAGCACGATTCTTGGATTAGTGACTGGACTTATTCCTATGCCTTCTCAATTAGTTTCGGCTGCACCAAGTTTAAAGCCAACATTCTTAGTTGCATTGAAACATATCGGAGACATCAACTCACTACAAATGTGGGTAGTCGTATTAACCTTTTTATTAGTTACATTCTTTGATACAGCAGGCACGTTAGTCGGTTTAGCTAATCAAGCTGGTTTTATGAAAGATAACAAAATGCCTCGTGTTGGGAAAGCGTTGGCTTCTGATTCAACAGCTATGCTTGCAGGTTCTTTATTAGGAACTTCACCAGTTGGGGCTTTCGTTGAATCTTCTGCCGGAATCGCTGTTGGTGGTCGTTCTGGGATCACTGCAGTAACGACCGGGATCTTATTCCTATTCGGTTTATTCTTTTCACCGTTGCTATCAGTAGTGACTTCACAAGTAACAGCACCAGCACTGATCATTGTCGGTGTATTGATGGCACAATCGTTGCGTCAAATCGAATGGGGCAAGTTAGAGATCGCCATTCCAGCTTTCTTGATCTTGATCGGCATGCCGTTAACTTACAGTATTTCTGATGGGATCGCATTAGGATTTATTTTCTATCCAATTACTATGATCGCAGCAAAACGCGGAAAAGAAGTATCACCGATTATGTATCTGTTATTCTTTGTCTTTATTGGCTTCATGTGGATACTGAACATTAGTTAACTTGATTTAGTTGATTAATTTTTATGATGTGTGACAAGTAAAAAAACCTTGGCAAATGGAGATCTCGCTATTGTTAGCGAGAAAACAAATGCCAGGGTTCTTTTTTGGAAAAAATTGTTATCGGTAACAACTGAAAGTAAAAGACGATAGCATCAAGGTTTAGGCGTGGTGAAAGAAATAAGGAGAATAATGGCTATTTACTCTCGTTTTTGAAAGCGTTACAATTTTTGCGAGGGATCAATAATCTTTAACCAATGGAGGAAAGTATGGAGAAAAAATGGTGGCATCAATCAGTTGTCTATCAAGTATATCCTCGTAGTTTTCAAGATACGAATGGGGATGGAGTCGGGGATTTACAAGGAGTGATCGCTCGATTGGATTATCTGCATTATTTAGGGATCGATACGATATGGTTATCTCCCGTATATGAATCTCCTAACGACGATAATGGTTACGATATCAGTGATTATCAAGCAATCATGGCCGAATTTGGCACGATGGCTGATATGGAGGAACTGATTGCAGAAGCAAAGAAACGTGAAATAAAAATCATTATGGATCTCGTCGTCAACCACACATCAGATGAACATGCTTGGTTTATCGAAGCTCGTCAAAGTAAGGAAAATCCGTATCGGGATTATTACATTTGGCGTGACCCAATCAATGGAAATGAGCCTAATCAATTACGGTCGATATTCAGTGGTTCTGCTTGGCAGTTTGATGAAACAACTAGTCAGTATTATTTACATCTTTATAGTAAAAAGCAACCAGATTTAAACTGGGAAAATCCCCACTTACGTCAAGAAATCTATCAGATGATGAACTTTTGGATCGACAAGGGAATCGGTGGTTTCCGAATGGACGTGATCGATACGATTGGGAAGTTACCTGATCAAGAAATAACAAGTAATGGTCCCAAACTTCATGACTATTTACAAGAGATGAATCAAGCTACTTTTGGAAACAAAGATCTGATGACAGTGGGCGAAACTTGGGGAGCAACCACGGACATTGCCAAGCTTTATTCTGATCCCAAGAGAAATGAACTATCGATGATCTTTCAATTTGAACATGTCGGTTTGGATCAGCAGGCAGGAAAAGACAAATGGGATTTAAAACCATTAAGTATTCCTGAGTTGAAACAGGTATTATCAAAATGGCAAACTTCTTTAGGGAATGAAGGATGGAACAGTCTATTTTGGAATAACCATGATTTGCCAAGGATCATCTCACGTTGGGGGAATGATCAAGATTATCGAGAAGAAAGTGGCAAAATGTTTGCGATTTTGCTTCATATGATGAAAGGGACACCTTATATTTATCAAGGAGAAGAAATCGGGATGACAAACTACCCGATCAAGGATATTTCTGAAGCGCAAGATATTGAAACGATCAACATGTATCACGAACGGTTAACTTTAGGATTTACTCCGGAAGAAATCTTGTGTTCGATCAATGCAAAAGGGCGTGACAATGCGCGTACACCGATGCAATGGGATAATAGTGAACATGCTGGATTTACCACAGGAACTCCTTGGCTACACGTCAATCCAAACTACCAAACGATCAATGTGAAAACAGCCTTAGCAAAGAAAGATTCTATTTTTTATACGTATAAGCAATTGATCGAGTTACGGAAAAACAATGAACTCATCGTCTGGGGAGATTATCAGTTGGTAACAGATACGCCCGATGACGTATTTGCCTATTATCGGACGTTGAATAATGAACAATGGTTAGTCGTTTGCAATATGTCTGAAAAAAATCAGCCATACACATTGACTGATCAAGCGATGACACTGGTCATTTCAAACTATCCACAAAAACAGATACCAACTGGCAAACTGAATTTACGTCCTTATGAAGCTTTTGTTTTGAAGACGGGCAAATAAATGACTTGTCCGAACACCTCAAAAAAGAGTATGATAAAAGAAATTTAGACAAGTGTGAGGACCATGATGAAAGTATTGTTTGATTTGATTCCAAAAAAACAAGAGGAGATGGTACTTTTTCAAGTTCATGAAAAGGTACCATTTTTAACTTCGATTGCTGATATTTTAGAGAAATACAAAGTGGAAACTATTTTAGTGAGAGACTATAAAAAAGAAAGAGATGTCTATTTAGATTTATTCTCGATTTTTTATATCGAATATCTTGATCGCAAATGTTTTTTTTATACGGAAAATGAAGTGTATGAGCGAAGATTGACACTAGCTCAGTTAATGAAAGAACTCCCAGAACCATTTATCCAAATATCGAAAACGACTATTTTAAATATCTATATGGTTAAAGAAATCAATTCGTCGCTTTTAAATGGAAATCTCTATGTCACATTACAAAATACAGAAGAGTTACTCGTTAGCCGTTATTTTTCCAAAGCATTAAAAGAAAAAATTGATCAGACTTTTCGCAACAAGTGACAAGAAAAATGCAAGAAATGACAATCAAACTAGCTTCAAGAAGGAAACCTTGTAGAATAAATGTACCTGATAGCTGGTAAGATGAAAAGGAGAGCCCGATGAAATTGATACAACGTATGATGAGAAGTATTGGTATTGGAAGCTTTGCTTTCTTGCTGTTCAAATTAGTTTCACAAATCCATGAGATCACGAGAAATGAGATTCTTTTTGTCTTCTTTCTCTCGGCTTTTATTGGCGTAGTATCGCTGATCGAGCGAATTGAGAAGCTTAATTATCTTCAGATTATACTGCTACATTTTATTAGTACGTATGCCTTTAGTTATTTCTTGTTGGTGCTGTTAAATGGAAGAGTTTCTGTTCATCTTGAGAGGTACACGCTAACTTTTGTGAGTATCTATTTCATTGTGTGGCTTTGTTTGATCATCAGGAACTTTTTACGAGCCCGATTGTTAAATAAACGAATCCAAATAATCAATACACGGCATTCAGGAATTTCAGGAAAGAAAGAAGAATAAAACGTGGAACATCTACAAAATTATCTCATTGTGTTAGTATTGATTCTCTTTTTTTTACAGAGATTACTTAAAGAAAGAGCAATCAAAGACACGATGAAAAGTGAAATCATCATTGTATTAGTTGGACTTTATTTAATCATAAGCAACTGGCAAGAAATCATTAAGACTAACCATACACTTATTCTTATTGTTTTGTCTGTTTTGCTGGGATTCATCTTTGGCGTGTTACGTGCCCAAACTGTAAAAATCTATCAAAGACAAAGTGACCAGCAATGGGTAAAAAAGGGAACTTGGCTGACCGTTCTTGTATTTATCATAGGGGTCATCATCAATCGTGTCAGCGTATTGCCTTTTGGTGAAAGCGTACCTGCAGTTGCTGAAACTTTGCATATCGGTGTCTCATTATTAGGTGCCAAAGTAGTTTATCTGAAAAAAGTATAAACCAATCAGTCGCATTTTTTTCTTATTCGGCGGTACCTAGTGACAATTTTTTGCCGTATCTGTTCTCTACTTATCTTATTTCAAATTTTTGGTGCAGCTCATTGTTTGAAGGTGCTTGAATCTTGTTTCTGCGTTTTTATATCCCCTAAAACAGATTATATTATTCTTTCTAGGAATTTTACATGCTCTTGTTTTCCCTTGTTACTACAGCCTTTTTTGACAAATAACAAAAATCATACTATGATATGTTACGCGGATATTAGGGGGAGAAAACATGGGAAAACCGATTGAACAAGCGTTAAATGATTGTCTGTTTTTTAGTGTGAAAAAATTAGATCGCCTGTTGAATAAAATGGCAGATGAAGCATTTAAGAAAACGGGTTTGACACCGACATATGGGTTTATTTTATTGATTTTAAAAGAAAAAGATGGATTACCACAAAAGGATATTGCCCAATTACTTTGTTCTGCACCTTCAACGATTGCTCGTTTTGTCGAAAAATTGGAATACAAAGGCTATATCAAAACAGTCAGTGATGGACGCTTGTCATTAGTTTATCTGACGGATCAAGGACGGGAATTTGTAAAAGAAATCGATAGTAGTTGGGAAGAACTACATCATGCATATCAAGAGATTCTAGGATCTGTAGAAAGTGAATATTTATCTAAAGCAATCAATTCAGCCACTGAAAAACTACAAAAAAAATAAATTTTTTTAATCTCGTTAGTTGTATGCGCAACTAATTATGTGTTTTAATAAACGAAGAGAACTGAATGGAGGAATCACCATGGCAAATTTTAACGAAACAATCACTTTTCCTTCTGGTGTGACATTACCTAACCGTTTGATGATGGCACCTATGACCACCCAATTAAGTTTTTATAATGGTGTGATTACGGAAGATGAGATCACGTATTACCAAGAACGTTCGAAGGGACTAGGCGCAGTTATTACAGGGGCTGCGAATGTGCAAGATATAGGAAAAGGCTGGCCCGGTGAACTTAGCATAGCGCATGATGAAATGATACCTAGGCTCAGTGACTTGGCAAAGGCAATCAAAGAAAATGGGGCAAAAGCGATCGTACAAATCTTCCATGGCGGACGTATGACGAGTCGAGCAACGTTATCAGGCGAACAAACTGTTTCGGCTAGCGCAATCCCTGCAGAACGACCTAATGCGGAAACACCACGTGCCTTATCAGAAGACGAAATCTTAGAAACGATCAAGGCTTTTGGTGAAGCGACTAGAAGAGCAATCGAAGCTGGATTTGATGGTGTAGAATTACACGGTGCTAATACGTATTTGATCCAACAATTCTTTTCGCCACATTCTAATCGTCGTGAAGATCAATGGGGCGGAAGCTTAGAAAATCGCTATCGCTTTATTGATGAAGCAGTGAAAAGTGTGTTTCAAGCTGTCGAAACATACGCAACAAAGCCTTTTATCGTAGGTTATCGCTTTTCACCAGAAGAATTTGAAACGCCTGGTATCCGTTTTGAAGATACCATATGGTTAATGGAAAAATTACGTGAAACAAAATTGGATTACCTTCATGTTTCATTAAGTACGTATGATCGTGTTGCTCGTTCTGAGCAATACAATGAGCAATCGATGCTTCACTATCTCCATGAAACATTGCAAGGAAAAATACCATTAGTGGGTGTAGGGAATGTCCGTAACCGCCAAGATGTTGAAGCGGTTTTATCTGATGCAGAGCTTGTCGCAGTTGGACAGCAACTATTAGTTGATCCCGAATGGGCGGTCAAATTAATGGAAAATCGCGATACAGAACTTGTGACCAAACCATTTGCAAAAGCATATCAAGAACTCTATTTACCTAATCCATTGTATAATTTTTTACAGATCCGTTATCAATCAAATACTAATAGATAAGTGAAGATCTATTAGTAAAGAAAGAAGAGAGAACAATGAAAGTATTGATCGTCTTAACGAATGTGGAAAGATATAAAGGAACCGACCGTCCAACAGGGCTGTGGCTGAGTGAGCTGACTCATTTTTATGATGCTTTAGTCAAAAATAATATCTCAGCTGATTTTGTCAGTCCTAAAGGTGGGTATGTTCCTTTGGAGCCGAAGAGTCTGGAAGCGATGGATGAAATCGATTGGAACTATTATCAGGACGAAGATTTCCGTAACCGAGCGTTAGGAAGCACCTTGAGTCCAGCTGAAGTCGACCCAAACGAGTATCGTGCGATTTATTATACCGGTGGACACGGAACCATGTGGGACTTTCCTGAAGCAACGGATCTAGGAAAAATTGCTTCATCGATCTATCAGAATGACGGAATCGTTTCAGCTGTTTGTCATGGTGTAGTCGGATTACTTCCTGTAGTTGACGTTTCTGGTCAACCGATTTTAGCGGGAAAAACGGTCACTGGTTTTAGTAACGAAGAAGAAACAGCGAATGGAACAACGGACAAAGTACCTTTTCTAACAGAAGATGCCTTGAAAGAAAAAGGAGCAAACTATCAAGCAGGACCAGCTTTTACAGCGGTCGTACATGCAGATGGACAGTTGTTGACCGGACAGAATCCTCAATCTGCGCATCAATTAGGAATCAAAGTCGTTGAATTTTTGAAGAAGTAAGTTGTTAAGGGAAAAAGTTAAGCGAAAAACGAAAATAAACAGTTCCGACGTAGGCCTTCTTATTACAGCATTATAGTAAGTCTGCCAAAAAACAATCCAATTTAACAATAGAAGAAAACTTTATAAAGTAGAGGGTGGAATCTGAAACGTCCTCCAAAATTTAGATTTTTTAGTCTAACTGTTTGGAGTCGCTTCAGATTTTGCCCTCTATTTCTATAAAAAATAAAAAGAATGTACAACGTAAGTCTAAAAATTGATTTTTTTATGGAGTATGAGAGGTAAAAAAACATGGTAAAATAAAAGCGGATACATAGAAAGTAACTAAGGAAGAAAGGAATGATGAAATGAAATTGCTAGAAAAAGAAACGTTCTATTATAAGTGTAATTATCATCTGATTGAACCGATCAATTGTGCTTTTTTTACTGAGGAAAAGGATCGAGGATACGAAAGTCATCGTGAAGCAGTACTTGCCTTTCTCACATATACTAATAGGGCATGGTGTATCTGGACACCAAAATTTGTGCCTGGGCTAACTCAAAAATTAGCCGAAGTACCAGAAGTTGAGATCACACTAACCCCAGAAGTCGAGGCAAAAATAGAAGCTGGTGTAGATGCCCAAATAAAAGCAGATATACAAGGAAAGATCAAATATCTTCAAGCAGTCGGGCGAAAAGTAAACCTCAAAAAGCTACAAATGGAGTATGAAGAACGCAAACAAGAGCGTTACCAAATGATAAAAGAGCTTAGAAAAGAGCGTGAAGCATTATTGATTATGTTTCCTCAACTGTATGAAAAAACAGCCGAAGTAGCGCTCACTTATATGGGAGAAACCTCGTTTGATACTTATGACGGCTTTCCCATACGGGTCAATCCCGAAATGATGAAAGCTGATGAAATCAGTTCTACAACTTTTTTTGCCAAGGGTGGGGAATACCAAATTGCTTTTTGTAGTTATCTCCAGACCCATCGAACAATCGAAGATTTCCAACGAGTCAATCAATTACTTTTCCCAGATCGAAGTGAGTTAGTCATTTATCAATGGAATACTGATTTTACCAATTATTATAATGAACCCAGAAGAGATGATGGAGCGTATCTATGGTCGATCTATGACAAAAAAAGGAAACGATTTACAGTGATTGATATTGCCCTAATTATTCCATAGGTGGTAAAAAGTGTTTAAGAAAGGAGTTAAGGGAAAAACTTCCTAGCTATTTGGTGTTCAATTCTTTCTCTTTTTATGAAAAAGTAGGTTTATGGTAGTTGTCTTACTTCAGTCGGCTTCATGATAAAATAAAGTGAGGCGTAGCTAAGTAGAGGAGAGTGGAAAAATGGAATTGCTAGAAAAAGAAACGTTCTATTATGAATGTAATGAATATCTAATTGAGCCGGTCAATTGTGCTTTTTTTACTGAGGAAAAGGATCGAGGATACGAAAGTCATCGTGAAGCAGTACTGGCATTTCTTACATATGCTAATCGGGCATGGTGTATCTGGACACCAAAATTTGTGACTGGATTAACTCAAAAATTTGCCGAAGTGCCCAAAGTTGAGATCACGCTAACCCCAGAAGTCGAGGCAAGAATAGAAGCTGATGTAGATGCCCAAATAAAAGCAGATATACAAGGAAAGATCAAATATCTTCAAGCCGTCGGACGAAAATTAGATCTCAAAAAGCTACAAATAGATCATGAAGAACGCAAACAAGAGCGTTACCAAATGATAAAAGAGCTTAGAAAAGAGCGTGAAGCATTATTGACCAGGTTTCCACAACTCTACGAACGAACTGAAGAAGTAACGCTTACTTATATGGAAGAAACCTCGTTTGATACTTATGACGGCTTTCCTATAAGGGTCAATCCCCAAATGATGAAAGCTGATGAAATCAGTTCCACCACTTTTTTTGCCAAGGGTGGGGAATACCAAATCGCTTTTTGTAGTTATCTCCAGACCCATCGGACCATTGAAGATTTCCGACGAGTCAATCAACTTCTGTTTCCTGATCGAAGTGAGTTAGTCATTTATCAATGGCATACTGATTTTACCAATTATTATAATGAAGGTAGAAGAGATGATGGAGCGTATCTATGGTCGATCTATGATAAAAAGCAAAAACGATTTACGGTCATTGATATTGAATTGTTTATCCCGTAGATGATAAAAATGTTTAAAAAGGAGAGTCAAGGGTAGAACTTCCTTGGCTCTCTTTTCTTTAAGGGGAAATCAACAAAATCAAGTACATATTGTAGTTCGATTACTCCATACTACACTATTATTCATAGATCAAAGTATTTGTTTCTTCTTTATATCTTTTTAGATCCGGAAAAGCAGTGACGATATAATAATGCCGTTTTTTTCGAATTTTTTGATTGGTTTTTTGAATGATCACCTTGGCATAAGTAATCGAGTTATAAGGCTTATACCTATTATCGTCTATTTTATAAACTCCTCGCCCAAGGGACCAAGCTTTAAAAGAATCATATTCGATTCGATTCTTGGTTGAATCAAAAGAGCATTCTCCTAATGGAACTTTGATCTTTCCATCTAAATAACGTTGATTCGCGGTATAGATCCCTGAATTGATCGCAATTAGTGTTTGGAAAATATCATAAAAGCTTGAGGCATGTTTTAATCTCTTACTTCCTTCAAGTCGCTGTTGTAACTCACTTTCAGTCTTGTCAACATGTCGTGCAATTGTGTGGCCTTTTCCGCCGTTTGCAAAAAGTTCATCATAGACTAGATCGACAGGCGTATACCAACTAAATCCTTCATCGTCATCTTTATTGTTGGGGTCTTTCTCTTTCAGTTCTTTGATTCGCTCTTTCAGTAGCGCCATACTAGCTGCTGTCCAGGTAGCTCCTAGCGCCCCTTTGATCAAGACGTCCTTGGTCTTACCGTCAATGATATCTCCGGTCTCTTCATCAAGCACGCCACGCCGACCATCAATGGTGAGGGCATCATCATATGGAATAGCATCGGCACTGTAAGAAATCTCAATGGCGTCCCAGTAGTAAGTAGGAACGGCTTGCTTCGTTTCTGCATAAATAAAGTTGCCTGCTTGATCTAACACCACGGCTTGTCCGTATAAGGAAGCAATCATCCCTGATGGATCAAAATCAATCCCATTATTATTCGGAGCGAGTGCCTCCGTTAAACGATTGGTGATTTGTGCTTTGCGTGTCGTATATTCTTTTGCCATTGCTTGTGCGGTTTCAACTGCTACTGCTGTTGAAGGCACATCAATTGCACCTAATGTATAGGTGGTTGTTTGTTGCACATAGCCAAGTAAGCCATCAAGAGTAGTAATTTGTTCTAAGGCTTGCGTCATAGAGATAGGTAGTTCTTTTGTATATAAAAAGGCTTGTGAGGCACCATTAGCAATATAGAATTTACCAACGATCTCTAAGATTGCTTGATCACTCGCTCTGGAAGGTTCCGCTAGTTCAATACTTTCTAGTACAAAAAATTGGTCGTCTGCATAAGTGTGTTTCGCTACAGATGCATCGCGTCCAAGAATGCAAGCTTGTCCTTGTTCAGACCATAGAAGGTTGTAACTGATGCGCCTACGATACATCGAAGCGTCACTACTTATGGAAAAGCGATAAGCACCATGATCATTTGTGCCGGTGAGGTATTCACGCATTACCGCATGGCTGGTGACGTCCTGCGCATAGCGGGCTTGTAGATTTTGTGAAAAATTATACGTGCTTGTTGTGGAATTCATCCCAGAAAGTGCGAAATCTGTGAGATCTTGTTGCACATTGGAGGTAGAGCCTAATGATTCACGAAGCCCTTTACTGGTTTGAATAAGATCGTTTGTCATCACACCTAAATAGGAACCTAATTGGTAACTGCTATATGCGATACTAGCACCTAGCATGACGGGAATGATGAATGGGGCGGCAGCAGTTTCCAGAAAACTTGCGCCTAAAGTTGCTCCACCAGATAAGGCAGAAGCATATTCTGACAAAGATAAATGGTTAAAGATATTTAAAGGTGAGTCAATTGCTTGTTTTTCTGATGCAAGAGTTGAAGGAATTGGCTGTACCAAGGGAGGCATTTCTTCTTGCAAGACAGCTTGTGGTTCGACCGTGGTTTCTTGAGAATAGACACTCAGTGGGGACGAGAAAAAGGGCAAAAGCAACAACAAGGACATTAGTATAGATCTTTTTTTCATAATTAAACTCCTTTTGATTATTTTTTCACTAACCCAACAAACTTTAATGTTCTCCTTTCTGTGTATTCGCTTACATAAAAATTGTAAATGAGATAACTAATTAAATCAAAAATCATGTTATTAAAATAACGTTTATTTTTTTACTTTAAAATAAAAAAGTTTAGAAAATTTTACATAATAGTATCTATTTTTTTAAAAAGTGCTAAAAAATAGAAGATTGAATAAAAATCAGTCAATTTTAAATAACTGATTATATCTATTTATCAATTGGCTTACTTATGACCTTTATTTTTTCACGGCTGTTCTTATGATCGAAGATTTGCTTCGTTTTTGAGTACATTTTTTGAAACATTAACGGTTACATGATACTCTTCAAATAGGCTATTGGAAAAGAGGGAAATGGATGAGGATCGTGATCATTGGTGGTTCTTTTGCGGGGATCTATGCAGCAATTTCTTTGCGAAAAAGTTGTCCTGACAGTGAAATCATACTTTTGGAAAAACAAGACAAGATTGGGTTTATACCGAGTGGACTCAATTTACTGTTAAAAAAGCAACTCACAAGTAAAGAGCAACTTTATTGGTTGACTAAGGAAGAATTGCAAGCGCTATACGCAATTGATGTTCAAGTACGCACGGAAGTCGTTTCACTTGAAATAGCCACGAAGACTGTGTTTATCCAAAATGGGCGACAGCTTACTTTTGATACATTGGTGATTGCAACGGGTTCGAGTCAGCAATTCAAAAATGGAAACAAAAGTACGCAGATCCGCTCTGTTAAAGATATCCACTTAAAAGAATCTTTGGAACAAAGTCTTGCGAAGGCACAAAAAATTGCTGTGATTGGTGCGGGACAAGTAGGACTAGAAATAGCAGAAGGGTTATATCATCAGCAAAAAGAAATCCATCTCTATGAAAGTCGACCAACATTGTTGTTCCGTTATTTCGATCCCGAAATGGTTGAACCGTTAACACATGAGTTATTACAACGGAATATCCAATTGTTTTTGAATGAACAAGTGCAAACGCTCGAAGAAAACGAGCAAGTGGTCGTAGTGACGGATCAAAAAACAGAAAGCTATGATTTAGTTCTGCTAGCGAATCACACGCGTCCAGACCATCATCTCTGGCAAGATCAGTTGAAGCTAAATGAAGATGGTACGATTTGGGTCGATGAGTATTTGCAAACGTCAGCGAAGGATATTTATGCAATCGGTGATGCGATCCAAGTGACGTTCCAACCGACTCAAGAAAAAATGTATGTCTCTTTGGTCAATAATGCACTACGTACGGCACAAGTGGTCAGTCAAACGATTAGTGGCAAACGTACGAAAGATCCGGGAACCTACCGAGCAATTGGAAATCATTGGTTTGGTTATTTTCTGGGAAGTGTCGGGCTAACGGAAGAAGAAAGTATTTTTTATCCGCAGACTGTCCGTAAAACATATTTGCTTGCCCGCTTAGCTGCGACCAATAGTGAAACGGCGAAAATCAAAGTGATGTGCAATGAAAAGGGACAATTACTTGGTGCGCAGTTGCGAAGTCGTGGAGAGATATTCGATTTATTGGATCGATTCACTCTCGCTATTGAGGAAGGCTGGACGTTAGAGAAATTATTCGAACGGGAGTTATTCTTCCAGCCAGAATATCGGTTGCCGCTTCAATTGATAAAGGTGGTTGATACGCTCGATGAAGATTGAACAATTACTAGAGAAAAAAGAGCAGTTGCAAGTGTTGATTCTTAGGGAAATGGTGTTGCATGGTGGAACTGTAGGCACGAATCAATTAAGGGAACAAGTCAATCTTTCTAAAACATCATTTGATCAATATATAGCAGAAATCCCAATGATCGGTAGGATGATGGGGAAGAAAGTAGCAATCAAAAGAAATGAATTTCAAGTCACATTAGAGTTGGCTGAAGATGTCAGCTTAGAAAAAATCATTCTATTCTTAGTTCAACAAAGCTTGAAATTTAATCTGCTTGTTTATTTATTAGAACATCACCAAGCATCGATCGTTCGTCTAGCGACAGCTTTTAATATCAGCGAATCTTCTGTCTTTCGTAAGATCAAAGAATTGAATCAGTTACTGCAAGAATTTTCTCTACAAATCAAAAATGGCCAACTCTATGGCGAGGAATTGCAAGTTCGTTATTTCTACTATGTGTTATTCCAATTTATCTCTGAATCACAACGTCCCCTTTTCTTACAACAGACGCCTGATAAAGCGCCACTTATTTTAGGATTGGAGCGAGCCTTAGAAACGACATTCTCTCAAGAGTCAGCTAGTAAAATCGCCTGCTGGCTAGGGATCACTCGTAAACGGCTATTGAGTGAAAAAACGACGTTTGCTACATTGAAAGAAAAGAAAATACTTTACCAAAAGGATCGTTTGTATCAAGCACTTGATCCGGTCATTTCACTTTATTTAAGTCGGACAGCTGCTGAGATCAGTGGCTATGAGCCTTTGATGTTTTACAGTTTTTTTGTCTCGTTTGCGGTGTTATCAGAAGAACATTTTTATCAATATGATTTAACCCGAAGCAAAAAATTACCAACAGCTGTATTAGATACGTACATTAGAGAAACGATGTTGTGGCACTATCGTCCACGAAAGTTGAAGATCAAGGAAGAAAAAGCAGTCGGTTATCAATTAGCTCAAATCGATAATGAGTTTTATTTTTTTCGAGGAGTCATGATGATCTATGAGCCAGAACATCTCTTGCAACAACAGAAAAAGATGTTAGGCCGCTCCCTTAGTCAATTACTCGAACGATTGAAAGAAACAACGCTGACACAACTACCTGCTAAACAAGGTGAAGAAGCTGCTTTAAGTTATCTCATGATTCAGTATGCCAATATTCTTATGATGATCGATTTTTATATTGCGAAATCGGTCACTATCGGAATCGATATTGAAACATTACCGATTTATCGAGTGGCATTTCAACAATTTTTGTTAAGAGAGTTAAAAGGAATCAGTGGGATTGAGATTGAAAATCGACGACCAGGGAAAAAGTATGATTTAGTGATCACATTTAATCAAGAAGATCCTCATCAAAATTATTATTATTTATCAGAGTTTGCTTCAAGCTATGATATCGCAAGGTTAAAGCAAAAAATCGAAGAAGAAAAAAAAGCAAAAAATTAAAAACTGTCAAAAAAACAGAAAATAAATGTTTTTTTGGCAGTTTCTAAAAAATGAATCGGTGTAAGATAAAGATAAATTTAGAAAGCGTTTGCAGATAATGGAGGAGATCAGAATGACAGAATCAACATACATCATGGCGATTGACCAAGGAACGACAAGTTCACGAGCAATTATTTATGACAAAAAAGGTAGACATATCGGGAGTTCACAAAAAGAATTCACGCAATATTTTCCTAAGGAGAGCTGGGTGGAACATGATGCGAATGAAATCTGGAACTCCGTACAGTCGGTCATTGCAGGGGCATTCATTGAATCTGGGATCAAACCGAATCAAATCGCAGGCATCGGAATCACCAACCAACGTGAAACGACGGTGATCTGGGAAAAAGATACTGGACGTCCGATTTATCATGCTGTGGTATGGCAATCTCGTCAATCCGCATCAATCGCTGATAATTTGAAAAAGGAAGGCTACCAAGACTTTTTCCATAAAAAAACAGGTTTAGTAATTGATGCCTATTTTTCTGCTACAAAAATACGTTGGATTCTTGACCATGTAGAGGGAGCGCAAGAACGTGCTGAAAAAGGCGAATTGCTTTTTGGTACGATCGATTCATGGCTGGTATGGAAATTAACAGACGGTCAAGCACATGTGACGGATTATTCCAATGCAAGTCGGACGATGTTGTTTAATATTCACGATCTTGATTGGGATCAGGAAATCCTTGATCTCTTGAACATTCCTCGAGCAATGCTGCCAAAACCGACTTCTAATTCGGAAATTTATGGTTATACACAAGGGTATCATTTCTATGGAAGTGAAGTGCCGATTTCTGGAATGGCTGGTGACCAGCAAGCTGCTTTGTTTGGACAAATGGCTTTTGAACCTGGAATGGTCAAAAATACGTATGGTACAGGATCATTTATCGTCATGAATACTGGGGAAGAACCCCAACTATCCAAGAACAATCTATTAACGACGATTGGTTATGGAATCAATGGCAAGGTTTACTATGCACTGGAAGGGAGCATTTTCGTAGCAGGTTCTTCCATCCAATGGTTGCGAGATGGGTTGCAAATGTTACAAAAAGCAAGTGATTCCGAAGAAGCAGCAAAACGTTCTACAAGTGAGGATGAAGTCTATGTCGTGCCAGCATTTGTTGGGTTAGGGGCACCTTATTGGGATCAAGCTGCGAGAGGTTCGATGTTTGGGTTGACACGTGGAACGACCAAAGAAGATATTATCAAAGCAACCTTACAATCGATTGCATACCAAGTAAGAGATATCATTGATACGATGCAAGAAGACACAGGGATCAAAATACCAGTCTTGAAGGTCGACGGTGGAGCAGCGAATAATGAATATTTGATGCAATTTCAGACAGATATTTTAAATATTCCGATCCAACGAGCAGAAAATCTGGAAACTACGGCATTAGGTGCGGCATTTCTAGCTGGTTTAGCGGTTGGTTTTTGGAAAGATACAGATGAAATCAGAGAATTTTATGAAGCGGGCAAGATGTTTGAAGTAGAGATGCCTGAAGAGCGTAGAGAAAAATTATATGGCGGTTGGAAAAAAGCGGTAGTAGCAACACAAGCATTTGAGTAAAGGGAGGGAATGTCATGTTTTCAAGAGGAACAAGACAAGAAAGTATTGAAAAAATGCAACACGAAAAGTTGGATCTGCTGATTATTGGTGGTGGTATCACAGGGGCTGGTGTGGCGCTTCAAGCCGCAGCATCAGGAATCAAAACGGGGCTAATCGAAATGCAAGACTTTGCAGAAGGTACTTCTTCACGCTCCACAAAATTAGTACACGGAGGGATTCGTTATCTTAAAACTTTTGACGTCGAAGTTGTAGCAGATACTGTAGGCGAACGAGCGGTGGTCCAAGGTATTGCGCCACACATTCCAAAACCTGATCCAATGTTACTACCGATCTATGAAGATGAGGGGGCAACGACGTTTAATATGTTTTCAGTCAAAGTGGCAATGGATCTCTACGATAAATTGGCAAATGTGACTGGAACAAAATATGAAAACTATACGTTGACGCCAGAAGAAGTGTTAGAACGAGAACCATTTTTGAAAAAAGAAGGGTTAAAGGGCGCTGGTGTTTATTTAGACTTTCGGAACAATGATTCACGTTTAGTGATCGATAACATCAAAAAAGCAGCAGAAGATGGTGCTTATCTAGTAAGTAAAATGAAAGCGATTGGCTTTTTATATGAAGGAGATCAAATCGTGGGTGTCAAAGCACGTGATCTGCTAACGGATCAAGTCGTGGAAATCCACGCAAAAATAGTGATCAATACAAGTGGTCCATGGGTCGATAAAATCCGTAACTTGAATTTCAAACGTGCGGTATCACCTAAGATGCGACCAACCAAAGGTGTTCATCTAGTCGTAGATGCTAAAAAACTGCCTGTTCCACAACCAACATATTTTGACACGGGCAAACAAGATGGTCGAATGGTTTTTGCCATTCCACGAGAAAATAAAACGTATTTTGGAACGACAGATACGGACTATCAAGGAGACTATACGGAACCAAAAGTAACGCAAGAAGATGTGGACTATTTATTAGATGTCATCAATCATCGTTACCCAGATGCAAACATCACCCTCGCAGATATCGAATCAAGTTGGGCAGGGTTACGCCCATTATTGATCGGTAATTCTGGTTCTGACTATAACGGTGGTGACAACGGCTCTATTTCAGATAAAAGCTTTAGCAAAGTCGTTGATACAGTTACTGAATATAAAGAAAACAAGGCTTCTCGGTTAGAAGTAGAGGATGTATTGAATCATTTAGAAAACAGCCGTGATGAAAAAGCCCCTTCTTCGATTTCTCGAGGCAGCTCATTAGAACGTGAATCGGATGGTTTGGTGACACTATCAGGTGGGAAGATCACAGACTACCGTAAGATGGCAGAGGGGGCACTAAAATTAATCCGCCAGTTATTGAAAGATGACTACCGGATGTCAGTAAAAGAAATCGATTCGAAACATTATCCCGTTTCCGGAGGAGATTTTGATCCAACGAAACTAGAAGAAACTGTGGAAGAATTGACAAAAATCGGAGTTGAATCTGGTTTAGCAGAAGCTGATGCAAAATACATTGCAGATTTTTATGGAACCAATGCGAAAAAGATTTTTGCTTTGGCAAAAGAAATGACACCGTATGAAGGACTAAGTTTAGCTGAATCTGCTCGTTTACGTTATGGGTTAGAAGAAGAAATGGTATTAGCACCAGGCGACTACTTGATTCGCCGCACGAATCACTTGTTGTTTGAACGTGATCAACTTGATGCAATCAAACAACCGATTATTGATGCCATTGCGTCTTACTTCGCTTGGTCAGCAGAAGAGAAGAAGCGTCAAGAAGCTCATTTAGAAGAATTGATCGCAGAGTCGGATCTACGTGAATTGAAGGGGGAAAAATAGATGAGTGCAGAAATGACGCAGATCATGGGAGAATTTATTGGTACGATGATTTTAGTTTTACTTGGTGATGGGGTATGTGCTGCGGTTAACTTGAACAAGAGTAAAGCCCAAGCTTCTGGTTGGATCGTGATTGCTTTTGGTTGGGGACTAGCCGTTACAATGGCTGTCTATATTTCCGGATTTATGGGACCTGCTCATTTGAATCCAGCCGTATCTTTAGCGATGGCGATGACCGGTGCAATTGGCTGGAACCTAGTGATTCCGTTTATTATTGCGCAAATGTTAGGTGCGATCGTCGGTGCTGTTTTAGTTTGGTTGACGTATTTACCACATTGGAGTGTGACGAAAGACCAAGGCGCAATTTTAGGTACATTTGCGACAGGTCCTGCCATTCGAAATTATCCAGCGAACTTTATCACCGAGTTGATCGGTACTTTCGTTTTAGTACTAGGATTATTAGCGTTTGGGCAAAACTCATTTGCCGATGGTACAAATGTCTTTGCTGTCGGAGGTTTGATCTTAGCAATCGGTCTTTCCCTAGGTGGACCAACTGGCTATGCGATCAACCCAGCTCGTGACTTAGGTCCACGTCTGACCCATGCGATTCTACCAATTGCAAACAAAGGAAACTCAGACTGGGGCTATTCATGGATACCAGTAGTAGCGCCAATGGTCGGAGCTGTCGTGGCTGTGGGAATGTATATGTTGATGGTATAAAAAGGCGGTAAAGTGTGTTATTCCTTAATAAATAATATAGAAAACGGTAAAATAGGTCTTCTATTTTACCGTTTTTTAGCACTTGACAAAGAGCAGCGCTTTAAAAAATGGGTTATTGAAGATCGCAAAATCAACGGGGGGCTTTGCTGACAAACAGAAAATTTTTTTGGATTTGTTCATGGGACTTGATTGAACTAACCAGAATGAAAAAAGGGCTTTCGTTATTGATTGACAGTGACAGCTAAACTTGCTATAGTGAACTTGAAAATAAATAAAACCTAGATGAATGAGGTATTTTGATGAGTGTAGCAGGTATCTAACGTAGTAAGTTGAATAGCCAATAGAGCCGTAAGCTTATTTGGCATGCTTATAGATGATACCTGTCATTTCATAACCAACAATTCTATTAATGAGGGATGGGGCGCGTCTTATTTGAGATGTTCCTCATCTTTTTATTTTTCCTAGGTCTTATTTATTTTAGGACAGGTATCTCTTCAAAAAAGGAGAGAATATGAAACAAACAATCGATAAATTACAATTTAATCAAATCAAAGAAGAAGTGAAAAAACGAGCTATTGGACAATATAGCAAAAAGCGTATCGAAGAAATGACCCCGCAAACTAATCTACAGACAGTCAAAAATCGCCAAGAAGAAACAAAAGAAGCGCGACAAATCTTAGAAAGCCAGCAACACGTTCCCTTTATGGGATTGACACGGATTGATGCGTTGACTTCCCAAGTGAAAAAAGGCTTTTTACTGACACCAACTGAATTGATCGAGTATGCAGACTTTTTAAGAAGTAGTCGAATGATCCGTCGTTTTTTTGAAAAAAATCAATATCAAACACCCTTGTTGCATGTGTATAGTAAGAATATGCCTGATTTGTCGATGGTCGAAGAGTTGATCTATCAACAAATCAAGAACCAAAAAGTGAGTGATGAAGCCTCACGAAATTTACGGAAAGTACGAAAACAATTACAATTAACAGAAAAAGAAATCCAAGATCGTCTTTTAAAGTTTCTAAGACATCCGCATAACAAAGAAATGATCCAAGAAGCAATGATTGTTCAAAAAGGCGATCACTATACGATCCCAATCAAAGCTAGTTATAAAAATAAAGTGCCAGGCACGATTATTGAACAGTCAAATAAAGGAACGACCGTCTTTATCGAACCAACGGCTGTGGAAAAAGCAAGTATGAATTATCAATTGTTAAAAGCAGAAGAAATAGCAGAAGAATATCAAGTTTTAGCTTATTTGACTGGTGCTTTAGCAGAACAAGAACAAGCAATCGATTTGATTATCGAAACGATTACTAGATTAGATATCATTTTCGCCAGAGGGAAGTATAGTCGAGAAATCCATGGTGTGACACCACGGATCAATCAATCAGAATACATCAAGATCAAACAAGGAAGGCATCCACTGATCCAAGGGAAGGCTGTTCCGTTAGACTTTGAACTTGGTAATGACTATCGAGGATTAGTGATCACTGGAGCGAATGCAGGTGGTAAGACTGTCGTATTAAAGACAGTGGGGTTATTGACGTTGATGGCGATGTTTGGTTTACAGGTTCCGGCAGCCGAAGGAACAGAGCTAGCTGTTTTCGATGAGATTTTTGTGGATATTGGCGATCAGCAAACGATCGAGAATGCGTTAAGTACGTTTTCTGGTCATATGCAAAATATTGCCGAGATGTTACGCAAGGTGAGTAGAAATACCCTTGTATTACTTGATGAGATCGGCAGTGGCACAGAACCTAATGAAGGGGCGGCGCTAGCAGTTGCTATCATGGAAGCCATGTATGAACAAGGGGCACTGATCGTTGCAACTACTCATTATGGCGAAATCAAAAAATTTGCGAATGATCATGAAGATTTTATTCCAGCCGCAATGGCATTTGATAAAGAAGCATTGAAACCTAAATACCTTCTTCAAGTGGGGGAAACAGGAGAAAGCCAAGCGCTATGGATCGCTCAAAAAATGAACATGTCGCAAACCTTAATCGAACAAGCCCAATATTATATCCAGCATAAAGCTTATCGGACAACCAAAAAAGTGTTTCAGACAACGAAAGTAAACGTGCCTAGGACGAAGACACAAGTGCAGCAATTTTCGAAAGGGGATCGGGTATATTCTGCGGTCCACCAACAAGAAGCCTTAGTTTATGAAGATACAGCAGAAGAAACGGTTACGATTTTCTTGGATAAAGAGTTAATCAACGTCCCACGAAAACGTCTCACGTTAAAGATGTCAGCAGAAAAGTTATATCCAGTCGGTTATGAATTAGACCATTTGTTTACAGACTTTCAAACTAGAAAATGGCAAAGAGATCTAGCACGAGGATCGAAAAAAGCGCATAAAAAATTAGCCAAAGAAGCTAAAGAACGACGAGAAAAAAGAGACTAGGGGTTAAATGAAGACATTGTTTTAAAGAGGAATAGCCAATAGCTCTCGTCTTTTTTCGACAGTCGTTCCAGTAGTTTTTATGATCCAAGTATGTGAATAGCTAAATTGGAGTGTTACTCATAACTTTAGACAACGGGAAAAAATTGGCACTTGTACCGATTTAGGTTAAAATGGAACAAAGTTTATTTAGGGAGATGTCATGGATGAAACTGACTTCGAATTGGCGAAAAGAAATAGGAACGATCCCTAATCTTTTATCAATTTTTCGTGTGGTTCTTTTGCCGTTTTATTTTTACTTTGTTTTAGAGCAATCGTTTATGCTTGCCGGTATCTTGATTGCTCTATCAGGAATCACTGACTTTTTAGATGGATTTATTGCTCGTAAGTTCAACCAAATCACGGAATTGGGGAAATTATTAGATCCAGTGGCAGACAAGTTGACGCAACTGGTCTTGATCCTTTCCATGGCTTGGTATCGACCGATGATTTGGTGGATATTCGGTTTATTTCTGATCAAAGAAGGGTTCATGTTTTTTGCTGGTATCATTGGATTGAGAAAAAATGTGAAATTAGATGGGGCAAAATGGTATGGGAAATTAGCAACTGCGGTCATTTACGCAGGCATGGTGCTTTTACTGTTGTTTCCCGAACTTTCGGCGATCTGGGTAAATTGGATCTTTGGATTGATCACTTATAGCTTGCTTCAATCCTTTGTTTTGTATATCCGTGAATATCATAAACTATTGAATTAAGAGAGTAATGTCTCAAATACAAATAAAAGAACTCAAACCAAGGAAGTGGTTTGAGTTCTTTTACTTGATGAGGGGATGGATTTCCGCTCATTGTTTTAAATTCTGTAGGAGAACCTTGCTTAACTCTCGAAGCTAGTAGTCTTAAGGTTTGATATAAGCATAGCCTTTTTCTTGTAATTCAATGAGGTCTAAAATACCAGCTGGTACCACGATGACCTTTTCAGGCAAGGATTCTGTACTGATGTGATTGCCACGCAGCGCATTAGCACAAGCGTGGAAGGTAACCCCTAAAGCAAGAAATTCTTCATTTGCTGGATCAAGGTAGCCGGTGATGCCTTCACCGTTGACACTAACCACAATCGTCGTTTCAGGAGCGATTTTCAATAGGTTCTTGACGTTATTCATCGTTTCATGCCACTTTCTCGTTTCATCGATATGAAAAACAACTTTCATTTGAGTCTCTCCTTATTTTTTGATGATCAAGTTGATTGCTTGTTCCATTTTTTTGGCTTGCTCTTCTGCGCTGTTTTCTGGATGCTCCAAACAGTCTTTTAAGTTTTCTGCCACGATCATTCCCATGACACGATCAATGCTAGAACGAACGGCACTTAATTGTGTGATAATTGCCATACAGTCTTTCTCTTCTTCAATCATCTTTTGGATGCCGCGAATTTGTCCTTCTGTTCGTTTTAGTCGATTGATGATGTTCTTGTCATTGATTTCCATTTGAAAACCTCCTTTATGCTTCTAGTGAGATGATACCCTATGTAGGTATATTTTGTAAATAATTATGACGATTTAAAAAAGCCAGAATTTGAATAGTTGACAATTCTCTCTTTTTTGTGTTGAATATACCCCGTAAGGTATTTACAAAAATAAAAAAGGTGGAAATCAAGATGTCACTATTTCAAACAGTCAAATCAATCTCAACAGCGGAATTAAAAGAAAAATTAAATGGTTCTATTCAGTTGCTCGATGTAAGAACACCAGCGGAATACCAAGGGGGGCATATCAGACAAGCGAAAAATATTCCACTTCAACGTATTCTAAGTTTCAAAGGAAAACAAGAAGCGCCTGTCTATGTCATCTGTCAATCGGGAATGCGGAGCAAACAAGCTACGAAAGAATTGAAGAAAATGGGGTATGATGTTATCAATGTACGTGGTGGAATGAATCAATGGTTTGAACCAACAGTAGGAGGGAAATAAATGAAAATTGTTATTGTCGGCGGGGTAGCAGGAGGGATGTCTGCTGCTACTAGATTACGTCGTTTAAAAGAAGATGCTGAAATCGTCGTGTTTGAAAAAGGACCGTATGTCTCATTTGCCAATTGCGGGTTACCTTATTTTCTCTCTGGTGAGATCAGTGAGAGAGAGAATCTTTTGGTACAAACACCAGAATCATTGGCTGCTCGTTTTCAATTAGATGTGCGTCCCAATCATGAAGTCACAGCCGTTTATCCAGATGAAAAGAAAGTTGAAGTTTTATCTGACGGGAAAAAATGGCAGGAGAGTTATGATGTGTTGCTTCTTTCCCCAGGGGCAAAACCAGTCAGACCAGCTATTTCAGGATTAGCAGAAGCCAAAAATGTTTATACTGTTAGAAATGTACCGGATATTGATATGGTAATGAATGCTCTTGAAGAACAACCCAAAAAAGCTGTCGTAGTAGGGGCAGGCTTTATCGGATTGGAAATGGCAGAGAATTTAAAAAAACGTGGACTGGCAGTTTCAATTGTAGAACTGGCACCACATGTCCTGCCTTCTTTAGATGAAGAAATGGCGGTGCATATCCAAAATGAACTCATTAAACAAGGCGTCCATGTCCAAACAAAACGTTCTGTCACTGCTTTTGAACATGGTGGCAAGCAGTTACGCTTGGATGATGGCACAACGATCGATTCTGATTTAACGATCCTCTCAGTAGGTGTTCAGCCAGACAGTACATTGGCAAAAATGGCTGGACTTGAAACAGGGCTGCGTGGGGGGATCGTAGTCAATGAACACTACCAAACAAGTGATCCTTCCATCTATGCGGTGGGAGATGCCATCGTTGTCAAACAACAAATTACAGGTGCCGATGCGTTGATTTCTCTTGCTTCTCCTGCTAACCGTCAAGGGCGACAAGCAGCAGATAATATAGCGGGAATCGTTCGTAACAATCGAGGAAGTCTTGGTACGTCAATTGTGCGGGTCTTTGACCTTGCTGCCGCTTCTACTGGATTAACAGAAAGAATGGCCCAACAAGCCAACTTACCTTTCTCAGTAGTCCATGTTTCTGGGAAAGACCATGCTAGTTACTATCCTGAAGCTACAGATATTTTGTTAAAACTGATCTTTCATCCTAAGACAGGTGAAATCTATGGCGCACAAGGAGTCGGTGCCAAAGGTGTTGATAAACGAATCGATAGTTTAGCCACAGCCATCAAAGGACAACTAACGATTTTTGATTTACCGGAATTAGAATTTACCTATGCGCCACCTTTTGGTTCTGCGAAAGATCCAGTGAACATGTTGGGATATGTGGCCATGAATGTCGCAGAAGGGCTAAGCGAGACGATCCAATGGCATGAATTGCCAGAAGCACTTGCACAAGGAAAAATCTTACTCGATGTTCGTAATGAAGGCGAGTTGCAAAACGGTGCTTTTAAAGATGCGCTGAATATTCCTTTAAATGATTTACGCTGTCGATTGGCGGAATTAGACCATGAGAAAGAATACATTGTCAGCTGTCATAGTGGACTGCGTAGTTACTTAGCAGAACGTATCTTGAAACAAGCAGGCTTTCATGTCCAAAATCTCGATGGCGCCTTTGCTTTGTATCACGCTGTTCGTCCAGAAGACTTGATTTATCCAGAAAAATAGAGCTTTGCCTTGCATTCTTAGTAAAATGGCGCTAGACTGGTTAGTTCTACTACTTCGAATCAAAGGAGAATGTGTATGGTCAACACACGAAATTTAGAAGAAGCCTATCTAGCGTCAGTTTATCGGCAATTACTAGAAAAGCAGGAAGAGTATCAGCAACTATTACAAGAAACCAGTGCGTACGGACGGGATTCGTTACAAACGATGTCCGAAGATATTCGGATCAATTTTGATAGTTATTTAGACAATCTTGATACGTATTCACTGATTGAGATGAAAAATCGCGAAATCGATCAATTGAATCTCAAGATCCAATCAGCTAATGAGACTTTGAAAAAAATCGAACGGCTATTGATGAGTCCCTATTTTGGGAAGATCGAAATTGATTTTTTAGAGGAAGAAGCACAAGGAAAAAACAGTCACGAAGCTTTTTATATTGGGACGGCTAACTTTACCAATGATGAAGATGAAACCTTGGTTTATGATTGGCGTTCGCCGATTGCTTCTCTTTTTTATAACAACGATTTAGGTCAGTCTTCTTATTTAGTGAATCAAAACCAAATCGAGGTAATGATCCATGAGCGACGTCAATTTATCATCAAAAAAGATCAATTGCTCCACTTTTTTGACACCTCGGTAGCAATCCAAGATGATGTCTTACTTGATGCTTTAGAACAAAGTGAGACGTCAGAGATGAAGGCAATCACGGCTACGATCCAATCCGAACAAAATACGATCATCCGAGACACTACAAGCCAAAATATCTTAGTCAATGGCGTTGCAGGCAGTGGGAAAACCTCAACGATCATGCAACGAATTGCTTATTTGCTTTATCAATACCGAAACCAACTTTCTGCGGATGATTTGCTGATTTTGTCACCGAACCATCAATTTATTGATTATATCGGTAAGGTATTACCTTCGTTAGGTGAAAAAAATCCGTTGAATATCACGATGCTTCAGTTGGTGGATCAACTTTTTTTAGGGAATGTTGAGTCAGAAAAAGCTTATTTTCATCGGATTACGCAGACGGATGTGGATGACCAGACAGCAGTTCTCAGAAGTCAGGCATTTATGAAGCAGATCGAGCAAGCGACCTCCTTGTTTACTGAACAGGCTGATTGCTTTTTAGCGATCAAAAAGAAGGAAAAAATCGTGATCTCAAAAGAAGTGATCAAAAAAATCTATGATAGCACGCCCGATTACCCGAATCTAAGAGAAAAACTTCAAGCGACTAAAGACCGATTGTTGCGCTACTGGGAAAAGCAATTGCTGAAACAAGCAGGTAGTGACGCCATTAAAGATCAATTATTATCCTTACCAGAAGAGATGCAACAAAAGTATTTCCAACAGTTGATCACCGATGAATCGCCAGAGAAATTAGTCAGTTATGGCAAACAATTGCTTCAAAGAAAATATCGAACAGTAACGAAACAAATCAAACAGATGGCGTGGGTCGATGAACAATTTTTATTTGAGGAGATTTATCAAAGTTATACTGGGAATAAGTATCAGCGAACAACTCCTTGTACATTAGATGAAGCCGTCGCACGTTTGCATGTACGCCATCTGCTGATCGAAAAAATCACCCAAGTCAAAAAGTTCGTGTTGATCGATGAGGTGCAAGACTATACGAGTGCGCAACTTTTGCTCTTGTTAAACATCTTCCCCAACGCTCGCTTTACACTCGTAGGAGATGAAAATCAGGGGATTTTTAATTCCACGACTTCTTTTGAAGCAATTGAAAGCTATTTTTCAACGGCTGGACGATCTGTGACGAGATATGATTTATTGAATAGTTATCGTTCAAGCGGGGCAATCACGACTCTCTTTACCCAATATTCAGGGGAAAAAGAAAAGATCGCTATTGTTTCCGTTCGTCCTTATGGGGAAGAGCCGGAATTTGTGACTGCAGCGACTTTCGATCAGTGGCTCAGTCAGGTCAATGAACGACAACAGCACACGGGTGAACAATTAACAGTCATTACGTTGGAAGAACAGCAAGCCGCAATGATACAACAAAAAGTAGAGCGGAACAACCAGCTGAACATCCAAGTACGCCCATTGAGTCTTTCTAAAGGACTCGAATTTGATCACGTACTGATTTATCTAACAGCTGAACCGAATACCCCACGTGAAAGAAGGCAAATGTACACGGCTATATCTCGAGCAATGAAAACTGTCGTTATTTCTTTGGTAACAGATCAATAGAGAAAAAAACAAGTTATCTTTAGTGAAACTCGCTAAGATAACTTGTTTTATATTTTTATTATTTTAGTTATTTTAATTTATTAAGAAAACCTTAACGTCAAGATCAAATCTCATACATATTTCAAGAAACAAGCTACTATTAAATAAACAAATTTAAATAAATACAATAAAAGTAAAGTATAAGTAAGGTCTAGTTGGTCATTTTGATGAATTGTTCGTCTAGCTGTCATCATCAAAAAATGTAAAGGTTTTTATAAAAGGGGACTAAATTTATTTTTTAAAGGTGGGAGAAAAATGAATACTCGAATAAAGCGTGAAGAAGTAGCAACTCTTTTGATTAAGGATAAGTTTTTTGCCAAAGGAAATCGACGGTTAAAAATCAAGCAATGGATTGTTGCGATTCTAGGATGGTGTGGCGTGATTTTTCCATTTATTTGGGTAACTATTTCGTTTCGGGCTTCAATGAAAGGGAGAGGATTACAATGGCATTCGTTTCCGGAAGAACGAAAAACGTTTTCTTTTTTGTTGCTATTTTTAGCGGTTGCTTTTTTAGGCTTTGTTCTTTTATTCTTATTCATGACCCGTTGGAATAATCGTCGTTACCAGACGATGCTAAGAAGTGAAAAAATGTATGATGAAGAAAAATTAGAAAAGCGTCGAGATATTTTAGAAACGGAATTCAGCATGCGCTTTGGACCTAAGGAAGAGCGTGAAGCGGTTTGCTATTACGTAGTATCAGAAGAGCAAAATCTTGAAAAAGATTTGATCGAAAACCTCTACAAAAACGAGGGGGTCGAACTCTAATGGTCAGAGTCATTCATACAGGTAATGAACTACTGGATTTTGTAGCTACGATCATTTATTTTATCCTTGTTTCTTACCCAATCCTTGGTAGTTTTGCATGGTTTATTGGGGTATTATGCTATTCGTTTTTATTTAAATATAAGCACATTGATTGGGCGGAGATTCCGACAGAGGTCGAACCATTTATCACGATCATGGTACCAGCCCACAATGAAGAAGTGGTGATAGAAGACACAATCGATTATTTAATGACAAAAATCAATTATGGGAATTATGAAGTGTTAGTGACAGATGATGGTTCAACGGACGAAACCCCAGCAATATTAGCTCGTTTACAAAAAAAATACCCCAAATTACGAGTGATCCGCATTGATAAAAATAAGGGGAAAGCTCACGCATTTGATATTGGGATGGCTTTTGCCAAAGGTCGGTTGATCTTAAGCAATGATGCGGATACGGTACCTGAACCAGATGCTTTGTCAAATTATGTGAATTACTTTATTCGCCCTGGTGGTAGAAATATCTCTGCTGTTACTGCCAATATGGACGTGAAAAATCGTACGTCTTTACTTGGAAAATCCCAGACTGTTGAATTTTCGAGCATCGTAGGGATCATCAAACGAACACAAGCAGGTGTACTTGGCGGTCTTTATGCGTACAGTGGGGCAAATACCATGTATCGAAAAGACGCATTGATCGATGTTGGCGGCTTTCGTCAAGATCGGGCAACAGAAGATATCAGTATTGCGTGGGATCATCAGTTGAATGGCTGGATCTCGGTGTTTGCGCCAACCATCATATTTTTTATGGAAGTTCCAGTAAGTTTACCCATGCTTTATCGTCAGAGAAAACGTTGGGCAAAAGGGGGGACGGAAGTCTGGTTGACGAATTTTAAAAAAGTCCTCTTCCATCCTTTTGAAAATATCGGCAGGACGTTCATGTTTATTGATCAAACTTTTAGTATTATTTGGTCGTTGTTCTTTTGTATTTCATTTTTCGTTTTTATTATTTTAATGGGCATTTATCTTTATCAAGGAAATTTTGAACAAATCTATCGGACATTGACGATTAGTTTTCTGTTTGTTTGTTTCGAAATGATCTCAGGCATCCTTCAACTGATTGCATCTTTGGTGGTAGACGATCAAGGAAGAAAATTGAAATATATGTTATTTGCCCCATTGTATATGTTGTTATTCTGGATGGTCAATGCGATCACTATCATGACGACCTTTATCCCAGCAATCAAAACGATTTTAGGATACGGAAGCGGCACATGGAAAAGTCCAGAACGAAAAAGTGAATGATGCAACTGAAAAGGACTAGCAAACAAGTGACTGTAGCAGAAGACGAAAGCCGTCTTTTACTACAGTCTTTTTGGTTACATAACTAACTAAATGATCTTAAAAAAACAGCTAAACGATCCCTGGAAACCGTTTACTAACTGTTTTTTATAATAACCATTATAATGTTTAATATAAACATAAAGGAGGAGATAATGTGGAATTGTACTATCTGACGGGGTTGTTTTTAATAATTATATTGTTGTATTTGTTGGCAAAAAAATATGATTTTGTCAAACAGCTTTTTTCAAAGATCACGATTACTTTTTTAGCTGTTTATTTGATATGGCGCTTGTTTTATACCATACCAATAGATAGTTCTGTTTCTTTAATATTTGGGATCATTCTTTACATTGCAGAATTTATCGGGTTATTTGTCTACGGTTTTTTTATTTACCTATTTTCGAATAAATTGTCAAATGAACATCTCTATGAGGCCTATGACGAGAGTTTTCAACCAAGTGTTGCGGCGTTTATTTGTACGTATAACGAAAATAGTAAATTAGTGATCGCCACGGCTTTGGCTGTCAAAGCGTTACGATATCCCAATAAAAAAATATATATTTGCGATGACGGTCATCGTGAGGAATTAAAAGAGATGGCAGAACGTTTTTCCATCGGTTATTTATCACGAGAGGGCAATGAGCATGCGAAAGCTGGCAACATCAACTATGCACTCTCACAAACGACTAGTGACCTCGTACTACTATTGGATGCAGATTTTATTGTCAAAAAAAATATCATTTTTGAAGCCGTTAATTATTTCAAAAATCCTAAAATGGCACTCGTTCAATATCCTCAAACCTTCTATAATAAAGATCCATTTCAGCTTTTAAGAAATTCCTTTTATAATGAGCAAGAATTATTTATGCGCTTTTTGGAGCCAGCTCTTTCTCGAGAAAATGCCCTGATCCATATCGGGACAAATGCAATTATTAGAAGAAGTGCTTTAGAAGAAATCGGTGGGGTTCCAACGAATAGTATTACAGAAGACATGGCGACAGGGATGTTGTTACAAAATGCCGGTTACGAGACCCTCTTTATCAACAAGGCTTATGCATTGGGAATTACCCCTTATACAGCGAAAGAACTAGCTTCTCAACGCTCTCGTTGGGCACAAGGTACGAAGCAGATTTTTGACCACTTCAAGCCACGAAAGTTAAAAGGATTGTCATTGATGCAAAAATTATGTTATTACAACTCTTATTTGTATTGGTTTACTTCTTTCCAGAAAATTATTTTTTTATTAGCTCCTACGCTGTTTATGGTTTTTGATATTTTTATTGTAAGAAGTAACAACCATCAATTGTTACTATTCTTTTTACCGCCGTTTGTTATGATCACCTTATCCTTTAGGTTATACGTGCCTAAAATAAGAAATCTAACGAGTTCTCACATTTATGACTGCTTTGTGGCACCGATCCACACAGGAGCATTATTAAAAGAATTTTTCAAACCACAAAAGAAATTCAACGTAACGAAAAAAGAAATTGTCGGGAGTAACGCATTTGATTGGCGTACGGTGTTCCCGCATATCGTTCTTTTTTGCTGGATTCTTTTTGCTTGTATCATTGCTTTTTACCGATTGATTCGTGGGGAAGGCTATGAATTTGGTTATATTGTTACGTTAGTATGGTCAGTCTATAATCTTTATGGCTTGTTTTATGCCATCACGATCGGTAAAAACCGAGATATCGAAAGTGACAGTGAAGCATTAAGTATCACAGTCAATCGTCAGTTATCCTATGATTCGAAAATCTTTGAGATGTATCAAATGAGTTTTAATGGCTTTCGGATCAGAACTGGTGGGGAATCATTCATTCCGGGAGAAAACTATATGTTTGTTGATCAACAACAAGGGTTACAGATTACTTCAGTGTGTCGAGAAACACAGGAAGCTTACACCACTTTCTCATTTGAAGATTTGACCCCACAATCAGCGGAAGAACTAGCGAGTTATTATAGTGACCAGCTGAACGCTGCCAAACAACTAGAATTTGATATGGAAGATGATTTAGTAGAAAGCTAAAAAAGAAGAATCACTCGCTTTTCAAAAAAGGCGAATGATTCTTTTTTCATTTTTTATCAGCTATTCAAGACTTCTCCACAGGCTCGACATGTACATCTGTTTCGTGGACTTGGAATTGTTCAAATAAAGTGTGTTCAATCAAATCAGAAATATCATGACTTTCTTTGACAGTCAAATTAGGGTCCATGGTAACAGTGATATCTACATAGGTATTGGAACCATAAGTACGCCCTTTGATACTCTTCACGCTTTGGACTTCCGGGATGTTATTGACTGCTTGTTTGTAGCGCTCTAATTTTTGTTGGTCAAAGCCATCAGATAAAGAAAAGGAGCTTTCTCTAAAGATATCAACCGCTGTTTTTAAAATCAATAAACCCACGACGATTGCAGCGGTGCTGTCCAACCAACCCAAATTGAAGGAGGCCGCAAACACTGCCACGGCTGTACCGATACTTGTCCACGCGTCACTAAGATTGTCTTTCGCAGCAGCTAGTAAACCTGGACTATTGACTTTCGTGGCTAATTTTTTATTAAAGAGATAAACCCCGTACATGATCAGCGCTGAGACAATCCCAACAATGGCTGCGGTCATATCAGGTGATTCCATTTTTTTGTCAGTAATCGAGAGAATCGAAGAGTACAAGACTTCCAGACCAACCAATAACATAATAAACGAAGTGATTAAACTCGCAATATTTTCGGCTTTCCAGTGACCATAACGGTGTTCAGTGTCCGCAGGTTTGCGTGAGATTCTCAAACCGATCAATACAGCAACCGAAGCTAGGATATCCGTAAAATTGTTTAAGCCATCTGCTCTTAACGCTTCAGAATTTGCGAGATTCCCGATAGTCAACTTCAGTATCGAGACTACGATATAAGCGACAATACTGATGATTGCACCTAATTCTGCTTGTTTCAATTGTTTATATCTGTCTTTGTTCACACATTTTCACTCCAACATAAAGTATTTTATTATCTTATAATATTTTCGAATAAAATCACTAAAAGTGTGGAAAATATAATGGTTTTGGATAGGCGAAATTTGGAACTATCCCGAGCTTAACTGAATCGATAGGAGCAGCGAATCAAAGAGGATCAGCTATGATGACACCTGCAGTAGATTCAGGGATCAGCTAAAAGCAGAAAGCAGGAAAGTCATCTGATGCGTATGCTTTGAGCTTTAAATTTAACCGTGTTAGGGTAGATTTGTACCGAATAAGAAGGAGGAAAGAGACACATGGCAAAAAGAGATTTACCAAAAGTCGAAACTCGTCTTTATATCAATGGCAAATGGCAGACAGGAACAGAAGGTACCTTCGAGGTGATCAACCCTGCAACAGGTGAAACCTTAGCGAATGTTCAAAAAGGTGGAGAAAGTGAAACCCACGAAGCAATCAAAGCCGCTAAGAAAGCATTTGAAGAGTGGTCAAAAACTTCTCCTGCTCAACGGGCAAAATTAATGAACAAGATGGCAGATCTAGTGGAAGAAGACAGTGAACGTTTAGCTACGATCATGACGATGGAACAAGGAAAGCCACTCAAACAAGCTGCTTCAGAAATCAACACGAACGTTGAAAATTTACGGTGGAATGCTGCCGAAGGGCAAAGAATCTTAGGCGAGATCATTCCTTCTCCGGCAACCAATGAATGGCAAGTACGTAAAGAACCAGTTGGAGTAGTAGGTGCAATCACTCCTTGGAACTTTCCATCCAATATGATTATCCGTAAGATATCTCCAGCAATCGCGGCTGGCTGCACGGTTATCTTAAAACCAGCAAAAGCGACACCGCTTTCTGCATTGGCGTTAATGGAGCTTTTTGATCAAGCTGGCTTTCCTCCAGGGGTCGTCAATATCGTGACTGGAGACTCCTCAACGATCGGTAAAATTCTAACCGAATCAGAAGACGTGCAAAAAATCACTTTCACTGGTTCGACAGAAGTAGGTCAAATCTTAAATAAACAAGCAGCATCAACGTTGAAAAAAGTTTCCATGGAACTAGGCGGACATGCGCCGTTGATTATTTTTCCAGATGCAGATTTAGAATTAGCAACGGATCAATTGATCAAAACAAAATTCATCAATAACGGACAAGTATGTACGTCGCCTAATCGAATTTTTCTTCATAAAGCAATCAAAGAAGAAGCTACGAAATTGATCGTCGAAAAAATCAAACAAGTATCCGTTGGTAATGGCTTAGATGATCCAACGACAGGACCTTTGATTAATCAAGAAGGTGTGGAAAAGGTAGAAGAACAAATCAAAGATGCCGTAGATAAAGGAGCCAAGATTTTAGCAGGTGGGCAACGACTGACAGAAGGCGAGTATGCGCATGGCTATTTCTTTGAACCCACTGTTTTGGATGGTGTCACGAAGGAAATGGACATCTTTTATCAAGAAACCTTTGGACCAGTGATTCCGTTGATTGCGTTTAAGGAAGAAGAGGAAGTGATCAAAGATGCCAATGATACCATCTTTGGGTTAGCTTCTTACTTCTTCGCAACGAATATCCACACGATCGCGAATGTTAGCCAAAAACTCCAATATGGGATGGTCGGTGTCAATGATACAGCTATTTCAAATTCAGCTACGCCATTTGGAGGGGTCAAGCATTCAGGCTTTGGTCGGGAAAATGGAACTTACGGTGTGGAAGAATATGTAGTAGCGAAGTTTGTGACGATTCGGACAGCTAAATAACTAGCGTATCAAAAAGCAAAAAAATAACCAAAGAAGCTAGATTCTTCCCAGCTAGTTTCTTTGGTTATTTCTACGTTATTTCTGTTGTTCTTGCTTTCGACATTCATGATAGACATGATAGAGATTTAGTTCATATTCTTTTTTGGCATTCGTTACAACAGTATCTAAAATCAACCCAGTAACTAATGAAAGTAAGGCAAGGATCATCAATCCGGTACTTAAAATAGCAGAAGGTACCCGTGTGATAAAGTGAGTCAGCATATACTCTCGGATCACTGGAACACCGGCAAATAAGCCGAATACAAAAAAGAAAAAGGTCCAGATGCCAAAAAACATCAATGGTTTGTAGTCTTTCCACATTTTAACGATCATCATGATCACTTTAAATCCATCAGAAAATGTATTCAGTTTCGATTCACTGCCTTCTGGACGGTCTCGGTAATCGATCGGCAATTCGACCAATTTGAATTTTTTGTCTAAGGCATGGATCGTCAGTTCAGTTTCGATTTGGAATCCGGAACTCATGATCGGGAAACTTTTGACAAAAATACGATTAAATCCTCGATAACCTGTCATGACGTCTCGTATTTTTGTTTTATATAATCGTGTGATTGTGTTTTTTACTAAATTATTCCCAAAATCATGAAACGGACGTTTGTTTTCGTCAAAGTAAGTCCCATTTGAAAGTCGGTCTCCAATTACCATATCCGCTTCACCTGAGCGAAGTTTATCCAGTAATCCATGCACCGCTTCGGCAGGATAGGTATCATCACCATCCACCATAAGATAGTAATCTGCATCAATATCAAAAAACATTTGCCGAATGACATTTCCTTTCCCTTGTCTTGGTTCTTTTTTGACGATTGCCCCACACGCCACGGCAAGTTCATAGGTGGTATCAGTCGAATTGTTGTCATATACGTAAATCTCTGCTTCCGGTAATTCTCGTCTAAAGTCTGCAATGACTGTTGAAATCGTCGCTTCTTCATTATAACAAGGAATCAGAACAGCAATTTTCTCTTGTTGTTCCATTTTTCACTCTCCTTAAATCATAGAAAACAAAATCTCTATTAAGAATACTGTATCAAATTCTTAAATGCTAGTACCTAGAGAGAATTTTCACTTCTTTTTGTTTCTATTGTAAAAAGCCCCGTATAAAACCACTATTTTTATGTTAATGGTGATAGCTGAGGCTTCGCTTTATTAAATCAATTCATTCTTTTTTCTTGAAATTTCTAACACGGTGCCGGTATACGCATCCGCTAAAAATTCGTAGCAAATGATTTCGCCATCTTCCAGGCGGGAAATCCCTCCACGATAAGCTTTGGAATGGATCGCAAATTTTCTAGTCGGTTCTTTTTCAAATGAGATCCAAGACCCCTCGATGGAGCCTTCTTTTAAGAATGATTCTTTGACTTGTTCTAAGACTTGATCGGCTGATAACGTTTTCTTACGTTGATACAAAACCATTGAAGTGATGCCACTGATTAAACCAAGTCCGATACCTATAGCAAGACCGTTTTTAAAATTATTTGACTCACATTCTTCAGAATACATACGTCTTACCTCCTTCTTTGTCCAAAAAGATTATCTTCATTTATTCTACCATACTCTGTGTTTTTCTTAGAAATAAATAACCGCTATCAATTAAAATAAGCTATAATAAATGTGAGTGATTGACTAAGAGCAATACAAATTAGTCAGTCAACTATAAATTTGAGAGGAGCATAGTCTGAATCTTAGGCGAACTTTATTATGGATGAAAAAACATTTCAACGAATCAAAGAGTTAACAGAACTTCAAGGAACAAGTGGTTTTGAACAAGACATTCGTGCGTATATGGAAGCGCACATGGCACCCTTAGTGGACGAATTACAACTAGATGGTTTAGGTGGAATCTTTGGCTTACGCCAACATGAAGAGGCAGATGCCCCACGTGTGATGGTTGCGGCTCATATGGATGAAGTAGGATTTATGCTAACCCAAATCCAGGACAACGGTTTATTCAAAGTTGTACCTTTAGGTGGCTGGAATCCGTATGTGGTTTCTGCTCAACGCTACACATTGAAGACTTCTTCTGGCAAAAATTACCCATGTATTTCTTCTTCTGTTCCACCACATTTATTACGTGGAACAAGCGGCCAAAAATCAGTGGAAGTGACAGATATCTTATTTGATGCTGGTTTTGAATCACGTGAAGAAGCAATGAGCTTTGGCGTATTGCCAGGCGATACGATCGTACCATTCGCTGAAACAATCAAAACGGCTAATGGCAAAAATATCATCAGTAAATCATGGGATAACCGCTATGGTTGTACAATGGTTTTAGAAGCGTTAGAAGCGCTGCAAAATGAAAAACTAGGTCATACATTGATCGCAGGAGCAAACGTGCAAGAAGAAGTTGGTTTACGTGGGTCAAAAGCTTCTGTCAACAAATTCAAACCTGATCTATTCTTTGCAGTCGATTGCTCAGCAGCAGACGATACGGTAACGAAAAAAGGGACATTCGGACATCTAGGTGAAGGAACGTTGATGCGTATCCAAGACCCAGGATTGATCATGTTACCACGCTTGCGTGAATACTTATTAGACGTGGCTGAAACAAACAACATTCCTTACCAATACTTTGTCTCAAAAGGCGGCACAGATGCAGGTGCGGCACATACACAAAACGAAGGAATCCCAAGTACGGTGATCGGAGTCGTAGGACGCTACATTCATACACATCAAACAATGTTTAGCATTCGTGACTTTGAAGCAGCAAGAGAGATGTTGATCCAAACATTAAAAGGATTAAACAAATCGACTGTCAATACGATCGTTTACGGAAAATAAGAATACATCCTTTAAACGAAGTGAAACGAGAACCATGGATCGTGGAACAGAGATAAGCGAAGGATAGTATAAATAGTTAAGAAGAGGCTGTGAAAGAAGCGTTTAGCTCCGAGCGAATAAGAGAGGATTTTTTAAAATAGCTCCTCATATTTTAGAAAATCATCGCTTATTGTTGAGGAGTTGCTTCTTGAACGCCGTGAATCAGAGGTCGTGAAAACATCGGTTAGCTCTGATGACAATAAGAAAGAATTTTTTGAAACAGCTTCTCATGTTTTGAAAAATTCAGGTTTATTTCAAGGAGCTGATGTTTGAACACCGTTTATTCGTTTTTAGAGATACTAGAAGAGACTGAGACAAGTTTTGTCTCGGCCTCTTCTTGTTTTGTCGTCAGTCAGTAAATACGGGGGAAATCGGTGAATCGTTTTTTTGGTTGAAGCACCTGAATTTTTTGAATACAAAAGTGAGGACTGGTTAGGAGTTGGTGACTTTTAAAGAAAGGTGTATAATTTAAATATAAGAAGAAAAGAGGGACAGCAATGATTATTCCAGAAAACTTAGAAGAATTAGCAGGTTACGTTGAAAAAGGGAACAGTGTCTTTTTCTTTACCGCAGATTGGTGTGGCGATTGTCGCTTTATCAAGCCTCAAATGCCAGAAATAGAAAATGATTTTGCCGCATGGCGTTTTATTGAAGTCGATCGTGACAAATACATAGATGTAGCCGCTGAGTGGAACATTTTTGGAATCCCAAGTTTTGTAGTGATCAAAGACGGTAAAGAATTAGGTCGTCTAGTGAATAAAGATCGGAAAACAAAACAAGAAATCGAGGATTTTTTAAATCGTGTGACGAACGGCTAACATCTGGATATTTGTTAGGAGGGATCAGGATGGAACAAGAATATAAAAATATTTTGGTCGGGATCGATGGAAGTGAGCAAGCACTTTCTGCCTTTAAAAAAGCAGTTGAGGTTGCTCGAAGAAACGACGGAACCGTCTATGTAGCAAATGTGATCGACCAACAATTTTATAATTTCATGGGCTATGTCCCAATAGATCAAACGCTAGTTGACCAACAAACAGAAGCAGCGAAACAAATGATCGAAGACTGCAAAGCTTATGGAAAAACAGTTGACTATCAAAAAATCGAAGGAATCGTTGCTTATGGTTCTGTTAGAGAATCAATGGCAGTCAACTTACCAAAAAAATATGCGATCGATTTGATCATGGTCGGTCAATCAGGATTAAATGCGGTTGAACGATTTATGACAGGTAGTGTTTCCAGCTATGTCATCCGCCGAGCACCATGTGATGTCTTGATTGTCTCTGATGAAGTGGAAAAAACAGAAAATAATTAGTCATGAATCAAGTGAGAGTAGGACAACTGGCTGATGTGTGCTCCAAAAGTTGTACGTGAAGACGACAAGTTTTGCAAGTTTTAGGTGGGCTCACGCTTGTCCTAGTCTCATTTTTAAAATTCCATGATTAGTTAAGGGGAAAATAAGTATCGTATGCCATGCCAATTAACCGTGAGTTTCAAGTTTTTTTGGTACAATGGCAGAGTCTATAAGAAATGATAGTAAGTAATGGTAGCATTGACACAATCAGGCCTAATAGGGGTGCTGGAATATAACGGAATCATAACGAAAAAGATCAGTCATTGCCAAATTGTGAAACACGCTTCCTCAAAAAGTTTTGTGTTTTGGTGATAGAAAGACCAGATCTGGATAAAGAGCTAACTGGCGAATTTCTTGAAACGACAACGCCTTTTATGGGGTGGGAAAACTAGTCAAAAGGATTTTTTTCCAAATTTTCTTTTTTCTTATTGCTTTTTAAAACGCTTTCTTGTATTATTGTTATAACAATAGAACAATGATGGAGGTGAAAAAATGAAGAAACAGCTTTTCAAAGACAGTGGGAGTTCACCACTATATAGCCAAATCTCGGAAGATCTGCGGTTTAAGATCTCATCGGGAGAATGGGCAGAAGGAGAAAAAATACCTGCTGAGCTTGAACTGTGTGAGATTTATAATGTTAGCCGAATCACGATTAGAAAAGCGATCGATGAACTAGTACGTGCCGGTTATCTATACCGTGAACGAGCGAAAGGAACATTTGTATTAACAAATGACCACTCGGATGAAAAACAACATTATACGATGGTTCGAAGCTTTACTAAAGAGATGGAAGAGTTAGGAAAGCAAGCAAAAACACTTTATGCAAAAGTGGACTTGATTTCAGCCACGGATAAGATGGCAAAACAACTATCTATCGAAAAAGGATCAAAAGTCTTGCAACTTCGAAGGATTCGCGGTACCTCAGAAGGGGAAGCTTTCGCCTATTTCGTCACACATATCCCGTATATCTATGATTTTTCGTTGGATAGCGACGATTATTATGACTCATTCTATAATTATTTGAAAACATTCGGCATCCTTATTAATGACAGTCGAGAATACGTCGAAGCGATTGCTGCAACGCCTGAACTACAGGCCGTTCTTGATATTGAAAAAGGAACGCCTATCTTGAAACGTGTTAGAATGACTGCGGAAAGAGACGGCCATTTTAAAGAAATCAGTGATTGTTACTACATTGGTGATAAATACCGTTACTATGTCGAGCTGAATTGAATAAGCAAAAAACGGGAAACTTTTCTGGTAATAAGCCTTACATTTCATCAGTTTTACCAGAAAAGTATACCGGAAATTAACAAATAGCAAGCATGATTATTTTTTAGAAATAAAAAATAGTTTGTAATGTCATAACATAATAACAATAGAGGAGTTGGAGAAAATGGCAATATCATTTATTAGAGTAGACGATCGAATTATTCATGGACAAGTGGTAACAAGATGGATGAGTGAAAGAAAATGTGACGGTGTCATCGCGGTCGATGATCCTTCAGCAAATAATCCAGTTTTATCTAAAGTACTGAAAGCAGCAGTCCCAAAACCGTTAAAAGGATTTGTCATGACTGTTGATAAAACAGGACAGAAATGGGAAGAGATCGCAAAAAGCAAGAAAAACTATTTCCTGATCGTCAAAACACCAGAAACACTTGTAAAACTTTATGAAAACGGTTCAGATTTTATTTCTCTTTGTCCACAGTTGAATGTTGGTCCAATGAGTGCCCGAGAAAATGCGCAAAAAATTGGTCCCAATGCAGCAGTGACGCCAGAAGAAATTGCTGCCTTTGAGAAATTAGATTCTTTAGGTATGGAAATTGAATTTAAGCTAGTCCCAGATTCAAAAGGAACATCATGGAAAGAAGTAAGTAAAGAAATAAACTAATAAATTTTGTAAACAGGGGGGAGAAATATGTTATTTTTTCAAGCATCAATGATTGCGATCCTATGTTATTTGGGCGCTTTGAGTACACCTTGGCTGTTCGGTGTTACCGGTGGTTGGTATACGTTGACACGACCATTGGTTTCAGGTTTCTTAGTTGGAATGATTTTAGGAGATGTTAAACAAGGAATTATTATTGGTATTGCTGTTCAAGCTGTTTATATCGCATTGGTTACACCAGGTGGGCAAATGCCAGCTGATTTAAATTTCGTGGCTTATCCAGCCATTGCGTTAGCGATTTTATCACGTTCTTCGACAGAAGTAGCAGTGACAATGGCAACCACAATTGGTGTAATTGGAACGATCGTTTTCAATTTTTATCAAGTAGCAAACTCTTTTTGGAACCACAGAGCGGAAAAAGCGATAGAAGAAAAAGATAATCGGGGCTTTTTTGTCAATACGGTTGTCGGACCACAAATTCTCAACTTTGCATTGCGAGCAATCCCATGTTTCTTAGTGGTTTACTTTGGTTCTTCCTTTGCTTCCCAACTGTTGGCAAGTATGCCACAATATTTGATCGATGTGATGAGTGTTCTAGGCGGAGCGCTACCAGCGATTGGGATCGTAATGCTTTTGACAGCTGTTGTAAAAGAAAACATCTTATTACTCTTCTTTGTATTCGGTTTCATCTGTGTTGTGTTTTTGAAATTGAATATGATTGCTTTGGCAGTGGTTGCGGGTGTCGTAGCGTATATCTATTATCAAGCAATTTCAAACAATAATGGCAGTGAAGCCATGGCAGCGGATGGCGGATATGAAGAGGAGGAATTTTAAATGGAAAAGCAGACCTATCAATTATTAGATAAAAAAACACTAAACAAAGCCTATGTAAGATGGATGATGTACAATCTGGTCGCAATGAGTTTCGAATTTCTGGCAGCTTTCGGGTTTGCTTATTCGATGGAGCCTATTGCAGAAAAACTATACAAAAATCATCCTGAAGAAAAGAAAGCATTACTTAAAAGACACTCTGCTTTTTATAATACAGAACCACAAGTAGGCGCATTGATCAATGGTGTGGTGTGTGGATTAGAGGAACAACGAGCGTTGGGAGCAGAAGAAATCGATGATGGATTTATTAACGGCTTGAAAGTCGGTTTGATGGGACCAGTCGCAGGTATTGGAGATTCCATGATTCCAGGAATGCTGATTCCCATTTTATTATCAATAGGAATGGGGCTAGGCGCTGGCGGAAATATCCTTGGTCCGATTTTCTACATTGTTTCTTTCAATGCAATTATTATCGCAGGAACACGCTTTTTATTTTTTAAAGGCTATGAATTAGGGGCCGAATCTGTCGATGTATTCGTAGGAAAAAAAGCCCAACAGATCACTCAAGCATTTTCTGTTCTTGGCGTAATCGTGATCGGTGGTGTTGCGGCTAGTTATGTGAAATTAGAGTTGCCGATCGTCATCAAAATGAGTGAAGCGTCTATTGACATTCAAAGTTTGATTGATGGGATCTTCCCAAGTCTGCTTCCATTATTACTAGTTATTCTTTCTTGGTTTTTGATGGCTAAAAAAGGAGTATCGCCACTGAAACTGATTGGCTTATACTTTTTAGTTTCTTTTATCGGCGTAGGCATCGCACAATTCTTTTAATACTTGGTAAAGGGATGATGAAATGAAAATCAATGTTTTATTAGTTAGCCATTCTGGACTTGCGGAAGGAATGAAAAAAGCAACCGAATTTATTGCGGGTGAACAAGCAAACTTTTATGCTGTGGAATTAAATGCAGATGGGATCGAGAATTACCGTAAATTAATCAAGAAGACAATCCATCAAGCAAAGAAAACAACAGAATGGATCATCATTAGTGATATACCTTCTGGATCGCCTGGAGCAAATGCATTAGACATTGCCGTGTCTGAAAATTTATTGTTCAAGATGTACTCTGGGATGAATTTAGCAATGGTTCTAGATACAATTTTGTCTAGGGAAAATAAAACCAGCGAAGAACTCGCTCAGGATGCGATCAAAACGGGGCAAGAAAGTATTGTCGATATGTTGGTCGAGGAAGAGAATGAGGAAGAGTTTTTCTGATTTAATGTTATGACAATATGACAAAAAGGAGAGACAACATGGCTTATAATTTGAAACCAGAAACAACGATTAAAAATTATTCAGACACTTGGGAAGGCTATGAGTCAATTTTTAAACAATTGCGAAAAAACAGTACAGACAATACAGAGCAACGGATAGTTATCGAGTGCTATCCAGGAGTTGATCTTGATGAAATAGAAGACGCTCTTAGAAAAGAATGTCATGATTATTTGCTGATCCGATCAGATGACTATGCTTATGATGCAGAAACAGTGACGGAAATGATTCAAAAGACATTAACTGAGGATCGCGTTTTTGGCGTGATGTCCCATGCAGAATTGACCGAGTTTTTCCCGAGCTATGAACGGGAAAAATTACAAAAAAAGATAGCAAACACAAAACAACCTGTGATTGTATATGGAACAGGAGCTTCTCTTTTAGTAGAAGAACCAACAACTTTAGTTTATGCAGATTTAACTAGATGGGAGATCCAACTGCGTTTCAGAAAAGGGATGCCCAACTGGCGAGGAGCCAATGAAGAAGAGGATGCATTGAGAAAATTCAAACGGGGTTATTTTTTTGAATGGAGAATGGCAGATCGGTTGAAACAAAAATTATACAATGATATTGATTTTCTTTTAGATACCAATAAAAAAAATGAACCAAAAATGGTTTCAGGAAAAGATTATCGTCAAGCCTTATCTGAGGTAGTCTCCCAGCCATTTCGGTTAGTTCCTTATTTTGATGCGAGCGTTTGGGGTGGCCAGTGGATGAAAGAGCAGTTTAATCTGGATCCTTCCGCTGAGAATTATGGATGGGCGTTTGACGGCGTTCCAGAAGAAAACAGTTTACTTTTGCGTTTTGGGGCTACGGTAATCGAGATACCTGCGATCAATGCAGTTCACCAATTTCCAGACGAATTGCTTGGGAAAAAGGTGCGGGCCCGTTTTGGAAAAGAATTTCCAATCCGCTTTGACTATCTAGATACTGTGGGTGGAGGAAATCTCAGTCTGCAAGTTCATCCAATGGTCGAGTACATCCAAGAAAAATTTGGAATGCATTATACTCAAAATGAAAGCTATTATATACTTGATGCCAATGAACGATCAACGATTTATTTAGGTGTCAAAGAAGGGATCAGTAAAAATGAATTATTTGCAGATCTTAAAAAAGCAGCAACAGGTGATTTTCGCTTTCCAGATGAAAAATATATCAATTGTTTCCCAGTAAAAAAACATGACCATTATTCGATTCCTTCTGGGACGATTCATTGTGGCGGACCAGAGACAGTTGTATTAGAAATTAGCCAAACACCCTATATCTTTACCTTTAAATTATGGGATTGGGAACGTGTCGGACTAGATGGGATACCACGTCCTGTCCATTTAAAACACGGGGAAAAAAATGTCCAAATTGATTATGACACTAATTGGGTAAAAGAAAACTTGATCAATCAAATCGAAGTGATCGAAGAAACCGACAATAGCATAATCGAAAAGACTGGGTTGAACGAGCTGGAATTGATTGAGACGCGAAGATATTGGTTTTCAGATATGGTAGAAGTTAAAACCAAGGAAAGTGTTAATATGCTGAACTTAGTGGAGGGAGAAAAAATTACCGTTGAAAGTCTGACGGGAGCCTTTGAACCTTTCAATGTCAATTATGGAGAAACATTTATTGTTCCAGAACAACTAAAAGAATACAAACTGGTCAATCAAGGAGACCCTACTAAAAAAGTGGCTGTGATCCAAGCATTTATCCGAGGATTATAAGAGGTGTTTTATGGAAAAACATGAGTTGAATGTCTTTTTTGATCAAAAAAAGAAACGTTTTGTTTACAGCGAGGACATGTTTGGACCAGTGGAAGTAGAACACAGATATTTAGCAGATATTCGTCATAGTTTATTGAATGATCATGTTTCCGGACCAGAAATCGTTTATACGATCGCAATGGATATAGGAAAAAAGAAAGATCAACATGCCCTTCAACAAAAAGGTTTGTTATATGGCATAGTCGAATATGCTGCTGGTAAACTTGGAAATGAACCGATCAAAAGTCAGGGACACCGACATGCAATTTCGAAAATAAGTCACATGTCCACCCCAGAAGTATTCGAGATCTTAGAGGGACAGGCTCTGATCTATATGCAAGAAAACCTCGAAAAAAACGCTGGAAAATGTTACGCCGTTGAAGCAAGAAAAGGGGACATCGTCATTGTTCCACCAGGATGGGGACACTGTACGATCAATGCTTCGACAGAACTAACTATGTGTTTCGGTGCTTGGTGTGTCCGAGATTATGCCTTCGATTATACAGATCTAAAAAAGCAACAAGGATTCGCTTTTGTGCCTATTTTTGACCATAGAAACAACCTGGTTTGGAAGAAAAATGATCATTACACTTCTGCGGAATGGCTCATCAAAAAGCCCAGAGAATATCACGAATTTGGTCTTAAAAAAAGGATACCCATCTATTATCAATATGAACAGAATCCAGATCTTTTCAACTTTGTTAGCCATCCAGAAAACTACAAACAACAGTGGGAAGACTTTATTCCATGAGCTAAATATCTGTTACTTTTTGGTGAAAACTATATATAGGCATTTATAGGGTTAGCGATTGTAGACTGATTCATTCATAAAATGTGCAAAGTAACAAAAATGGATGCGACTCCAAATAAAATAGCTTGAGTAAAACTCTTTTCGATAAATTGCTACGTGGTGACCAACTACATAGTAGATTGAAAAGAGTTTTTTGTCGAAGGACGATAAAAGTTTATACATAAGAGCTGGAACCGTAAGTAATCCATTGTTTTATACTGAGTCCATCTATTTAATGAAAAAGTCCTATTAAAGAAAATAGGAATCTTCTCTCTCGATCATTTTTAAAATAGGAAGTCAAAAAGAGAAACCTTACTGATGACTTTATCTATAGTCCCCAATCTACATATAGGTTGATGAATGAAAAAAAACTCATGCATAAAAATCATTTTTTTGTTAAGATAAATGTCAGCAAAGGATAATGGAGGAAAAAACATGATTTTTGCTTATAATAAAGCGTACGTGGGAGATACCTTGATGGTCATCGTCTCAAATGACAATGGAACCGAAAATACGGTCATCCGTAAATGGAATGTTGCTCAAATCAAAGATGAAACAGGACAAATCGTTGGCTGGAATTTTTTCCATATCTCCGACCATCTTACGATCGAAGGTAACGGACAAGTCAAACTAACAGAAGAACAAATTGCACAGTTGAACCGCTTGATCAAAGAAGCTGGTTTTGAAGAAACGTTAACAGAAGAAAATGAACCAAAAATCGTTGTTGGCTACGTCAAAACTTGCGTACCACATCCTGATTCTGATCACTTATCGATCACTGAAACACAAGTAGGTAAAGAGGAAGTCTTACAAATCGTTTGTGGCGCTCCGAACATTGAAGCAGGACAAAAAGTCGTTGTTGCCAAACCAGGAGCTATGATGCCTGATGGAATGATGATTTGGCCAGGAACATTACGTGGGGTTGAAAGTCACGGAATGATTTGTTCGGCAAAAGAATTACAATTACCAGATGCACCGAAAGAAAAAGGGATCCTTGTTTTACCAGAAGATGCAGTGATTGGCGAAGCATTTCCAAAATAAGCAAAAAACAGCACAGTTGCCGAGCAACCGTGCTGTTTTTGTATAGGAAATTAGTTATTAGTTACCAGAGTTCTCTGATTGGCTTTGTTTTAATGCGGATTGATCAATTGTTAATTGAATTGTTGTTGTTTTCTTTTCTTTTCCGCGATAGTAAGTGACCTTCACTGAATCGCCGACTTTTTTCTGATACAAGACAGATTGTAATTCTACACCAGAAGAAACATCAGTATCATCGATTTTTGTAATGACATCATATTGTTTCAAGCCAGCTTTTTCTGCAGGTGTCGCCGGTTGAACGCTGGTAACAATCACACCATTTGTCACAGATTCAGGAATTTTCAAGATTTGTTCTTGTTGTTGGGTTGAAACGGCTGAAAGGTCAACCATTGTGATCCCTAGAGCAGGACGGGTTACTTTTCCATCTTTTTCAAGTTGGTTGATAATATTTACTACATCGTTACTTGGGATCGCAAAGCCCATTCCTTCCACGCTTACACCTGATGAAGAAGCAGAAGTACTTGCAATTTTACTTGAATTGATCCCGATCACTTGACCTTCAATATTAACTAATGGACCACCAGAATTACCAGGGTTGATCGCAGCATCTGTTTGGATCGCATTGATATTGACCGTTTGATTTGACTCGTTCGTGCTGGTTACTTGGCGATTCAATGAAGAGATGATCCCCGAAGTCACAGAGTTGGCATATTCAGAACCTAGAGGAGAACCAATTGCGATCGCAGGTTCACCTACTTTCAATGAATTAGAGTCACCAAATGAAGCAACTTTGTTCACTTTATCTGCACTGATTTTCAAAACGGCTAAGTCAGAATAAGCATCCGTCCCGACTAATTCAGCTTTGACTTTTGTTCCATCTTTTAATAAAACTTCTAATCCTTGTTGTCCTTCCACTACGTGATTATTCGTTACGATATAAGCGGAATTACCACTTTTTTTGTAGATGACACCACTACCTTCACTAGAAGCCTCTAGATTGCTATCATCAGAACTTTCTTGTTGTTGTTGGCCAAACAGTTGCCCGAAGCCGTTGGTCCCTTGATTTTGGCTTTGAAGATTGATAACAGATACCACCGCATCTTGGACTTTATCGACCGCATTCGTAATATCTGAATCGACATTGACTTTGACATTCTCAACGACAGTTTCGCCCGCTGAATTTTGATGACCACCCGAATTTGATGCTGCGTTTCCAGAACCCATGACAGCATAAAAAATACCAGCCGTTACCAAGCCCCCAATAATTCCACCGACTAAGCCTAGACCCAGCTTACGCCAGATTCCATTATTCTTTTTCATTTTTGGTGTCACATCTTTTCTCTCCATGTGATCTGCCTCCATTTATCATTTTCTTCTATCTCTAAGTATAGACTTATTTGTTAAGATTAGTCTACTTGGAGACTATGAACTTTTTATGAAAAACTTTAGGAAAAATCATTGCGTTCAGATGAAAAAATAAGAAAAAAGTTTTCCACAAATCCTGTGTAGAAATCAGCGGAAAACTCGCAGAAAAACAATACCCTTTTTTATCCACAAGATGTGGACAACGTGGATAAATCGGTGCAAAACATATGTTTGCTTAAGAAATACTTATAAAATAAGCCAGAATCATCGTCTTTTCTGTGGATAAACCTGTGGATGATGTGTATAACTATGTGGGAATCTTTAAATAAATAAAAAATAACTCGCTTTTTCTTTTAGCAAACATTTCGTTATAATAGAAAAGAAGGAAATACGAACAACGAACAATGAAGAGGAAAAATGAAGGAGTAAAGCAATTGAATATCAAAATCATTTCAGTCGGTAAACTAAAAGAGAAATACTTGATCCAAGGAATCAATGAATACGTCAAAAGGCTGCAAGCATACGCTAAAATCGAACGAATCGAAGTCCCCGATGAAAAAGCACCTGAGAACTTGAGTGAAGCTCAAATGCGCCAAGTCAAAGAAAAAGAAGGCGAGCGGATCTTGAGCAAAATCAAAGAACAAGAATACGTCTACGCACTAGCGATCGAAGGGAAAAATCCAACCAGTGAAGCTTTCGCCAAAGAAATCGACCAACTAGGAATCCAAGGGAAAAGCCAGATCACTTTTGTCATCGGTGGCTCACTCGGCTTAAGTGAAGCCGTCATGAAACGCAGCAACGCCCAAATCTCATTTGGTAAAATGACCTACCCCCACCAACTCATGCGCTTGATCCTCGTCGAACAAATCTACCGTGCTTTTCGAATCAATGCGGGTGCGCCTTATCATAAGTGAGGAGATATTTAAAAGGAAAAATCACTAGTGAAATTAGCTTATATTTTCATAAATTTATTCGAGATAGAGGTATATAATATGTTCATCGGAAATAGAAACTGAATCTGATATACAAAGATATGTTTATCTAAGAACTGTTTATAAATGAGAGGAAGGAATAGGTTTGGAAAATAATGAAAGTTTGGCATTAAGAGTAGTAAATGAATCGCTAAAATTGCCTATCGTAAAAGTGAATCGTTCAGAATTTTTAGTTAAAGTATTTGGTGACAAGGTAGAAGATGTTAATCAATTAATTGAAGAGGGCCCACAAGCATTTTTATCTATAGATGATTTAGATCGAGCTGCAAATAATCGAATCTATTCTATCGTTGCCCAATCTAGTACATTGTCATTTGCTACAGGATTACCTGGAGGAATAGCTATGGCAGCAACAATACCAGCAGATATCACACAGTTTTACGGATATTCTTTAAAATTGGCACAAGAAGTTTCTTACATCTATGGTTATGAAGATATTTGGAATCAACAAGGTGAATTGACTAAAGAAGCTAAGGAAACGCTGATTTTATATCTAGGTATCATGTTAGGCGTATCAACTGCTAGCTCTGCTGTTAGGGTATTATCAGGAAAACTATCTGTACAGGCTTTGAAAAAGATCCCGCAAAAAGCATTAACAAAAACCATCTATTATCCAGTAATAAAGAAAGTACTTGCAGTATTTGGGACCAAACTAACAAAAGCAACATTTGCAAAAGGTGTTTCCAAAATGGTGCCTGTTGTAGGTGGTGTAGTATCAGGAGGTTTGAACTATTTTTCAATGAAACCAATGGCTACAAAACTAAAAAATGAATTGAGAAAAGGCATCAATTATTCTGAAGAAAATTTGAAACAAGATTTGAAAATTCTAAACGTTGAAGACATCATCGTCAATGAATCTAATTCATCAGAAAATAGCATGAAAGGTGAATTTGTCATCAAACAAATAGAAAAGGCACATAGTCTATTGGAACAAAAAATTATTACTGAAGAAGAATTTATATCACTTAAACAAAACATACTTTCGAAATAGGATTAATTGTATGTCACAGAAAAGTATTTAGCACTCAATAAATTTCAGAAAATAAGCACGGTATCTTTAATTTATTAGTTATAAAAGTAATAAATTTAATAGATTATATTCGTAAAGCCCAATCATTTTGATACAGATGAATGGGCTATTTTTGTGTTAGAGACATCCCTCACGTGTCCTATTAACAAGAACAAGATTATTCCTTTATTTTTTGGGTTTTCTAAAAGCGAGTATGCTAAAATAGGAGGGTATATAGCTATAGTATAGATACTTTAATCAAGAGATAGGAGTGTATCTTTTTGGGTGCAGAATTAAATCAAAAATTATTTAGTGCGGCAGATAATCTCCGCAGCAAAATGGATGCGTCAGAATATAAAAATTATTTGTTGGGGTTGATTTTCTATAAATATTTATCCGATCGTTTGTTGGAGCAAGTAGTCCTTTTAGCAGATGAATCCTTAAAAGAATATGACACCGTAACCAAACAAACCAAGTTGTACCGTGAGTTACTCTCAGATGAGGAGTCAAAGGAAGATTTGATCGCTACGATCGTGGATATTTTAGGTTACGCGATCTCACCAGAGTATCTTTTCAATGTGTTAGCAGATCAAGCAAAACAAGCAATTTTTCAATTGAATGATTTAAATAAAGCATTCGTACAACTTTCAACGACCTATGACCAATTCAATGGGTTATTTGATGATGTGGATCTCCAATCAAAAAAACTAGGAACAGATGAGCAACAACGAAACGTGACGATTACCGAAGTCATTAAGAAATTGAATGACGTGGAAGTTTTAGGTCACGATGGGGACGTGATCGGGGATGCGTATGAATTTCTGATCAGTCAATTTGCTTCAGAAGCAGGGAAGAAAGCCGGAGAATTTTACACGCCTCATATGGTTTCTGATATGATGGCACAAATTGTGACGTTGGACCAAAAAGAACGACGATTCTTTAGTGTTTTTGATCCAACGATGGGTTCAGGTTCATTGATGTTAAACGTACGTAACTACTTAACTCACCAAGATAACGTTAAATATCATGGGCAAGAATTAAATACAACGACATACAATCTAGCAAAAATGAACTTGATTTTACATGGGGTAGATGGCGAAGATATGAATCTCCGCAATGGGGATACGTTGAATAAGGACTGGCCAACAGATGAACCTTACACATTTGATGCAGTAGTAATGAACCCACCTTATTCGGCTAACTGGTCAGCAGATACGACCTTCTTAGATGATTCTCGGTTTAATCGCTATGGGAAATTAGCGCCAAAATCCAAAGCAGATTTTGCGTTTCTTCTTCATGGTTTCTATCATTTGAAGGAAACAGGGACTATGGCCATCGTCTTGCCACACGGAGTTTTATTCCGTGGCGCTGCAGAAGGGGTCATTCGTCAAAAATTATTAGAAGACGGCAGTATTTATGCTGTGATCGGTATGCCTGCGAACTTGTTCTTTGGTACATCGATTCCAACGACGGTGATTGTATTGAAGAAGAATCGTCAAACTCGAGATGTATTATTCATTGATGCTAGTCGTGAATTTGTTAAAGGGAAAAATCAGAATAAATTATCGGAAGAAAACATTCAAAAAATCCTCGAAACCTACGCTGAAAGAAAAGATGTCGAGAAATACGCTCATTTGGCAACCTTTGATGAAATCAAAGAAAATGACTATAACTTAAATATCCCACGCTATGTAGATACGTTTGAAGAAGAAGAACCAATTGATATGGTTCATGTCGGAAATGACATCAAGAAGATACGACAAGAACAGCAAGTGCTAGAAAAAGAACTTTTGGAAGCTATCTCTTCCCTGCAAACAACACCTGAAAATGAAGCGTGGTTACAAGGCGCGTTGGAGGTGTTCAAACATGAGCAATAATAGACAACCAGAAATTCGGTTTCCAGGATTTATGGAAGATTGGGAAGAGCGTAAGTTAGATGAATTGGTGGAGCAAATTATTAGAGAAGTTCCTAAACCTAATAAACCTTATTACAGAATGTCTGTAAGGTCTCATGCTAAAGGCACTTTTAGACAATTTGTAGATAACCCAGATAACGTTGCTATGGATAAATTATTTATTGTAAAAAAAGATGACCTAGTCGTAAATATTACATTTGCATGGGAACACGCAATAGCAGTGGTAAAGGAAGAAAATGATGGTTTATTAGTATCGCATAGATTCCCAACCTATAGAGCGGATGGAAAATCAGATATAAAATTTTTAAACTATGTAGTATCTAAAGAAGATTTTAGAAGGAAATTAGAATTTATATCTCCAGGAGGCGCGGGAAGAAATAGAGTTCTTAATAAAAAAGACTTTTTAAAATTAAAAATCTTTGTTCCAAAAATTGAAGAACAGCAAAAAATCGGTAACTTCTTCAAACAACTCGACGATACTATCGCTCTTCATCAACGTAAGCTAGATTTATTAAAGGAAACGAAAAAAGGCTTCTTACAAAAAATGTTCCCTAAAAACGGAGCAAAAGTGCCAGAAATTCGGTTTCCTGGATTTACGGGAGATTGGGAACAGCGTAAGTTAGAAAATCTAACCAATTTTTTCTCTGGGTTAACTTATTCACCTAATAATGTTCAAAATAATGGAACTCTCGTTTTACGATCATCAAACGTCAAAAATAACGTAATAGTTTCAGCTGACAACGTTTATGTTAGCAACGAGGTAGCAACCTCTGAACATGTTCAAGTTGGCGATGTAATTGTTGTTGTTCGAAATGGATCACGTTCTCTGATTGGAAAACATGCCTATATCAAACATGAAATGATAAACACAGTTATTGGAGCTTTCATGACTGGACTTCGTTCCCCATCACCAAAGTTTTTGAATGCACTACTTGATACACAACAATTCAATGTAGAAATTCAGAAAAATCTTGGAGCGACAATAAATCAAATTACAACTGGCGAATTTAAGAAGATGCAATTCACAGTACCAACAGATGAAGACGAAAAGGAAAAAATTGGTAGTTTTTTCCAAGAACTCGACGACACCATCGCTCTTCACCAGCGCAAATTAGATTTACTAAAAGAAACGAAAAAAGGCTTCTTGCAAAAGATGTTTGTTTAGGAGGGAAGAAAAATGAAAATTAGTCACCGTGAGGAAGCGGAAGTCGAAGAACAGTTGATTCGTGTACTTGGAGAAGGGCATAATCAGTGGGCGTATCGTCCAGATCTAAAATCAGAAGCGGATCTGTGGCAGAATCTTCGAGAAAAAATTGTTTTTAACAATCAAGCAGAGTTGAATGATTTTCCTTTGACCGATCGGGAATTTCAAACGATCAAAACGGAATTATTACTACGAACGCAAACACCTTTTGATGCTGCCAAATGGTTGAAAGGTGAAAATGGCATGGCACGAATCACGATTGAACGGGAAGATTCGCAGTTAGGCTCTATCTCACTGGTTCTTTATTCGAACCAAGATATTGGTGGGGGGATCTCTACCTATGAAGTGGTGCATCAAATTGCGAAACAAGGAAGTAGTGCAGATGCACGGGATCGCCGTTTTGATGTCACGCTACTGATCAATGGCTTGCCGATCGTACAAGTTGAGTTGAAGCAAGTGACCGCTAAAGATGGCGTTTATCAGGCATTTAACCAAATCAAAAAATATGCAGAAGAAGGAATGTTTCGGAACAATATCTTTTCGACTTTACAGTTGTTCGTTGTGTCAAATGAACAAACGACTCGTTATTTTGCGAATGCATTACCGAAAGACTTACATCGTAAGTTTTTATTTAGTTGGCGAACGAAAGATAATGAAAAAGTAGAGAACTTGTATGAATTTTGTAAGCAAGTATTAAATATTCCAGATGCTCATCGGTTGATTGCGGATTACACGATCGTTAGTGAAGATCAAGACAATAAAACGCTCATGGTGTTACATCCTTATCAAGTCCATGCGATCCAAGCATTGTTTATTGCTGCAAATAAACATCAATCAGGTTATGTTTGGCATGCGACTGGTTCAGGAAAGACATTGACTAGCTTTGTATCTACTAAGCTTTTAGCACGAAAATCGGGGATTGATCGGACGATTATGTTAGTGGACCGCAAAGATTTAGATAATCAAACCACCACAGAGTTTACAAAATTTGCTTCCGAATTTAATACGGGGATTTCTTCGGGAAATGCCAAAGCGAATAGCTTGATTGTAGGAACGGGGAGCGCCAAAGAATTAAGTGAGACGTTACTAGCAGATGCCAATGCGAATGTCGTGATCATTACCACTCGTCAAAAACTGGATGCGGCATTGAAATATGCGAAGAAACAAGAAGAGAAAAAAGGAACCAATCGCTTCCAAAAATTGATGAGTCAACACATCGTTTTTGTGGTCGATGAGTGCCATCGGGCGTTAAGTGCTGAAAATATGGAAGAAATCAAAAAAATGTTTCCGAACTCTACTTGGTTTGGATTTACAGGTACGCCAATTTTTCCTGAAAATCGGAAGCAAGCCAAAGGGCAGCTGGCACGTACGACCCATGACCAATATGGAGAAGTGCTGCATACTTACACCATCAAGAATGCTCTAGAAGATGGTTCCGTTTTAGGATTTCAAGTAGAGCATGAAGATACAGTTGAGCCAACTTCGCTAGCGAATAAAATTTACCGTAAATTAAAAGAAGTAGATAAATATGTGGACTATTCACCAGAACAGATCAATCAGATGATTGATCAAATGGAACCTATCAAGAAAGAAAGTTACTTGGAACCAGCTACTTTTGAAGTAGAGGAACATATCCAGAAAGTGATCCATAAAATATTTCGTCCAGATAACGCCTATACGAAATTCGATTTTCGAAATGGTCGTCCGACAAAGTCTGCAATCTTAACCACAAGCTCTATTGACATGGCTAAAAAATATTATCGAGCGATCAAAGAAATGACGAAAGAACCTGACTGGTTAACAAAAGAATTTCCAGATCAGCCCATTCGTGAAGGACGAACGATGGAAGATCTTGATTTTCCACGTATCGCTATTACGTATTCTTTAGAGGAAAATAACCAAGATTCTAGTGCGCAACAAAAGGAAATGCAGAAAATTATCGAGGAATACAATCAGTATTACCATACCGCATGGTCATTAGCGGATATTGAACGTTATAACGGGGATATCAATAATCGTTTAGCAAGAAAAAGAGCGGAGTTCAAACAATTTGGGAAACAAATTGATTTAGTGATCGTGGTAGATCGGTTACTGACGGGATTTGATGCGCCAACGATTCAAACATTATTTGTGGATCGTAATTTAGAGTATGCTGGATTGATTCAAGCCTTTTCGCGTACTAACCGTACGTACCCGGAAAAAACAAAAGGATTAATCGTTACATTCCGCAAGCCAGCGACAATGGAGAAGAATGTCGCAGATGCAACAAAATTGTATTCAGAAGCAAAAGAAGAATCAGGCTTGATTTATCCAAATTATCAAGAATCGAAAAAAAGATTTAAAAAAGCGTATAGTAAGTTAAAAGAATTTTCGCCGATTGAATCAATTGATGAGCATTCGCCGATTGAAACACGTGTAGAATATGTCAAAGCATTTCAGGAATTAAATCGAGCCTATGAAGCATTAGTAACCTATGATGATTACAATGATGATATGGCAACCTCTCCGACTTTGAATAATCAGACCCAACTCTTAGAAGAACAAATCGGTGTATACGAGACTATAAAGGGCTCTTTAATGGAAGAAAAGGTAGTACCTGATGGCAAGGACCAAGATTTTTCTACGATTGAATTCTATAATGAACATACGATTAAGTTGTACGATATTGATTCTACTTATATTGATCAATTGCTAGGGACTTACGCAGCAAACAGCACCGATGCCAGGGAAGAAATTGAGAAAGCTTTGACGAAATTGAATAAAACTGAAGGTGTGAAAGAAGTTTATCGTCAAATTTTAAATGCGTTTGACCTAGGAACATTAGATAGTAAAGATGATATTTTTGTTATCAAACGTCACTACTTTACACAAGCGAGAGATCAGTTGATTCATACTTTCTCTAATGAATGGTTCGTTTCAGAGAAAGAGTTACATGCTTCGAATATGCAATATATGATTGGGGAGACTAAAATACCTAATATGAAAGCAATTATCAACAGTATGAATTACGAAGGATACAAAGCTAATCACCCAGAAGCGAAGCCTTTTAAATATCCACAAGAAATGAAACGAGCATGGCGTAAAATGTTAGATGATGAATTGATTCCTCTTGAGAATGAGTTGAGGTAAAAGGAAAGAGTAAAAGAAACTGGATGACAACAAATAGATGTTATGATGAAAGTTGTTAAAATTTCAACTAAAAAATATAATAAACTAAAGCGAAGCTATTGATGATGAGGTGAATGCATTGACACAACAGAATAACTTGCTTGAAGAAGTAAATTTAGATAATTTCTCTAAATGGTATCTTGAGAATAAAGAAGAATTATTGAAAAACGCCGAATCATGGAAAAAAAAGAATGATGTGTTAGCAAATGAGTTCCTCAATGAATGGCCACTTGAAAGACTTAGCACGATGACTCTTGATGAATATGTAAGTGGGAAAGGGCCTCAAAACAAATCACTATGTTATGAGTTAGAGCATGGAAAATATGCGAAGCTCTACCTTGGAATAAAAGGTGGAAGTGCGGGGAAATTCGGTATTTATTGGAGTAAAAAAAATCAAGCATATTGTGACCAGAATAAGGAAATTATTTTGGCAGATGTTCTTGATGATAAATTTGCCAAGTTAAAAAATGATTTAATTACAATAATAAAAGCAGGAATAGCAAGATCTTTTGATGATGATGCGTTTACCTATAATAATTCTTTTTATAGTAGACCATCTATGGTAATGAAACTATTATGTGCTTACTCAAAGGGTCCGATTTTTTCTGGTATCAATATGAATAAGGACAAGAAAGAAGTTTGGGAGAAGCTTGTCTCATCAGAACAAAATGGTGGTGCATATAAACGAAACTTTGATATTACTACTATGATCTCAAATAAGCATCCTGAACTAGATGGAGATTTGTTAAGTACTATTCTTTGGAGTTATAGAAATGTAGTAATGGATGACGCTAAACTTCCATCACATTCTAAAGAAGGCGTTAGAAGGATGAGTACTTATCAAAACCATTATTCTAATCAATTGGTAATGGCTAAAAACCTTATTCTACGTGGAGCTCCTGGAACAGGGAAAACATTCCTTGCAAATGAAATGGCAGCTGATGTTGTTTCAAATGGTAGAACGACACAAATCAATGAATTAAGTATCGATGAAAAAAGTCAAATTGGGTTTGTCCAGTTTCATCCTAGTTATGATTATACGGATTTTATTGAAGGGTTACGTCCCACAACTTCAGATGATGGCGTTGTCAGTTTTACTTTAAAAGATGGAAGCTTTAAAAGTTTTGTTGAAAAAGCAAAGAAAACAAAGAGCGTAAATGGACAAGATAATTTTGAAGAAGCTTGGGCTAATTTTTTTGATGCAGTGATGGAAGCTAGTATAGAGGGAGAGGGATATAATAAACTTGAAACATTGTCTGGTAAACCGGTACGTAATCTACTAGCTTATGAAAGAAATGCAATTCAAGGAGTTTATCCTGCTAAAACTACTATTTATTTAAACCATGACCAAATATATAATGTTTATCGTGGATTACCGGGTACGCCAAAAGGTGGATTTGATGCATATCGAAAAGCGATTGTAAAACACTTAAAAGAAGAATTTGGCTTAAAAAACTATACGGCATCAACGGTAGATTCTACGAATAACCAAAACTATGTGTTTATCATCGACGAAATCAATCGAGGTGAAATTTCCAAGATTTTTGGTGAACTATTTTTCTCAATTGATCCAAGTTATCGTGGATATGAAGAAGGTGTTTACACACAGTATGCGAATCTCCATGCAAATCCTGAAGAAAAGTTCTATATTCCTAACAATGTTTATATTATTGGAACGATGAATGATATTGATCGTTCTGTTGATACGTTTGATTTTGCTATGCGCCGGCGATTTACTTTCTTAGAAATATCAGCAGAGATGTCAGCAAAAAATATGCTGATTCAAGAGAAAACGAAAAAGCTTATGAAGCGTTTAAATGATGCGATCATTGCCGAAGAAATAGGTGGATTATCCACTGATTACCAAATTGGTGCTAGTTATTTTTTAGGTGTTGATAATGGTAAGGAAACAATGAAAGAATTGTGGAATACTAAGTTATATCCATTGTTGAAAGACTATTTCCGTGGGGAACATCAGGCTGCAGAAAAATTATTAATGATAGAAGAGGTCTATTTTAATGACGGTGATTCAGATGAAGCTGAAACCCATACTTGATAATCAAGAAATCAATGACTCAGTTGCAAAGCATCCAATCATTGCGAATTTGGTAAATCGTGATCTCAATAGTTTATCAAAAGAAAACTTTATTATTTTTCCACAACAGTTAAAACAATCCAAGGATCTAAGCGAAGATAACTTGATATTCCAATCCAGAAATGGAAAAATTTGGACTTGTAATATTGTTGGTATCTTAAGTGATTCAACGGATGAATTAAAAATTCATTCCAGATTCAGCAATCAAGCGAATCAAGAGGATTACTTTTTACGTTATATGCTTCAACGTGTTTTGAATTATAATGTCATTAATTATCATTTTAGCTCATCTAAAAAGATGTCCTACTATGATTTGTTAGTGTTTCTTTTCCCTTATTATTTGAATGAAGCAATGCGTAAAGGGTTATACAAAGAATATGTTAAACGAGAATACAATAATGCTAATATCAAGGGGAACATTGACATTGCAAGACATATTCGATCGAATGTCCCTTTCGTTGGGAAAGTTGCTTATCGAACACGAGAGTTTAGTTACAATAATCGTCTAACCCAGCTCATTCGCCATACCATCGAAAAAATCATAAATGAATACGATTTTTTGCTGAGTGGAAATAAGGATACAAAAGAAAACGTAACTCTAATCAAACAAGCCACACCTGATTATGCCAAAATCAATCGTTCTGATATCCTTCAAGAGAATATTATTCATAAAGTCAAACACAGCTATTACGAGGAGTATTCGGCTCTTCAACAACTCTGTATCCAAATTTTATCCGAAGAGAAATCAGGATTTGGAAGTGACAAACATCAGATACATGGGATCATTATCGATGTGTCTTGGCTATGGGAAGAATATATTGGGAAAGTCACTGGGTGGAAACATTATGGCAGAGATAAAGGGTTAGCAACAATGCATTTATTTCAAGAGCCCAACCGTTCCCCACGATATCCAGATTTTACATTTAATAATATACTAATTGATACAAAATACAAAAAACATCTTGATACTAGAAATGACTATAATCAGTTAGTCACATATATTCATATTATGAATTCAGATCAAGCAGATATAATGAAAGGCGGCTTTCTGCAACCTACCTCTGATCCTCGTCCAGAAAAACAAGGATATGAAAAAATAGGTATGTTACATGGATTAGGGGGAGAAGTATTTACGTACCGATTTTTTATCCCTCAAGCAGTTTCAAGTTATTCTGAATTTGTAAAACAGATCAAAGAGGTGGAAACAGCATTAAAAACTACTTTTCAATAAGTAGAAGCCATAGCAATTTTTCTCAAAAAATTCAGTAAAATAATTAATAGGTGTGATCGGATCCTGATTATCTAAAATAGAAAGAAAGTTATGCTAAGTAAACTGAGAAGATAAAATACATCTATTCCCACATTCGAAGTGGTTTATAAATACCATTTATTTACGATACCCACACCATAACCACCCCACCCACCAAACCAGGTTAACTCATGAACGAGTTAACCTGGTTTTTTACTCATATTCCAACATCTTAATAAATGTTTTTTACGTTTTTTTGAAAGAAAGTACGTTACTTAATGAAATTTGGCACGATAAAGTTTATCAATGGATGTCTAGAGATAGGGATCTATTTTTTGTTGGTTTCGGCTTATTTCAAGGGGCTACTGCTTAAACAGCGCTTTAGAATGAATGATAAGCTTGAGGTTCCAAATAAATCTTTAAATAAAAATAACGATATTTTTAATCATCAACTTGATAAAGCCTTTGCATGTCTATGTTGTAGGTTATTAAATGACAAAACTAGTTGTTTTTTGATAAAATCACATACGTTATAAATTGAAATCTGTCAGTCGTTTAGAAGGGAGAAGGGATCAATGAAACCATCTATTCGTCAATGGATAGCTTAGGATTTAATAATGGATTTTGAGGTAACTAACTCATATGTTGAAAATAATCACACCTTTTCATTATTCAAAAGATGAAAAAAATAATGAATGAGTGAGAGAATAGAAAAAATATTTTCTTGCTGATTAGGTATAGTGTATTTCATGTTAGTTAAGAAAAATAAGTATGTCATAAACATAACTAGCAAGCTCTTTTAATATGAAATGATAAAAATGAGAGTGATTCACCCAATGAATAATCACTGAGTCATTTCAAATAGAGTGACGTATGAAAGGAGAAATAAAAATTGTTATGAGATTCAATCGAAAAATCATTTTGTTTGTTCTGCTAATAGCTATTGCAAGCACTTATTCCTTTATCTTTTTTAATAATACAGAAAAGATCGCAACGACAGGAGATATTGCTTTTCATTTTTCCAGAATCAAAGGATTGGCTTCTGTATTTTCGGGTCCGATCAATTTTACTACATTCAATAGTTATGGTGGTGGGGTCAACTTTTTTTATCCTTATCTAACCCTATTTCCAGCTGTAATCTTTTACTGGATTACCCATAATTTGATCTTAAGTTATATGTTATATGTTTGGGTACTGAATGTGTGTACCATCCTCATCACCTTCTATTACGGACGGAAATTTTTTAAACGTGTAGATGCGGCATTTTTATTTAGTTGTTTCTATACTTTTTACGGGTATCGAATGATCGATATTTACCAACGTTCAGCGATTTCAGAATCAATTGCTCTGACGATTATGCCAGTAGTCCTCTACTACACGTATAGACTTCTTTTTGAAAAGAAGAATTGTGTGATTCCTTTAGCTGTTAGTATGAGTTTGCTTATTTATACGCATGCTCTTTTTACGTTTATGGGCGTAATAGTTATTGGGCTTTTGTTTATCGGTTCACTTTTGGCTAAACGAAAAAAGAAAGAAAATGTTTTGGACTTGTTTGTTGGAATGGCAAAAGCTGTCGGCTGGACGATTCTCTTAACAGCGTATGTTTGGTACCCAATGCTGCAGCAAGTCCTGCATCAAAGTATCAATCGTCCTTTCCGCACAAACCTTCAGGAGCGGGGAGTGAACATTTTTGAAAGTTTGTTTGGTGCGATGACTAATGATTTGACGACATTTACAATGGGAACGATTGGTGTCGTGTCATTAGTCCTTCCGCTTTTCTTTTTGAAAAGATTTGAACGAAGAGAAAGAGTCATTTATTTTTGTGCAGTAGCTACGTGGTTTTTATCGACGAATGTTTTTCCATGGTTTCTTTTCCAAAATACACCTATCCAATTGATTCAATTTCCTTGGAGAATCTTAGGGTTTCAAGTGCTTTTCGGATCATTGATCTTGGTGATGGTCTTTTTGAAATGCAGACCAGATCAGAAAAAAAGTATATGGCGGACTGGCGGAATCGTCCTCCTGCTTTTGACGCTAACAGTAGTAACGAAAATAAATTATACGCAAAAAATCCAATCCTATAACGGTCGTCTGATTATGACAAAAAAAGAGATTAAGCATTACACGACTTCAGGGACAGGGGGACTTTATGATTATGCACCGTCTGATGCACTGAAATACAAAAAACAGTTGAAAAAACATGAAGTAAAAGTTGGGAATGAATGGAAAAGTAGTTCTCATAAAGCGTATGATTCAAAAATCATTTATACAGTGGAAGATGCGCAAGGGCAAAAAATCACGTTACCTGTGTTTGATTATTGGGGAACCGTTGCGAAAGTAAATGGTCAAACGACTAGCATAGAAAATGATGACGGGTTAGTAGCGGTTAAAGGAAAAGAAGGAACGACTACGATTGAGGTTTCCTCTACCTATCCGCCAACGATGATTCTTGCATTACTAACAAGCGTTGGAACTTTTTTATTTATCTTTATTCGATATTTGCTGAGAAGAAAAAATTTAGTAAAAAGTAAAATGGTCCTCTGATGAAGGGATCTAAAGTGAATGGCAGTGCAGAACAAACGTGAAATTGAATAAAGAAAATTTATAGAGTTGCCTTTTATTTTATGGGTGAATAAGTTGTCTATTAGAGACACCATTTTCAGCCATTTTTGAAATAGCAACCAATGATCGTATTCCTCAACAATACCGCTAGAAACAAGGCGGGCGTTGAGGATTTTTTTGTTAATTGTATCAGTCTATTTGTTTTAGCTGTTTCTCTTGTGCCTAATGGTTTAAGTTTTGTATATTTACAGCAATTACGGAGAATATCTGAACAAAGAGTTAGATGTATTTGATACTAGTCATAATTGATAAATGAGGGATTGCGTTTTTCCGTGTCTCTTTATAGTTGATCAGTATTTTCTATGGCGAACTACTCCTTAGAAACCTACATAAAACTTTTCTTGAGTATCTGATTCTGATTTCGTAACAGTTAAACCAATTTTCTAGTTTGCAGATGAGGGATTGGTTAGAAATAATTTTTCAAATTTTCGGCATAATCTCAAGTTTGGTTTGTTAGAATGAGTGAAACAATCAAGGAGGAGTTTTATTAATGAAAAAGGGGATATTGTTGGCTGTGGGGTTGTTGTTTGTGCTAGCTGGTTGTGGAACGGATCAGGCAAAAGATGCTTCAAGTAAATCGACAGACACTATTGTTACAAAAACAAGTAAGACAGGTTCAACAACGACGAAAGAATCTGATAAGACTGAATCATCCAGCTCATCAGAAACAAAGGGAAAAACAGAGTCCACGGCGACGAGTACATCAGAGTCAACTCAAACTACAACGGCTGAGTCTACGACACCAAGTAGTCAGCCAGTAGAAAAAAATAGCTGGGATGCGAGTAAAGCGACTGAATTAGCTACGTTTATGTCAACTTGGGGTCAGGAAATGGGACAACAGTATAGAAGCTACAATGATCATGTGAATGCTAATTATTATGGATTGCAAGTACCACAATACATTTTTGATGGGCAATGGTCTATGGTGATTGATCAAACACCGGTCACCGTAGAATGGTCAGAAAATGGCAGAGGACAAGCGGGATTTGAATTAGTGGCGATCTACTCTGATATCGATCATCCAAAACCGTCTGGAGCTCATTTGTATTTCTTTGGTTTCCAACAAAATCAACCTAAGGTAATGGTGACTCAGCAAAACCAAGGAAACCCAAACAATTATTTGTATTTCAAAGAAACTGAGAATAATGAATTGAAGAACGGTTTCGAGCGGATTGTGAATAGCTAGAGGAGATGTCCTTCCAAACTTAGAAAGAAAATTTCTTGGAAAAGAGGTTGTGAAAGCATTGGTTAGCTCCGATAATAATAAGAAAGAATTTTTAGAAACAGTTTCTCGTGTTTTTGAAAAATTTAGGCTTATTTCAAGGAGCTGATGCTTGAACACCATGGAACAGAGGTTGTGAAAGCATCGGTTAGCTCCGATGCCAATAAGAAAGAATTTTTTGAAACAGCTCCTCATGTTTTGAAAAATTCAGGCTTATTGCAAGGAGTTGATGCTTGAACACCATTTATCTGTTTCCAGAGTAAAGAGTGAGATGGATGTCTCAGTCTTTTTTTTGTTTCTGAAAGGATAATTTGCTAAATAAAACAGAAAAATTTATGAAAAATTCCAATAATTACGTTATACTTATTATGATTTTTTGAAAGGAGTTACTAATGAAAACAAAGAAAAAATTGCTCTTATTTGTTATATTAATACTTATTGCGGGTCTTTATTCTGTGAATTATTTTAGGCATGCACAAACGATTTCTACGACAGGAGATATCGCATTTCATCTTTCCAGAATTAAAGGATTATCCTCTATATTCTCAGGACCAATCAATTTTACGACTTTTAATAGTTATGGCAGCGGTGTGAACTATTTTTACCCCTACTTGACCCTTTTTCCAACGGTAATTTTTTATTGGATTACCAATAATTTGATCGTAAGTTATATTTTATACGTATGGGTGTTGAATGTTTGTACCATCCTATTGATGTTTTATTATGGTCAAAAATTTTTAAAGCGAGTAGATGCTGCCTTTTTATCTAGCTGTCTGTATACATTTTATAGCTATCGAACGATTGATATTTACCATCGTTCAGCGATTGCAGAAGCGATTGCACTGACGATTATGCCTGTAGTTTTGTATTATGCTTACAAAATGATCTATGAGAAAGCAACAGCTGCGATCCCGTTAGCAATCAGTATGAGTTTGCTTGTTTATACGCATGTTCTCTCTACTTTCATGTGTGCGTTTTTCATTGGAATGATGATCATAGGCAAACTGATTGTGAATAAACTAAATAAGGAAGAAACCATTCGCTTGGTGTTGGAGATGTCAAAAGCTGTGGGAATGACGATTCTTTTAACAGCCTATTTTTGGTATCCTATGTTCAAGCAAACCATGTATCAATCCATCAATCAGCCAGGAAAAACAGATCTGCAAAATCAAGCGATCAATGTATCTGATAGTTTGATTGGGGCCATGAATAATGATTTGGCCTCCTTTACAATCGGGATTATCGGGATTGTTTCCTTGATTCTTCCGCTTGTGTATTTTAAAAAGCTAACGAGCAAGGAAAAAGTGATTTACCTGATTGCAGTAGCTACCTGGTTATTATCAACTAAGCTGGTCCCATGGGCACTATTGCAAAATACACCCGTTCGATTGCTTCAGTTTCCTTGGCGGATATTAGGGTTTCAGGTACTTTTTGGCTCATTAATTTTATCCATTGTTTTTAATAGGATGGTATTTGGACAGAAAAAAAGAATTCTTAGTATCGCAGCAATTGTTTGTTTTATGTTTGTTGTTTCGGCAGCCACTAAAGCCAATTATAATCACAAAGTGCCAACACTAGGTGACCATTTAGAGGTGAATAAAGACACTCTAGGTAGTTACATCACTGTAGGTGTTGGAGGGGTCCTTGACTATGCACCATTAGAAGCCATGAAATATAAGGAGCATTTGCAAAAGCATGAAATAAGAGTAGACAATGAATGGCAAACAGCAGCATATAAAGCTTCTGATTCCAAAATAGTCTATACAGTCAAAGGTGCTAAAGATAAAAAAATCACGTTACCCGTGTTTGATTACTGGGGAACTACAGCAAAAGTGAATGGGAAAAATACCAAGATTGAAAACAATGAAGGATTAGCAACATTTGAAGGAAAAGCAGGAACAACGGTAATTGAAGTTTCTTCTAAGTATCCCTTTACAATGATTCTTGCTTTTATTGTCAGTCTAGGAAGCTATCTTTTTGTTTTTATTCGTTTCTTGATCGGCAAATGTTTTGTTTCGAAAAAAATTGCGTAACATAAATATTCGTACTAGGACAAAAAACTGAAAGATTCATTTTTATTTGTAAAAGACGGGACACCGAAACATCTAGTGAGATCACTAGGTGTTTTTTTATTCTTATTTAGTTCATGATGAATGACAGTAGAAAAAATAGACAACATCGAGTGATTGATTTTTAGAATAAAGTTGAACGATTATGATGGCAAAAGAACTTTTTATGAGTTTAAAGTTATTTAATAGTATTTTTCTAGTATTTTTATAGTGGGTTGCATTATATAAATATGTGGAAAAAGTATATACATAGCTTTTTGTTTATTGATAAAAATAAACAATTTAGCTGTTGGAAATCCGATTTTAGCGAATGATGTTTATTGTTTAAGTATATAAAGAAGGAGAAAATATGATGTTTGAAATATTTAAAGGGAAAACTATTTCTCTAAGTAATCCGACTGTCTTATTAAGTCATAGTTCTAAAAATAAAAATTATGGTGATCTCATCCGAGACCTATTGGTAAGCTGTGGAGTTCCTAATGATATGTTATTGTATTCTTCTCATAAAATGAATGAAATACCAGTTGGCAATAACATTTTTGACTATCTCGAAAAAACTATAAAAGTAAAAAAACATGCAGTTTTTTTACTTTCTGATGACTATTTCGAAAGTACTGCTTGTTTAAATGAAATGGGAGCTATTTGGCTCAATCAAAATCAGTACACACAATTATTTTTACCTGATTTTGATTTAAAGCATCATAGCTATTTAAGCTGTTGTATAAATAGTAAAGACAAAGGGATATTTTTAACTGGAGATGACCGTTGTCAAAAGGGTTTAACAGATTTTGTAAGAAATATTCTAAGGGATAGCTTTTTATCATTTAATGAGACAGAACTGGCTTATAATGCGGAGATATGTTGTAAGAATTTAAGAGATTTAATCCCCAGAGATAAAGTATGGAAATCAAGAATTAGTGAAATAACGGAGAACAAAGGATATGTTTTCGCTAAAATTGAAAATTTAATTCCTACAGGAGAAGTTTTTAAAGAAGGTGAAAATCACTGGTTACAATTAAACACGAACTATTTTCCTGAAGCAGAATTAATGAAAGTGGGAGATAGGATAGCATTTAAAGTGAAGGATTTTACAGAGTGCAAAAGTTTTCAAGAGTTAAAAAATTATAGAAATATATATGCTTATAGAGAAACACTTGAGATTATTGATTAGTATAAGCTATATTAGGAAATTTTATGCTATTTTGTAGAATATATGTGTAATAGAAAATACAAGAATGACTTTTATTTATTAGAATATTAATGAATAAATTGGTTTGGCTATCCAACCGTATTAAATAAGAATAACGCATATTAGTGAACAGAAAAGGAGTCGCTTTCTGTTCATTTTTTATAAATTTCAAAAAGCTATCAAGTGATAACAGGTGAGACGTCCATTTAACTGTCAGTTATTTTTTCACAGTTGCCAGTGCCTATCAGTCTCATAAATGACATATAAGTCGTTAATCATATTCATAAAATTGAATATTCTTTAATGAAAAAACGGTTTGATATTTTTAGAGAGAAATCCAGTTTTTTTTAATTTGTTTCATCAATGATTATTGGATAAGGCAATCTTTCAGATTCGACAGAGATCCTACGCTTATAAGCATTTTTTTTCACCCAGTCAATGGTTAATACAGAATTTGAATAGATCATTATCTAGCAGTCTTGCTTTTAATGCATTGATTAACACTTAACAAGCAGAACCCCAGATTCAACATTCATTTGTTCGTTTATTAATTTTTTTTCATAACTAAGTTATTGCTAGTCAATTTATTGTAAAGTAACGTATGAAATAAATGGACTGATAACGTAGCTTCTGAAATTGCCGTTTGAGCTAGTGTAGCAATGAGGGATTTCAGCGTTAGATTGTTGCTAACAGAAGATGAATGGGGTGGGGGAACATGAAGAAACATTATTTGGCTTGTTTGTTGTGTCTGTTCTTTTTATTGGCTTTGCCAGTACAGGGCTTTGCAGTAGCGGGTGGACATGGAGGTGGCTCAACGAGAAGCGGTGGATCTGGCGGAAGTTTTAGTGGTAGCTCGGTCGGACATCATTTTTATGACGATCGACCAATCATCGGACGATCACGAGGGTATTATCGATCGAGTTCATACGGTGACGCAGAGGACTATGTATTAATGGGGGCGTCTGTTGGTGGTTTTGCGGCGTTTGCATTATTTAAAAGGAAGAAAGAAGAGCGCAATGTGACCAGAGAGTTATTTTCTCGTATTCCGGGGAAAAAGAAAGCGAAGAAAAGATTGCTTTCAGAGATCGAAACCAGCTTCTTTGCGATTCAAAACGCTTGGGAACATGAAAAAATGGAAAAAGCCTCGCGCTATTATACGAAAAAATTATTTTTGGAGCATCAACAGGTCTTACAAAAGAACCAAGAAGAGGGTATTAAAAATCATACTAAGAAAATCGTCCTGCAACAGTTGGGGAACTATCGTCAAATAGAGGAAGACAGTTTCTCGATCCGAATTGATTTTAGTTGCTATGATTATACGATTGATCGAAAAAATAACCTGCTCTTATCAGGGTACAAGCATCAGCGACAATATTTTTCTCAGATCTGGTATTTCAATTATTCAGACAAAGAACAAAAATGGCAGGTAGATTATATCCAACCGATTTCATTGGGTTAAGGTAACGGTAGGAATGATTAGTGGATGCTGAGTTTATGGATAACAAAGCATAAATCAAAAAATGGCATAGAGGGGGGAGCCGTGATCAGAATGAATCTGGTCGGCTCTCTTTTTTTGTGGGAATGTTTTTCTTTTTTAGTGAAGTACGGGGATACTCATAGGAATGTTAGCCAACTGATGATATGAGCCTAACTATCAGGATTCGTTTTTCAACAGAACTGGTGGAGTAACTAAGAGGAGTGTACCCTATAATAGCTAAAAGAGAATCTCACGTTAATTAATTTCCGCTACCTAGGAAAAAAGTAAGTTTGAAAGCGCATACCTTGGTAGCTAAACTAAACGTGTAAGAAAAAAAGGGGAGATGGTAAAGATGGCAAAAAATATTTTGTTGATTTGTGGTTCTGGTGCTTCTAGTGGATTTATGGCGGCTGCTATTCGAAAAGCAGCGAAAAAAAGAGGGGAAGAAGTAACTGTGAAAGCGGCTAGTGAGTCGCAATTGGATGAACGGATCAATGAGATCAATTATCTGTTGATTGGTCCGCATTTGTCTTATATGTTGGCAGACCTCAAAGCACAAATTGAAGGAAAGAACGTGAAAGTAGCAGTCATTCCACAAGCAACCTATGGCACTTTAAATGGAGATAAAGCACTAGATCTGATTTTAAGTATGGAGGGCTAACGAATGATGAATAAAATTATGGACTTCATGACGAACAAATTTGCGCCAAAAGTAAATAAAATTGTCAAGAATCCTTGGGTCTCGGCGATCCAAGATTCGATCATGGCGGCTTTGCCGTTAGTTTTTGTTGGTTCTTTAGTTACAGTGGTTTCTCTGCTAAAAAATCTTTTTGCAGGTTTACCTGATTTTTCAATGATTAGTAATTTTTCTTTTGGGATGTTTGGTCTGATTGTTTCTTTTTTGATTCCTTATTATCTCATGGAAAAAAAGGGAAACAGCGGTCAAAAGCTGATTTCAGGTGCTACCGGATTAGTGTTATTCATGATGTTACTATTTCCCACAGTATCTGCTGAAGGAAATGCTACGTTTATTCTTTCTCGGTTTGGCGCTACAGGCATGTTTCTTGCGATTATTTCTGGTCTTTTTGTTGCCTGTGTGATGAATTTTGCTGCTAAAAGATCATTTTTCGATGAAGATACACCGATTCCTGATTTCGTGGTGGGGTGGTTTAATAGTTTATTGCCGATTACGTTTATCTTGATCGTTGGTTGGTTTATCACGGTACAAATGAATGTTGATTTCTTTGAAGTGGTCGTTTGGGCATTCAGTCCATTGGCAAATATCGTGCAATCTTACCCAGGTTTTGTCTTATCCGTTTTTATCCCAGTCTTTTTATATACGTTCGGTATTTCAGGTTGGGTGATGATGCCGGCTATCTATCCTGTATATATGGCTGGATTAGCTGCTAATGCTGAGGCTGTTGCAAATGGTGGACAAGCAATGAACATTGCTACTCAAGAAACTTGTTATGCTTTTTCATCAATGGGTGGTGTGGGGACTACCTTGGCCTTGTCTGTGATGATGTTGCTGTTAAGTAAATCAGCACAATTAAAAGCGATTGGTAAAGCGGTCTTTATCCCTTCGATCTTTAATATTAATGAACCATTGGTTTTTGGGGCACCGATTGCTTTTAATCCTTACTTGATGATTCCTATGTGGATCAACGCACTGATCGTACCAACGATTTCTTATGTTGTGATGAATATGGGCTTCGTGAATATTCCTAGTCAATCATTCTTGTTGTGGTACATGCCATATCCATTTACATCTTATTTAGCCACTCAAGATTTCCGTGCGGTCATCGTCTGTCTGTTGATCTTTGTTATTACATGGTTTATCTTCTTACCATTTTTTAAAGCATATGATAGTTCATTATTAAAACAAGAAAAAATTGCTGAAGAACAGGAAGCAGCGCAAGCGAAAGCAATGCAAGCTTCAACTGCTCAATAATTGGAGGTAGTAGTATGTCACAACAGTTTGTGGAAGAAACAGATAGCCTAAACGAATTATCGATGAATATTTTGATTCATGCAGGTAATGCTCGTGAATTACTGGTAAAAGGTCTGAATGCACTGGAGGAAATGGCGTTCGATGAAGCAGAAAAATTGATTCAATCGGCACATAAAGAAGTGGTGATTGCTCACGGCTTGCAAACAGATACGTTACAAATGGAAGCTTCAGGAGAGCAGATCCGTTATTCTACGTTGTTCTGTCATGCGCAAGATACGCTGATGACAGCGCAAAGTGAGATATTGATCGGTGAACATATGGTGCGGTTATTTCGGAACTTTTCAAAAAAATTAACTAAATAGGAGGTATTCCATGTTTAAAGAATACAAAATGCCAAAAGATTTTCTTTGGGGAGGGGCGATTGCTGCCAACCAAGCAGAAGGGGCGTATCAAGTTGATGGTAAGGGCATCAGTCTCGCTGATTTACATGTTTTCCATGCGGATAAAACAAATGCAGAAATTGCGGAAGAGCAACATAAAGGAATGTCTTTGGCTCAGTTGAAGGCGAATATGACAGATGAACAAGGCTATTATCCTAAACGCCATGGGATCGATTTTTATCATACCTATCCTGAAGATTTAGCGCTATTAGCAGAGATGGGCTTTAAAACGTTTCGGACGTCGATTGATTGGTCGAGGATTTTTCCTACGGGCGATGAAACGGAACCGAATGAAGCGGGTTTGGCTTATTATGATGCGTTGATTGATAAAATCCATGAGTTAGGGATGGAGCCGATTATTACGATGCTTCATTATGAAACACCAGTAGATATTACTTTAAACTACGGTGGTTGGCATAATCGGAAAGTGATCGATCTATTTGTAAACTATGGAAAAACAATTTTAGATCGTTACAAAGATAAAGTGAAGTATTGGATCGTCATCAATCAGATCAACTTGATCCAATTTGAACCATTCAATTCAACTGCTATACCTTATGATACGGTGGATCATTACGAAGAAGCTAGTTATCAAGCGATCCATAATCAGTTCGTTGCCAGTGCTAAAATCTATGAATATGGGAAAAAGCTCAACCCTGAAATGCAAATTGGAACGATGGTTGCAGATTGCACCGCCTATCCATTTTCTTGCGATCCAGATGATATCATTTTGGCTTTACGTCGTAATCGGATGGAGTATTTCTATACAGATGTGCAATTTCGAGGGGAATATCCTCAGTATGCGTTGAATTATTTTGCTGAAAATAATATCCATCTCGAGATCACTGAAGAAGATAAAGCTATTTTACAAGCGAATACGATGGATTATCTGGCTATTTCTTATTATTATTCGCAAATGGTCGACTCCAAGAAAAACGATATGAACCCTGCATCGGTGACACCTAACCCGAACTTGAAAGCTAATCCATGGGGGTGGGCAGTGGATCCTAAAGGGTTGTATCATTCACTTTCGCAATATTGGGATCGTTATGGTAAAGCGATTATTATTGCAGAAAATGGCTTTGGAATGTATGACCAGTTGGAAAACGGCAAGATTCATGATGATTATCGGATCGATTATCTGGCTAGTCACATTGAAGAAATGAAACGTGCGATGTATGATGGAGTCAATGTGATTGCTTATTGTGCATGGGGGCCGATTGACATTATCAGCTGTTCATCTGCTCAAATGGAAAAACGTTATGGTTTTATCTATGTGGATCTGGATAATGAAGGAAAAGGTAGTGGTGATCGGATCAAAAAAGATAGTTTTTACTGGTACAAAAATGTGATTGAATCGAATGGAGAAAATTTGTAAAGTCGCCAGTTTAAAGAATAGGTGTGATGCGAGACATGGATTTCGTATCCACCTTTTTTTGAGATAGTGTGGCAAATCAATGGATAGCAACACATGTGTGGGGGAGATAGAAAGTGGCAACGAAAAGGCAAAGAGAGATTATCGCGTATCTTGCAAAACGACAGCAGCATTGGGTCACTGCGACGGAACTAGCAACATTTTGTAACTGTACGACTCGAACCATTCGTAATCAAATCACAAAGATCAATGAGACAGAGCAACAAATTATTTCTAGTAATCAAGGGTATCGGATCAAACAACCTACCCAGGATAAGCAAGTGATCCAAACAACGAATGACCGACAATCACAGTTGTTTTTGACGTTGTTAAAAAGCAATCATGGCATTGATCTCTATGATTTGGCAGACACGATGTTTCTCTCTGAGTCAACGTTAAAAAATGACATCCAGCTTTTACGTAACGAGATTCAAAACAAACAATTGAAATTAACGATCAAAGCCAATCAAATTTATTTAGAAGGATCAGAAAGTGATAAAAGGCGTTACATGATTTCGCTATTGTATGAGGAAGGCGATTACCAGGAAAAACTAAAGTATCATGTCCAAGATATGATTGGCACGCTTTCGCTTATTGATCTAGAGCAAACCATCCATGATGTCTTAGCTTCACACAAAATCAAAATCAATCGCTATTCGATGAACAATATTGTGCTTCATTTTGCGATTAGTATTGAACGGATCCGCCAAGGAAATGATTTGAAAAGTGTGAAGGACTTTCCATTAAGAAATGATGCAACGGAATTTCAATTGTGTGTGGAGATTACTGAACTTCTTTCGAACACTTATCACATTCATTTTTCTGATGCTGAAGTCAAGCAGTTATCCTTACTTTTTATTGGATTACAAAATGAATATCTTACGAATCGCAAAGAGCTATCCTTGTCCAAAATTGTTGAAGCTCGAGTGATCGAAACACTAAATGAAGTTTTAGAGAAAGTCAAAGAAACCTATTTGATTGATTTACAAGATGAAGCTTTTTTCAATAAATTAGCTATCCATCTGCAAAATCTTTATGATCGCTCTCAATATGAACGGTTCACCCGGAATAGCAGCCTTTTAGATATTAAAACAGCCTATCCGTTAACGTATGACATTGCGGTTTACTTGTCGATGTTGGTACAGGAAAAATTAGCGATTTGGTTTAATGAGGATGAGATTTCTTTTATTGCGTTACACATCGGGGCTTACTTAGAAAGCAAAAAAGAAAAAAGGCCGAAGCTGCGAGTGCTAGTTGATCACAACAATTACCATGATTTTGAAGAAACAAACGTTCAAAATATTCGTAGTATGCTAGGGGAAGATGTGGAGATCGTGGCGGTTGATCATCATGAGGTAAGCGTACAAGAAAATGACGTGTATGTCTCTTCTGATCGTGACAGAGTGACTGAAATCAATGGCGCAGTATATGTCCATCCTATTTTGACACGTAAAGATTTTGCAAAGATCCAAAAACGGGTGACTGCCAAGCGAAAAAGTAATTGGCGAAAACAGATGTTTCATTTGATCGATCGGTTTATTATTGAAGATCTCTATTTTAATCAATTTGATCCGACCGATCAGACACCTAAAATGATTCGGGAAAAATTGTTTGATCGATTGTTAGTGACAGGGTATGTGGAGGAAGAATTTTCCCAGAGGATGGAAAAACGAGAAGCGATGTCATCGACCAGTTTCCCATCAGGTATCGCAGTACCCCACTCGCTGGAACAACAGGCGAAAAAAAGTGCCCTTTCGATTATGACCTTGCAAGAAACCCTAAAATGGGACGAATATCCTGTTCAAATCGTAGCTTTAGTTGCCATTTCACAAGATGAAGCCAAAGAATTTAATGATTTTTTTGAAATGTTTATCGAAATCGTTTCTGATCCGATCAATGTGCGATTGTTAGCGGGTGCAGAAAATTTTACAGAATTCATCTTAAAAATGAAAATGTTGGTCGAAACGGAAGAATGATCCGTGAATGTTGAGGGCGTTGGTTTTATTCTTGTATGAGAGGAACGCTCGCTTTTGTCTTAGGGATCACTGCTAATCGATCATTGCCAAAGTAGCCGAAAGCTTTCTATTGATTTTTGGTTACTTTGTTTTTTTGTGCTTGCAGTGATTGAAGGAAGTAATTTAAAACATCTTTCTGCTAACTTCCAATTGAACGGAGGAGTTTAGGATTGCCCGTTTTTCTCTTAGGCAAGCTGATTTCACGTAAAGTAGTGTAAAAAGAAGGCTAAGCTATAGAATAAAATTGTGTAATAAATCTTAGATAGGTATAATGTAAGGCAAAAGGGAGGAATAAAACATGAAAATTGCAATTGCAGGAGCTGGAGCGATGGGAAGTCGTTTCGGTCTGATGTTACATCAAGGTGGAAACGAAGTACTATTGATCGACGGCTGGGCAGATCATGTCCAACAAATCAAAGAGCATGGGTTAAAAGCAGATTTCAATGGCAAAGAAGTAGTTGAGAAGTTACCAGTCGTTCTTCAATCAGAAGTAGGCGAAGAAGATCAGGTAGATTTGATCATCTTATTTACTAAAGCGATGCAATTAGAAAAAATGCTAACAGATATCCGTCCATTGATCAAAGAAGAAACGGAAGTATTATGCTTATTGAATGGTATCGGACATGAAGATATCATTGAAAAATTTGTTCCAATGGCAAACATTTATATTGGTAACACCATGTGGACGGCGGGCTTAGAAGGACCTGGAAAAGTCAAACTGTTTGGAAGTGGTTCAATTGAGCTGCAAAATCTTGGAGAAGGCAAAGAAGAACAAGCGAAAGCACTAGCTGAAAAATTATCAGAATCAGGCTTACATGCGAAATTCTCTGATAACATCCATTATTCCATTTACCGTAAAGCTTGTGTGAATGGCACGATGAATGGATTATGCACGATTTTGGATGTGAACATGGCAGGGTTAGGTCAAACTTCGACTGCGCATAAGATGGTGGAAACGATTGTTCGTGAATTTGCGGCAGTGGCAGAAGCTGAAAATATCCACTTAGATATCCCAGAAGTGATCGCTCATTGTGAATCTTGTTTCGATCCAGAAACGATCGGATTACATTATCCATCCATGTATCAAGATTTGATCAAGAATCACCGCTTGACGGAAATCGACTACATCAACGGTGCGGTTTCAAGAAAAGGGAAGAAATATGGTATTGCAACACCTTATTGTGACTTCTTAACAGAATTGATCCATGCGAAAGAAGATAGCTTGCAGGTAAAATAAAGGGGGATAATTGATGGAACAGACACAAAGCATGTCACCAAAGATTTTTCTGAACAAAGTACTAGCTGGTACAGCAACGGGGATTATCATCGGATTGATTCCTAACGCAGTATTAGGGGCGATTTTAAGATACTTTAGTGGTTCTTCTTTTGCGATGGCTGTTGCTCAAATGGCGGTCATCTTCCAATTAGCGACACCGTTGATTATCGGTGGATTGATTGCTTTGCAATTTGGTTTTGCACCGATGAAGATGATGGTGGTGGCTGGTGCTGCATTTGTCGGGTCAGGGGTGGTGAAGTTTACTCCTGATCTTGGTGAAACAGGTGTGTACGTTGGTGCTGGTACAGGCGATATCATCAATACGATGATCACTGCTTCTATCGCAGTTGGGTTGATTTATCTGATTGGTGAACGGTTTGGTTCGGTAGCGATTGTGTTGACTCCGATCGTTGTTGGTGTCGGCGCAGGGGTGATCGGGTTTTATCTCTATCCTTATGTGGCAGATATTACCTCAGCTATCGGAACGGTTATCAATAATTTCACGACACTACAACCTTTACTGATGTCGATCTTGATTGGCTGTTCTTTTGCCTTCTTGATCATTTCACCGATTTCCACCGTAGCAATCGGAGTTGCGATCCAACTAGATGGTGTTTCAGCAGGAGCGGCAGCAATGGGTGTCGCAGCAACGACTTTCGTTTTGATCGTGAACTCGTGGAAAGTCAATAAATCAGGAGTGACGATCGCCATTACGTTAGGAGCGATGAAGATGATGATGCCTAATCTGTTTCGCAGACCGGTTATTCTCGTTCCTTGTCTGATCAGTGCTGTGATTACAGCTATTCCAGTTGCTTTGTTGTCTATTTCAGGAACCCCTGCCTCGGCTGGTTTTGGGATCGTTGGCTTAGTTGGTCCTTTAGCTTCTTTAGATGCAGGTCTAAATCCGGCTCTTGTTGTTTTGAGCTGGTTAGTCGTCCCAGTTGCGGCAGCATTGTTCACTCAGTTTTTATGTGAGAAAGTATTGAAACTATATGATCGAGCAGATGTGTTTGAATTCTTAGGCTAGTGAAACGGCTGATTTTTTGGCTGAGTCTGCTCCTTTGATAGTGAGACAAATCATCTCAATAAAAAAAGCTTGAATTTTTAATTCCTTTTTTTTAAAGGAGATTAAAAGTTCAGGCTTTTTTAGTAAGTGATATTTTTCTAAGACCAACCAGATTTTCATTGATCAACTATTCTTTCTTTTCCAGTGCGCGCTGTCTCATTTTGATTACATAAGCTCCGATTTCATAGTTGGCCATCTGAAAAGCGTTGTTAAAATCAATGGCGAGCAATTGCTCTACTTTATGCAAACGATAGCGAATAGTTTTAGAATGGAGAAACATTTTTTCAGCAGTTTGTTTATAGTTACGATTATTTTGTAAAAAACAGTAAAAGGTTTCAAAGAGATCAAAGTTTGTTTGAGCGAGTGCCACTAAGTTTTGAGGAAGACTTTCTTCGATGGATTGAAGTTGTTCTTCTTGAATAAAATGTTTGAAGATACCGATATCTGCTAATGTCACAATCGGACCATTGTAAAAATCTCGATTGAAATTCAGAATATCAAGACATTCAAATAACAGTTCTTTGATTCCTTGTTTGGGTTTCAAGCTACTGATCGCAAAAGTTAAGTAGGGATTTTCTAAGAGAAAGTCTTGGACGACCCGTTGCAAATAAGCTTTTGTGATCGGTCCATCCGCCTGATCGAAATTATATAAGACAGCCGAATAGTGATGCTGATCAAAGAAGATTGCTTCTTTCTTTAAGGTTCGCAGTAGTGAAATGATCCGGGTTTTCATTAATTGTGTTTGGGTATCTTTTGTCGGAAATACAATAGTTTGATAAGAATCTTTTGACAACATATGGACTTCATGAAGTAAACTATTTAATTCATCAGGATTTTTAGGCGTATTTTGTAAAATGGCATCTGCTAAATTGTTCAACCGGGTGTAACGTTCTTTTTTTAAGAGACTTTCGGTATTGAATTTTTCTTGGAGGGCATCAATTGCATTTTCGATAATCACTAAATCAGTTTCTTTGACGACATCATCTGGAAGATAGACTAAAAGTAAACAGTTTGCTGAATAATTATTGAAAATCGCTACTTCAAGCGCATAGTGTTTTTGAGGGTTGGTATGGGCATATAGTGTTAACAAGGAATAATCATTTTTGGTGAAATCAGTGTTGCGCAAAGTTTCTCGTGCTAAAACAATTGCATCTCGAGGAATCTTCCCATCGCTGATTTCGATTCCTTTGTCGATCAATTTTAATGAAAAGGGTAATTTTATAATTCGATAAAATTCCTCCATAATCGTTTCAATAGAGGAAGACTGGCGTTCTAATTGGTTGAAACGTTGACGAACTTCATAATACGTTCGGAGTATATGGGACTGGGTATTTAACAAAGGTTCATAAATCGTCAAAAGGATTTTTTCATAACTGACCTCTTGCTTAATCTTGATCAAAGGAATACGGTACTTGAAACATAGATGGATAAATCGGTCAGGAATCGTTTTGATAAAACGGTCTGTCTTTAAAATCAACCCACTGATTTCGATTTGGCACATTTTAACAAAAAAATCTTCTAACTCTGCTTCCGTTAAATCATTTAAAGCGTAAAAAGAAGTGAGAATCAATTGATTTTTTTTACTCCAATTCTCAATATCGATCGCTTCTAAGATCATCGCTGTTGTTACTTCATTGTCTAAACCGATGTCTTTCGTTAGGATCTCGCCTTTTTTTAATTCACCTAGTGTCAAAAGCTCTTTTAGTTTCATCGTTTCCTCCTTTTTCCCCTTTATGGATAAAAATTATAGCATTTTTTTAGAAATACGTCCGATGAAAACACTTTCTTAATGTCCTACAATAATAGTGTCAAAAGAAAGAGGAGGAGAAGGATGTTAAACACAGTCATTTTAAAAAATAATTACCAAGATTCAATCAATCTGATGCTTTTAACAAACAAAATCAACTCACTTGAACAAGTGGTCATGAGTCAAATCATGATGGGAACAGATGCGAATAAAGATATTTTAAATAATACCGATTTGTTAACAGATGAAGCAAAAACTGCCTCTCCAAATGATCTGATGATCGTGGTTTCAAGTGAAGACCCAGAAATAATGGATCAAGTACTACCGCTAGTCGACACGTTTTTAGCTGATTTGTCTGCAAAAAGTACTACGAAAGATAACCAAACAGTGACTTCTTGGCAAGAAGCATTGGATCTTTTACCAGAGGCAAATGTTGCTTTGTTCAGTATTCCAGGAGAATATGGGGCAGCAGAAATGGAACGTGCGTTGAAAAATAATTTACACGTTTTTTCTTTTACAGATAATATTGCGATTGAAGATGAAGTACGTTTGAAAAAACTAGCGCATCAAAAAGGGTTATTAATGATGGGACCAGATTGTGGTACGGGGATTCTTTCTGGCATTCCAATTGCTTTTACCAATGTGGTCGCACCTGGAAATATTGGAGTAGTAGGCGCATCTGGCACCGGCATCCAAGAAGTGACGACGATCATTGATCGACTAGGTGGCGGCGTGGTCCATGCCATCGGTACGGGGGGGCGAGATCTCAGTGACAAAGTCGGAGCAACTACCGTTAAAGATGCCATTATTGCTTTGGAACATCATGAACCTACCGATGTGATCTGTGTCATTTCCAAGCCACCTGCAAAAGCTGTGCGCGATGAAGTCGTACAATTATTACAGAGCATCACAAAACCGGTTGTTGCGATTTTCCTAGGTGAAAAGCCAACAAACCATGAAGGAAAAGTTTATTTAGCCCATACCTTAGAAGAAACTGCTCAAATCGCTGTTGATTTAGCAAATGAGCAAGCAATCAAGAAAAACTACTTTCAATCAATAGAAAAACCCGATGTGCCAGTTTTACCACAAGAAAAAGTGGTCAAAGGATTATATTCTGGTGGGACTTTAGCTGCAGAGGCAGGAATGCTGATCTCTGAAGCGTTGGATCTTGGTGGCTTAGTGAAAACGGAAGGCTATGTTTTAAAATCGCAAGGGTATGAAGTGATTGACTTAGGCGATGATCGCTATACTCAAGGAAAACCTCATCCAATGATCGATCCCGAAGTGCGGATTCAAAAGATTCAGGAATATGCTTCGGTACAAGATACGGGCGTTATCTTACTTGATGTCGTTTTGGGCTACGGAGCGCATGAAGACATGGTTGGTGCGCTACTACCAGCGATCCAAGAAGCACAAATGCAGGCTGAAAAAGCAGGGCGATTGCTTTATTTTGTGGCGACAGTTTGTGGCACGGCCAATGATCCGCAAGATCGTCAATCAGCTGTAGATCGGTTGCAAGAGGCAGGAGTATTTGTGACTGAAAGCAATGCGAAAGCTGTTCAGTTAGCTCTCCTATTAAAGGGTGTCACGTTATCTGAAGTAGATAAAGAACTACTTCCTTATACTGGGAGAACGGTAGAAGTTCCTCAACCGAGTGAACGTGTCATGGAATTACTGACGACAAAACCAAGAATCATAAACGTTGGTCTGCCAAGTTTTACTGAATCGATCCTTGCTTATGGTGGACAAACCGTTCAATTTAATTGGCGACCAAGAGCAAGTGGTAATCAAAAAATGATCAAACTTTTGGATAGCTTAGAAGAATACAACGAAAAAATAGAAGAAGAAAATCAACAAGTAACAGAAAAAATCAAAAATGCGCAACCATTCTTGATTGATGTAGTACCAGCAAAATCAGTGATTCCAGAGTTAAATGAGCCAGCAAAGAAAACGTTACTCCACGCTGGACCGCCCATTACTTGGGAAGGAATGACCGGTCCGATGAAAGGAGCTTGTCTTGGAGCAGCACTCTTTGAGCGTTGGGCAGAAGACGAAGAAGAAGCCAAAAAATTATTTGAGGCGAATGAAGTCCGCTTCATACCTTGTCATCATGTACAAGCTGTTGGACCGATGGGAGGAATCACTTCTGGTAATATGCCGGTTTTTGTTGTAGAAAATCGATTAGCAGGAAATCGAGCATTTTGTATTTTGAATGAAGGAATCGGCAAGGTACTTCGTTTCGGTGCCTATTCGCAAGAAGTAGTGGATCGCCTTGATTGGATCAAAGAGGTATTAGGACCAACAATTGCTGAAGCGCTGGCGCTGACCGACAATGGGTTGAATCTAAATGTGTTGATTGCACGTTCTATCACGATGGGGGATGAATTTCATCAACGCAATATTGCTGCCTCGTTGAACTTTTTGAAAGAGCTGGCACCATTGATTATCCAAACGACTATTGCAGAAAAACAAAAATACGAAGTCATCAAGTTCTTGGCGGACACGGATCAATTTTTCTTGAATATCATGATGGCAACAGGGAAAGCCATGGTTGATGGTGCACGGCAAGGCAGTAAAGGGACAATTGTAACCACCATGACACGTAATGGGGTTGACTTTGGTATTCGAATCGCGGAAACAGGAGATACATGGCATAAAGCACCGGTAAATACCCCTAAAGGACTGTACTTTACAGGTTTCAGTGAAGCAGACGGGAATCCTGATATTGGTGACAGTGCCATCACGGAAACGGTCGGGGTTGGCGGAATGGCGATGGTTGCAGCTCCTGGCGTGACACGATTTGTCGGTGCTGGAGGGTTTGCGGATGCACTTGCCACTTCTAATGAAATGGCTAAGATCTGCGCCACCCATAATGCTACTTTTTCTATTCCAACTTGGGATTTTCAAGGGACTTGTTTAGGAATTGATATCCGAAAAGTGGTAGAAACTGGAATCACTCCTGTCATCAATACTGGAATCGCTCATAAAAATCCAGGAGTCGGTCAAATTGGTGCAGGAACAGTTAGAGCCCCACTTGCTTGTTTTGAAAAAGCGTTAGAAGCCTATGCTGAGAAACTAGGGATTATCATTGACTAGAGAAAATTGTAAAATCAGTGATTATTTGATTCCGTTGCATCAGTTTGGGAAAATCGGGAAAATCCACAGTATCTTTAATCGGTCATTTAATATTGAGATTGGCGGACAGTTGATCAATCTAGCGGATTACTATGATTATCTTTCTAGCTTTGGTATTAATTTACCTCACTCCCTATTTCAGGAGTTGTTACCATTTATCCAACAAGGAAATCAAGTAAGGATCAGTGAAGAGGAATTGCTGATTTATAGTCGAGCAGGCGTCAAAAAAATACATTTGATCTCCTCTACGATCGTTTCCTTGGATCTTACCCAATTAACGTTGACGAAAGCGCAACAGGTAACCTTGAAAACAAGGTTAGAAGAACAACACTTAACAAATAAAATCGGTCTTCCGCTTGATAATCGAACTCGTCATTTTTTTGAGAAAATGAGTCAAAAAAATCATTACTGGCGTTCGGAAGAATGGCAGGAGTTGATTCACTATTTAATTGGAAGAGGACAAGGATTAACGCCAAGTGGTGATGACATTTTAATCGCCTACCTGCTCATGTTGACAATTTGTTCAGATGCTCGAGGAGACGCTTTGATGCGTTCCCTTGAGCTGACTGAATTAGCTACAACTGATGTCAGTAAGGCCTATATCATTAGTTCTATGAAAGGTTATAGCAATTCTTTCTTTTATCAACTAATTTTCGCACTTTCCCAAACGGACTATGGAAAACTAGATCAATTGATCGCAAAATTGATGGCTATTGGTCACACATCGGGCAAAGATTTATGTTTTGGGCTGTTATTAGCTTTACAAGGAATAGAAAACGAAAAGTGAGGGAAGAGACATGGAGAATAGCAAACAACAGCAAGCAGTCAGGGTAGGAAATAGCTACTGGATCAAAGTAGTCGCTATTTTTTTCATCGGTTGGATTCTCATGTATGCAACACGAACCATTTTCAATCCGATCATGGGAGTGGTTGGTGAGCAGTTTGGTCTGAGTAATACTCAACTAGGTTTAGCAAATAGTATTTTTTTCTTAACTTATGCGATCGCACAGATTCCTTTTGGGATAATCGGGGACAAAATCGGTCGAAAAATGATTATTACGGTTGGTTTTCTTTTGTTAGCTGTAGCTACTTATTTTAGTGGTTTAGCGACTACTTTCGTATTGTTTTTAACTATTCGAGCAATTGCAGGAATTGGACAAGGGGCTTACTATGGCCCACAATTTGCGTTATCTACTGAAGCAATCCCCAAAAGTAAACGAACGATTGGAAATGCCATTATTAATAGCGGCATGGCTTTTGGTACTTCTGGGGGTTATCTGTTATCCAGTAAATTAGTATTAGAAAATGGTGAATCTTGGAGTAAACCGTTCTTTATTATGGCATTACCCACGTTGATTGTGGGGCTTTTGTTCTATACAGTCTTAAAAGAAAAAGTGATTCGTCCAGGAGAAGAACCAGAAGAAGAAACAGGTCCTAAAGAGAAAATTTCATTAAAACAAATTTTTAGCAATCGTAATTTAGTGGCTGCGTTCATTCTCTGTTTTACCAGTATTTATGCCAATTTTGTGATTCTTACTTGGTTACCACAGTTTTTAATCGCTGAGCGTGGTTTTACTGGAGCAAGTGTTGGTTTTATTTCTTCTTTGGTACCTTGGGCATCGATTCCTGGAGCGCTCCTTTTTGCACGGATCAATGATAAAACCGGTGCTACAAAAAAATTAGTTTTTCTTTTAGTTCCTTTGGCAATTCTTTCAGTCTTTGCGATTGCTTTTGTCACCAATCGAACGTTGTTGATCTCGGTCTTGATCTTGTATGGATTGACTGGCAAATTAGCCTTAGATCCTATTATGGTAACTTTCGTAACGAAGCATGCACCTAAATCGGCATTAGGAACGTCCCTTAGTGCATACAACTTCATCGGGATGTCTGGCTCGATTCTAGCACCTTATGTAACGGGGTATCTAGCAGATACTTCAGGATCAATGCAAGTTGGCTTTTACTTATCCTGTGTATTGTTAGCCATTGGTTTGTTTCTCTTTGCATTTTTAGCAAAAGAAGAAACGTTACCTAGTGAATCATAAAAAGGGAGAAGTTGAGCTAAGTCTGTCGTGGTTGAAAAATACTCATTTGTGTTTTCAACGCAGATGGGACAGTAGCTCTAAAATAGCTCTAAAGTAACTCTTAGGATAAGTCACATCAAGAATCGGTTGTTCTTAGATAAATAGGAGAATTTGTAGTTCATTACACGATATAGATAGTAGGTAAATGAGAAATGAGCTACTAGGAGAGTTCTTTAATGCCAGTGATTCGACAAATGAGGTAGAAGACGATGAAAAAATTATCCATGATCACGCAAATTAGTCTAGCTTTATTCATTGGGATCATTGTGGGGATTATTTTTCCTGAAAGTAACGTTGTATTGAAACCAATCGGTGAAATCTTTTTAAGACTGATGCAGATGGCAATCCCCTTATTGATTTTAGGACAGATCATTCAAGCACTCGGAGGTATTCAGCTCAAAGAATTAACAAGCATTGGAGCAAGGACCATGGCTGCATTTGCAGTTTCTTCCTTTTTAGCAGCTGCTTGGGGGATAGTAATTGCTGTTTTCTTTCATCCGGGACAAGGAATCAGCTTAAGGGAATCGCAGGAAAGGATTCAAGTCCAAGAGATTTCGCTTCAAGATACGCTCATCAATTTTGTACCTAAAAATATTTTTGAGTCACTCGCACAAGGAACAATTATCCAGCTCATTGTTTTTGCGCTATTTTTTGGCTTAGCGTTAAATCATTATTTACAAAAGCACCCTGAATCACAGCTTTTCCAACTGGTGATTGATTTTAACGAAGTAATTATTACAGTAATCAATTATGTGATGCGCTTGGCTCCAATCGGGATTTTTGCACTGGTCACGTCAAGTATTAGTCAACTAGGGATCCAAGTGATTGTACCGTTGTTGAAGTATTTACTGGTTTATAGTGTAGGCACGATCTTGTTTTTAGGTTTTTGGCTGTTGATCATTACTCTTTTTTGCCATTTAAACCCGTTACGAGTCATTCGTAACATGAAAAACATGTCGCTAGTGGCTTTAGCAACCACTTCTTCAGCGATCACTTTGCCTGTGGAACTAGAAGAAGCACAATACAAACTTGGATTAAGCAAACGAATCACTCATCTGGTGTTACCTTTAGGGATGTCATTAAATAGTAATGGTTCAGCACTACACATGACTGTGACGGTAATGACGATCGCTCAAATGTACCAAGTAGATTTTGATTTAACGAAGTTGATTTATTTAGCAGTTGTCGCTACCTTTGTTTCGTTGGCAAATGCTGTGGTACCGGGTGCTGGACTTGTATCATTAGCAATCATCGTTCCACAAATGGGTTTACCCATTGAAAGCATTGCAATTTTTGGGGGAGTTGAATGGCTGGTTGGTATGTTGCGTACGATCTTAAATGTTCATTCAGATGTCTATTCAGCAATCTTGGTTGCTAAATCTGTCAATGAAATCAATCATGAGATTTTTAATGAAGAGTAAGAACGATCACAAAAAACATCCTTTGAGAGGTGCTTATTCTCAAAGGATGTTTTTATTATTGTCAGTAGGAGGTAGGGCATACTTGTCTAACATCCGCCAAAGGATTGAAACCTCACTTTTTCTGTTTATTCCCACCAATGAAAACTAGACTACTGATTCTTCGTTTTCAGAAAAAATTAGAGTTATACATTCGCCTCCGATAAGGAGTAAGGTAGATCTGATTTTGAACGTGTCTTATTAGGAGGAACAATCCCCAACTGATAAGCAATCATGCCACCAGTCAGCAAGTCTTCATGTGTAAAGAAGAGTTTGCGATAGCTAGTTTCATTTCTTGTTATCTCATGGATAAATTGTTGTTGTGGGTGATTAGGGCTTGTTTCGATTGTTAAATGTTCACCATTAGACAACGTAAGCACAGCTTTGTCGACTAAAGGCATCCCGATGACATATTCACCTGTTCCTGGCGTGACAGGATAAAAGCCTAAACTATTAAAGATATACCAACCTGCCATGCTCCCATTGTCTTCATCTCCTGGATAACCAGTCGGGGTATCATCGAATGTTTGTGTCAGCAATTGTTTGATCAATGGTTGTGCCATTTCGGGTTTACCAATATAACTGAATAAATAAGGATAGTGGAAGCTTGGTTGATTGGAGATGGCAACTTGTCCAAACTCGATCGCTGCCATTTCACTCATTTCATGGATCTCAAAACCATAACCGCCAACTTCAAAAGTCGGTGCTTGGTTACATAATTCAATCAGTTTTTCTTCAAATTGATCTGGTCCACCGTGAGCATTGATCAAACCAGCAAAATCATGGTAAACAGCAAAACTACTTTGCCAAGCGCTACCTTCTGCATAATCCTGACCCCAACGTGTGGAAGAAAACGGAGTACGGAATCTTCCTTCGGGATCTTTGGAACGCATGAAGCCGGTTTCCGGATCAAAGACATTTTGATAATTGAAAGATTGCTTTTGATAGTGTTGTGCGGTTGCTGCTTCATTCAAACCGGTGGCTACTTGGCTGATACAAAAGTCACTATAAGCGTAATCAAGGGTGTGGTTGATTGATTCGTGGTAAGTATTTGGTACATAACCATATTTTAGATAATCAGTCGTTCCTTGACGTCCGTAATTTTGTTTTTCACTTTGGATCGTAGCACCTTTTTTCATTGCTTCGAGAAATTCAGCCATTAAATCTTTACGGATTCCCTTAACCGAGGCATCAGCGATCACTGCATCAATCAATGTTCCTGGCATGAGTCCACGCTCATCTGGCGAAAGCCATTTTGGTAAAAAGCCAGTTTCACGATAGCTGTTCAAAAAGCCTTCAAGCATCTCTTCATATTTTTCGACAGCAATCAAAGAGTAAAGTGGATACACTGTTTTATAAGTATCCCAAAAACCATTATTGGTATAAAGTACACCTGGTTTTACACTTCGACTAGTGGTATCATAATGGATTTTTTGTCCGGTCGAGTCGATTTCATAGAACGTTTGTGGGAATAAAAATACACGGTAGAGATTGTGGTAAAACGTCCGTAACTGTTGCGGATCATGATGCTCGACTTTGATTCGGTCAAAATAGTTTTGCCATTGTTGTGAACTATTCAGCAAATAGTCATCAGGTGTTTGATGTAACTCTTGTTCTAGATTAAATAAAGCTTGTTCAGAACTGATGAAGGAAGTACCGAAACGAATGACTTGTTTTTTTACATCGCCAAAATAAATCGGAACCGATCCAGCATCATCGGCTGTTAACTGTGACAAATCCTTTGATTGGATTGGCTGTTCAAAATGTAAGACAAAATAGAACGTGAAATCAGGATCTTCGGCGCCTGCAAAATGAGTGACTTGTCCTTCAATCGTATAGGGATCTTTTAGAACTAATTGATGTTTACCAGGAAACGACAAAAGTAGACCGCTCTCATTTTTGTGGTAATCAATGGTTAGGACACCACCGTACATGCTAGGGATCAACGTGGAGCGAATACCATCACGTAATTGGTTGATCGTTAAATGAGTCGGACAGAATGTGCTTTCTTCTGGACGATACGAACTTTGTGCATGGAACAGGGTATTCTCAGGTAATAACCCATTGATCGGAGTGAAGACAAAATAGCTGAAGTCACCCATCCATGGACTTGGCTGATGAGTCAAACGGTAGCCTTGGAAGGTGTGATCATCAGGATGGAACCACCAGCTACCTTTTTGATCAGTTGTCTGTGGGGCAAAGTAATTCATCCCAAAAGGAACACCAGTATAAGGCTGGCAGTTCCCATTTGAGAAGTTCGCTTGATTGGCTGTACCGTGACGAGTATCAATATGTTGAATGTTCATGTTAAATCTCCTTTGTTGAATGTCGTTTAATAAATGAGACTGGTTGGCTCGTATCTTCGGGAATGTTATTTGTTTTGAGCCAAGTGATCAAAGCATTTCCTGCAAGTTCTCCTAGTTGGTGGAAATCTTGAGCAATCGTTGTTAATGGTGGATCAACTAAAGCGGCTGCTTGGATATCATCGAATCCAACGATCGAAAAATCATCTGGGATACGATAGCCTTGTTGTTTTAAATGATTCATCGTTTGAATAGCTACCAGATCGTTTTCGCAGACAAACGCAGTGACCTGATGTTCATTGATGTAGGTCAGTAACGTTTCAATCGTAGTGCCTTTTGCATCTAAAGTTGTATGAAACGGCAAATTGGCTTTGTCCAAAGCTTCCAGGTAACCCAAGTATCGTTGTCGGACAGATTGTGGATGCGCCTGTTCACCAAAAAGATAGGCAATCTTTTTATGCCCTTTTGAAATCAAATGAGCCGTAGCCAAAGAACCACCTTGGAAATTATCTGAAAGGACAGTTGGAAAAGGAAGTTCATAGATTTTTTTATCTAAAACAACAACTGGGAATTGTTTCAATGATAATTCAAAGAGCAGATCCAGATGTTGATCGGTCGCAAACGCATAATAAATCATTCCGTCAAATTCTTGCATGATTTCCTTCGCCGTTTTGTTTGCCAGAAAATCAACAGTCGTCATCATGACTTCTAACTGATTTTCTTGCATCAATGGATTTAGTCCTTTTGTAAAATCTCCGACAGAAAGGTCAGATAAAAAGGGAAGTAGGAACAGGATGCGACTATTTTTAATCACATCGTTTCTATTAAGGTCACTAGTCGTTGCTTTGACAAAACTGCCTTTTCCTCTGACACGATAAATCAGACCTAATTGTTCTAATTCAGTTAATGCACGTTTAGAAGTGATTCGACTCACTTGATACTTGGTGGACAATTCCTTTTCGGTAGGTACCTGGCTGTCAACAGGTAACGATCCATCAGCAATTGCTTGTTGTAAGTCATGAAAGATTTGTTGGTATAGTGGTTGATTCATAAAAGCACCTTCTTATAAGATATATCATATAAAGATCATAGCATAAAACCACTAAAAGTAAATAAGAAAAATCTCATTTTGAAAGCGTAGACAATTGTAAAACGACGAGGTATAATCCTCTTATGATATATCAATAATGAAAAGAGGAAAATAAATGGCATATAAAGATATACCAAAGTCAGTTCAACAGTTTATGGATGAAATTACTGCAAAATGTGGGGAAGAGCATGCAGATTGGGCCGCGAATTTCTCTGCTGCCTTTGCCAATACATTGTTAACGACAGTCAAAAGACATGAAGACGGGACGACTTTTTTATTAACTGGTGATATTCCAGCGATGTGGTTGCGTGACTCCACCGCTCAAGTCCGTCCATATTTAGTCATTGCAAAAGAAGATGAAGACTTAGCTTCGATGATTAGTGGGCTTGTCAAAAAACAATTTGAATATATCAACATCGATCCATACGCAAACGCATTTAATGAAGAAGCAAATGGAGCGGGGCATCAAAGTGACCATACTGAAATGAATGATTGGATCTGGGAGCGTAAATATGAAATCGATTCCTTATGTTATCCTATCCAATTAGCTTACTTATTATATAAGAACACTGGTCGAACGGACCAATTGAATGATTCGTTTGTTGAAGGAATCAAAAAAGCCTTACATGTCTTCAAAACCGAACAAGATCACAATCAATCTCCTTATACTTTCGAAAGAGATACGACGAGGAAAGAAGATACCTTAGTCAACGATGGGCGTGGAAGTGCAGTTGCACCAACTGGAATGACTTGGTCTGGTTTTCGTCCAAGCGATGATGCGTGTCAATATGGCTACCTCGTTCCTTCAAATATGTTTGCTGTAGTAGTGCTGGGTTATATTGAAGAAATCTTTACGAACATTCTCACGGAAGAAACAAGTAGTAAAGCAATCCTTGAAGAAGCCAAACGTTTAAAAGAAGATATCCAAAAAGGAATCGAAGACTATGCGTTGACTAAAAACCAACAAGGAGAAACCATCTATGCTTATGAAGTTGATGGATTAGGAAACGCTTCTATTATGGATGACAGTAATGTACCTAATTTGATTGCTGCTCCGTATTTAGGTTACTGTTCTACCACAGATGAACAATATTTGGCAACGAGAAAAACGTTACTAAGTAAAGAGAACCCTTACTTCTATGAAGGGAAATATGCAAAAGGGATCGGATCATCTCACACTCCAGAAAATTACATCTGGCCGATTGCATTAGCGATGGAAGGGATGACCACTGAAGATAAAGAAGAGAAAAAGCGGATTTTAGACTTATTAGTTGCGACAGATGCTGGTACACATTTGATGCACGAGGGGTTTGATGTCGATGATCCAAACAACTACACCAGAGAATGGTTCTCTTGGGCGAACATGATGTTTTGTGAATTAGTGATGGATTACTTTGATATTCGAGTAGCGAAATAGGAGGAATAAAATGAAAAAGAAAGTATATATCATTTCACACAGTCATTGGGATCGTGAATGGTACATGGCTTATGAACAGCATCATATGCGTTTAGTCGAATTGATGGATGATCTTTTGGAATTATTTGAAACCGATCCAGATTTCAATAGTTTCCATTTAGATGGACAAACGATTATTTTAGATGATTATTTACAAGTACGTCCAGAAAAGAAAGAAGCGGTGCAACGAGCAATTGATGCGGGTAAATTAAGGATCGGTCCTTTTTATATTTTACAAGATGATTTCTTGATCAGTTCAGAAGCGAATGTCCGTAATATGTTGATTGGAATGGAAGAAAGTAAGAAGTGGGGAACGCCTGTGATGCTCGGTTATTTCCCGGATACTTTTGGAAATATGGGGCAAACACCACAAATGATGAAACAAGCAGGACTTTCAGCTGCTGCTTTTGGACGAGGCGTAAAACCAATTGGCTTTGATAATCAAGTCTTGGAAGCAGAAAATTATTCTTCTCAATATTCTGAAATGTGGTGGAAAGGACCAGATAGCACAGAAATCTTTGGGTTACTGTTTGCCAATTGGTACAGTAATGGAAATGAGATCCCGGCTGAAAAAGAGAAAGCAAGAGCCTTTTGGGATCAAAAGCTGGCAGATGCAGAGCAATACGCATCAACCGATCATCTGTTGATGATGAATGGAGTGGATCATCAACCGGTTCAAAAGGATGTAACAGCAGCAATCAAATTAGCGAATGAATTATATCCAGAGTATGAATTTATCCATTCCAATTTTGTCGATTATCTTGCAGCGGTGCAAAAGGACTTGCCAGAAGAACTTGGTTCCGTTGAGGGAGAGTTGACCAGTCAGGAAACAGATGGCTGGTATACGTTAGCGAATACTGCTTCAGCACGTGTCTATTTAAAACAATGGAATACTAAAGTTCAAAGACAAATTGAAAATATTGCTGAGCCATTAGCAACGATGGCTTATGAAGTTACTGGTAAATATCCCCATGATCAATTAGATTATGCGTGGAAAACGTTGATGCAAAATCATCCACATGACAGTATTTGCGGGTGCTCGGTTGATTCTGTCCATCGAGAAATGATGACACGTTTTGAAAAAGCAGATGAAGTAGGGAAGTATTTAGCAGAAGAAGCGATCAGGCAACTTGCTCAAGCGATCGACACTAGCAGCTTACCAGCAAAAAGCTATCCTTTCTTAGTTATGAACACGGCTGGATCAGCAAAGACTGGTGAAGCAGAAATAACGATTGAGTTAGAAAGAAAATGTTTTGCAGAAGGAATACCTGAGAAATTATATGAAGAACTAGAAAAGCAACCACCAAAAAGCTACCATGTAGAAACATCCAATGGTGAAGAAGTCCCTGCGTCACTATCAGAAACATTTGTGACGTTTGATTATGATCTGCCCAAAGATCGGTTTAGGATTCCTTACATGGCGAGAAAAATCACGGTCACTTTACCAGTGAGCGAAATGCCAGCTTTTTCTTGGAACACGTACTTATTAATAGAAGGAAAAGCTAAAGAAGAAAAAGAGACGATGATCCAAAACGATGGACGAGTATTAGAAAATCAACAAGTTCGGCTAGAAATCAAATCGAATGGCACCTTGACGTTGAAAGACAAAACGACGGGCAAACAACTAGATGAATTATTGACATTCGAAAATGTTGGGGATATTGGAAATGAATATATCTTCAAACAGCCTGAAAATGACCAACCTATTTTATCAAAGGAAAATGATCAAAGTACCGTAGAAGTCGTAACTGATACGAGTGAATTAGCACAAGTAAAAGTTACCCAGGAATTATTGATCCCAGTAGCTGCTGATGAACGTTTAGCAAAAGAACAACAGATGGTCATTGAGTTTCGTCACCGTAAAGCAGGTCGTTCAAAAGAAAAGCGTGTGTTAGAAGTAACAACTGTTATCACTTTAAGAAAAGACAGCAAAAAAATCGACTTTGAAACAAAAGTGAATAATCAAATGGATGATCATCGCTTACGTGTGTTGTTCCCAACAAAGTTACATGTGAAACAACATCAAGCTGATAGTATTTTTGAAGTGGTTACCCGTCCCAATGATGTATCAAGTAGTTGGGAAAATCCAACAAATCCACAGCATCAACAGGCGTTCGTTCATTTAGAAGGAAACGATTATGGAGTAACAGTTGGCAATTATGGATTAAATGAATATGAAGTAATCGATGACAGTGTGATTGCGGTGACTTTACTACGTTGTGTAGGGGAATTAGGAGATTGGGGATATTTTCCAACACCAGAAGCCCAATGTCATGGGGTACATTGCTTTAACTACAGTATCGAAGTGCATCAGCCAGAAGAAAAATTTGCTAGTTACCATCATGCTTATAGCGCACAGATTCCTTTTTCTACCACGCAAATGGCGATTCAAACAGGAACCTTGCCAGCTGAAAACAGCTATTTAACTTGCGAAGGGGAAACGTTTGCAATTACTGCTTTGAAACGAAGTAAATTTAGTGATAAAGTAGTGGTGCGTGGGTTTAATCTGTCCGGTCTTGATTCACCATTACAAATCACTAAAAATGGGAAACAAGGGGAATTATTGAATCTGCTAGAAGAAACAGTTGAGCAAACGATTGCTCCGACCGTTAGACCTTATGAAATTCGGACAATCGGATTCGAGGAGGAATAAGCAATGTATGGTGGAATAGAAGCAGGGGGAACAAAATTCATCTGTGCCGTTTCAAATGAAGGCGTTATCGTAGAAAGAGTAAGTATTCCTACAACTACACCTGAAGAAACACTAAAGCAAGTATTTGATTTTTTTGATCAATATGAACTAGAGGCGTTAGGGATCGGTTCATTTGGTCCGATCGGTATTGATAAAAATGCCGATAATTATGGGTATGTTTTGGCAACACCTAAACCTGGATGGGGAAACTACAATTTTTTAGGCAGCATCCAAGAACGTTACGGGATTCCGATGGCTTGGACGACAGATGTGAATGCAGCAGCTTACGGCGAATTGCTAAAAGGAGCCGCACAAGGGAAAAAGAGTTGTATTTATTTGACTGTCGGTACAGGGATTGGTGCCGGTGTGGTCCTTGAAGGAGATATCTTTTCTGGACTTGCCCACCCAGAAATGGGGCATATCTGGGTAAAACGTCATCCAGAGGATACCTATGAAGGAACATGTCCTTACCACAAAGATTGTTTGGAGGGATTAGCGGCTGGACCTTCAATTGAGGCACGAACTGGAATCAAAGGCCAAGAACTTCCTCAAGATCATCCAATATGGGACATCCAAGCCTATTATATTGCTCAAGCATTGATCAATTATACGTTGACGTTAGCTCCTGAAAAAATCATTTTAGGCGGCGGAGTGATGAATCAAGACCACTTGTTGCATAAAATTCGACAACAATTCGTTGAGTTAATGGGTGGGTACATGGAAACGCCACAAGTAGATGAGTACATTGTACGCTGGGGTCTGCCGAATGAGAGTGGAATTATTGGCAGCTTGCTTTTAGCAGAAAAAGAACATGGTAAACAATAAGGTGTATATATTCTATATATAGTAATAAAAAACGGCTAGAGGTGTGTCCCTAGCCGTTTTTTTGATTGTGATCAGTAGTGGATCGCTCCTCACAATAGTGTCTTTACCATAGACCAGGGAGGGCTTTTGCGACAATGGTTTCTTGCGTGAAAGGATGAGACATGTGTAATTCTAACGCATGGAGCATGAGACGGTTCGCAGACCGTGTTTGGTAAAGTGGATCACCGACAATGGGATGACCAATGTGAGAGAGATGGACCCTGATTTGATGAGTACGTCCGGTTTCCAAGACACAGTAAACCTGAGTCTGACCATTTACTACTTGATCAACGGAAACATGTGTGAGAGCCGTTTGACCTTTATGAGGATCTACCACCCGTTTTCTGCGATCGTGCCGATCACGACCGATTTTATCTTTTAAAATCAAATCCTCTTTGATTGTTCCCCAGACAAGTGCTTGGTATCGTCGATAAATCTTCTTTTGTTCCAACATTCTGCCTAGGATAGGTAAAACAAAGGGATTTTTAGCAAATAAAATTGCACCACTTGTTTCTTTGTCCAATCGATGCACGACATAAGGGCGTTGCTCTTTTTTCTTTAAATACGCAGCTAAGTGATTCAATAAAGTATCATTTTCAGTTGGTTCATTCGGATGAGTTTTCATGCCGGCGGGTTTATTGACAATGAGTAAATGATCGTCTTCATATAATGGTTGGACGAAGGAAGATTTACCCAATTGGACTTCTTGGTATTGATAATCAGTTTCTTCAAAACGTAACGTAATATGGTCACCAGCGTGGACTTCAAAATGAAATAAGGCAGGTTCTTGATTGATCCACACATTTTTTCTTATACGTAAAAAGTGGCGGACTTTTCTTGGAACGAGCCATTCTTGTTCTAATAATTCTCGAATGGTGGTTGTTGGCTGAGTGTCAGGTAACGTGATCGTGATTTCCATAAAAATACTCCTTTTAGCAAAAATGCAGCTCTATTGTACCATTTTTAAAACTTATTTAAGAAAAAAGTGACTAATTTCTGATACTTCTTATGCTAAACTATCGTCAAAACTTAAAAAAACAGTTTGCCTACATCTCAAGCAGGAAGAATGAAGAACGTACCTGTGGTAGAATAAGGCGATTCAATCAAATAGACAGGAGAAGAATAAATGGATTTTCAAAGCATTTTAAGTAAAATAAAAGCTGCTTTGATCAGTTTTTGGCATTGGATTAAACCTTATTTAGGGCGATTCCATCGATGGCGAAAACGTATATGGAAAAAGTATCATATCAATAAACTGATCCTATTGATTGGCTTGATCTGTGTATTGATCGTCAGTATCTATCTTTTTATTTTAGCAAAACAGGCAAATGTCTCCACGTTAAAATCGGGGCTAAGTCAGTCTACCGTTATCTATGATAAAAAGAATGAAGAAGCAGGCACCCTGTATGCTCAAAAAGGGACTTATGTGGAATTGAATGCAATCTCTCCAGATATCCAAAATGCGGTTATCTCAACCGAAGATCGTAATTTTTATCAGCATCATGGATTTGATATCAAAGGGATCGCTCGGGCAGCAGTTCGGATGGTCCTTTCAGGTGGCACTTCTGGTGGAGGTGGGAGTACAATTACCCAACAATTAGCTAAAAATGCTTATTTGACACTTGATCAAACTTTTGACCGTAAAGCAAAAGAATTATTTTTAGCCATTGAAATTGAAAAGAAATACAGCAAAGAAGAGATTTTGACCATGTATCTCAACAATGCTTATTTTGGAAATGGGGTATGGGGCGTACAAGATGCTTCAAGGAAATACTTTGGGGTAGATGCTAATCAGGTTAATTTAGCAGAAGCCGCAACGTTAGCTGGGATGCTTAAAGGTCCGGGTATCTATAATCCGATCGATCATCCAGAAAATGCAAACAATCGAAAAAACACCGTATTGAGTGTCATGGAAGAAAACGGCAAGATCACGAAACAACAATACCAAACGGAAAGCAAAGTGGATATCAAACAATACGTGAAAGATACGTATGATAATTCGGAATCAGGCTATCGCTATCCTTATTACTTTGATGCCGTGATTGATGAAGCAGTCAATGATTATGGTTTAGATGAAGAAGATGTGATGAACAAAGGATACAAAATCTATACATCACTTGATCAAAATTATCAAAAACAATTAGAAACAACGTATCAAAACAATGCACTATTTCCGGCAAATGCTGCGGATGGGGCAATGGTTCAATCCGCATCAGTCGCATTAGATCCTAAAACTGGTGGAGTTGAGGCGCTGGTAGGGCGACGTGGGGAACATGTTTTCCGGGGATTCAGTTTTGCAACACAAATGAAACGTTCTCCTGGCTCAACGATCAAACCTTTGAGTGTGTATGCACCAGCGTTAGAAGCGGGATACACCCCAGCAAGTATTTTGAAAGATGAACCATTATCTTATTATAAAGCTCATAATTACGACGGAACGTACCGTGGTGAAGTACCGATGTATCAGGCGGTTGCTGAAAGTTTGAATCTTCCTGCTGTATGGTTGCTTCATGAAATCGGTCTTCAAAAAGGTTATGATAAAGCAGAAGAATTTGGATTACCTCTATCGAAATCAGATAAGTATTATGGTTTAGCATTAGGTGGTTTAGCTAAGGGAGTTTCGCCGTTAACGATGGCTGGAGCATACAGTGCATTTGCTAACGCTGGTAAAATGTACAAACCACATCTGATTACTAAAATCGTGGATTCAACGGGTGCAGTAATTGTTGACAAGACCAATGAAAAACCTAAACAAGTCATTTCAGAAGAAACGGCTAATCAAATGACTTCAATGCTGCTTGGGACTTTTTCTAATGGGACAGCCGTTGCAGCTAAACCGGCTGGTTACACAGTCGCAGGGAAAACAGGAACGACTGAAACCAATTTTGATCCTACCAAAGCTAACGATCAATGGATTGTTGGCTATACACCTAATGTCGTGATTTCAACTTGGATGGGATATGAAGAGTCTAGTGAATTGCATTATTTAGCAGGAACAAGTGGGAATGTGGTTGGTAAAGTCTTCAAATCGGCCGCAGAAGGCATTCTTCCTTATACCGAGCAAGAGCCTTTCCCTGTAGCAGATGCATATGCGACTGGCGGAAAAGTAGTCCCTGCTGATCAAGTCAATAATAATACGCAAACCAATGAGAACTCAGAACAATGGAAAGAAAATCTGAATAAATACGGGGAACAAGCTAAAGATGGGCTGAAAAATATCGGTGATATGGTAAAAGAAGGCGTAAGAGGTTTAGGTGAAGCTGCGAAAGATCTCTGGCGGAAATATCAAGGACAGTAATCCTATGAAAAACGATAAACAAATGGTACAATAAAACTAAACGATCTATAGAAAAGAGGCTAACTATGTCAAATATTTATGATAGCGCAAATCAAATCGAACGCGAGATTCGCGAATTGCAAGAATTCAAAGCTTTAGAAGAAGCCTATGCAAAAGTTAAAGCAAATGAAGAAGCACATCGTCTATTCAAAGATTTTCAAGCGATGCAAATCGAATTGCAGGAAAAACAAATGAGCGGGCAAGAATTTAGCGATGAAGATGCAATGAAAGCGCAAGAAATGGCAATGAAAATTCAATCAGAAGAAGTGATCAATGATTTGATGCAAAAAGAACAACAATTCAGCACGATCATCAATGACTTGAATCGCATCATCATGACACCAGTTAGAGATTTATACAGCGAGTAATTAACGTTGTAGAAAATAATTTAGCCAGAACAAGCAAAAGCAACGTAAAACAAAATTGTTTTGCGTTGCTTTTTTAGTATGAAGAAATCAGACGGGGATAACTCATAGAAAATTAGCTTATTTTTCATTGTTTAATAAATAATTATTGTTAACCTAGCTATAATAGCTGATTTTGTCTATTATAGAAGCGTAGAAATGTCTATTCAAGTAGTGAATTTCTCTCATATAAAGCAAGGAGGTGGAGCGATGAAACACAAAAAATTTTCTTGGAAAGATTTTTGGGAAATCAGTGGCTCGTATCTTTTCACGATTATTTTGCTACCCGCATTTTATTCTTTAACTACAAATCAGCCATTAACAAATGTTTTTAGCGACCAATATCTGATCGATATTCTTCTCTTGTTTCTTTTTGTGATCTTGCCATTAGCTATTTATAAAGGTGTGCGGTATCGAAAGTAAGATATGAGAGATATTTGATGTTTGAGCATGAAAATAGTTAGTCATTGCAGTAATCGTCTGAAGTACCGATGAGTCTAAATAAGAAGATAGGCAACTAAAGTAGGTTAGACCAATAGAGAGAAATAAAGTAAGGTGCTGCTAAAATTAATTTTTAGCTTGACCATTCTTTTTTTTAATGGTAAAGTAATTGACGTTGCTGAAAAAGAGAAAAAGATCGTGAAATTTATTTAGAAAAATTCATTGACATTTACTTTTTAAGGTGATAAGATAACTAAGTCGTAAAAAATCAATAGCTTATGAAGGTTGATTTCATCGAAAAAAACTTCAAAAAAGTTGTTGACAAATAACAAACGACGAGTTATGATAAATGAGTTGCTGAAACACTTCTAAAAAACGAAGTCGAAAAAACTTTTAAAAAAGAGTTGACAAACAAATGTCACTCTGATATGATATAAAAGTTGCTACGGCAATCTCAACTGATTAGCTT